>NZ_FSRS01000001.1:650000-970000 GCF_900142935.1 Rhodovulum sp. ES.010 | reverse complement strand
CTCGAAACTCAGCCAGCCGCTGTCCGCCAGCCTCGTCGAGGACGACGAGGAGGCCGAAGAGGTGCTGGCCACCGGCTCGATCCCGGAAAAGGCGCAGGTGGTCGCGGAAAAGATCGTCGAGAAGGTGGTGGTCAAGGAGGTTGTGCGCAGCCACCGCGAAAAGCTGCCCGAGCGCCGCAAAGGCTACACGCAAAAGGCCATCGTCGGCGGCCACAAGGTGTATCTGCGCACCGGCGAATACGAGGACGGCAGCCTTGGCGAAATCTTCATCGACATGCACAAGGAGGGCGCCGGCTTCCGGGCGATGATGAACAACTTCGCCATCGCGGTTTCCGTGGGCCTGCAATACGGCGTCCCGCTGGAGGAGTTCGTCGAGGCCTTCACTTTCACCCGGTTCGAACCCGCCGGCATGGTCCAGGGCAACGAGACGATCAAGAACGCCACCTCGATCCTCGATTACATCTTCCGCGAACTGGCGGTGAGCTATCTCGACCGCACGGACCTGGCACATGTCAAACCCACGGGCGCTGCGTTCGACGAGCTTGGCGGGGGCGACCAGGAAGGCAAGGTCAGCAACGTCTCGCCGGTGTCGGACAGTGCGGCGTCGAAATCGCTGGAAGTGCTGAAACAGATCAGTTCGACCGGCTACCTGCGCAAGCGCCTGCCGCAGGAACTGGTGGTGCTCCAGGGCGGAATGGGTGCCACGGCGCTGGACAGCGCCGCCGACCCGGTGGCCGCGCTGCAGACCATGGTGCCCGAGACTGGGGCCGCCGTCGGAACCGCAATCGACGCCCGCACCAAGGCCAAGATGCAGGGCTACGAGGGCGACCCCTGCGGCGAATGCGGCAACTACACTCTGGTCCGCAACGGCACCTGCATGAAGTGTAACACCTGCGGGGCGACGAGCGGGTGTAGCTGAGGCTGGGTGCCGGGTGCCGCTCCGGCGAGCGCCCGCCCCGAACCGGCTCCGCAATGAGAACGCGGTCGGACGTCGGTTGCTGTAGCCGTGAACAAGGATCCGAGGCGGGTGCGCTCGCCTCTGACGTCGAGAAGGCCCAGGCAAAGCCAGAGAGCATCGAGCGGTAAGGACAGAGCCTGATCGACGACCCTGGCCCCCTCGCATCGGAGGGGGCCTTTCTTTTGTGCACGGCTGCCAACACCACGCGACCGCTGCGCGCACAGCTGGAACCCGCGCATTGGTCCGGGGGCCGGTTGGCGCCTTGGAGCAGGTCGTTCGCGAAAACGCGGTGCGGTGGACTACTTGGGGCTCGTGTCGGACCGGAAGGCCGCGAATTCGTCTGCCTCCAGCGCGGGTCTGACCAAATACCCTTGGCCCAGGTCGCATCCGTTGTCGGCCAGCCATGCCAGTTGGCCCTCGGTCTCGATTCCTTCCGCAACCGATTGTAGGCCGAGGCTTTCGCTCAGTGCCAGGATGGCACGCACGATCGCATGGGACCGGCCCTCGTCCTGGTCGAGCTTGGAAATGAAGCTCCGGTCGATCTTGAGTTCGCTGGGATTGAGTTTCTGCAGGTAGGACAGCGACGAGTAGCCCGTCCCGAAATCGTCGATCGATATCCTGATGCCCGCCTCCGCGAGAATGGCCAGCGCCTTCGCAGCTTCCAGCGGGCTGTTCATCAACCCGGTTTCGGTGATTTCCAGCGACAGCAAGTCGCCTGGGACATCGTACAGGTTGAGCAAGGACAGCACCGTAGGCACGAAATCGGTTGATTGGAGAGATCGTGCCGCGATGTTCACGGAAACCGGAATCCGCAGACCTTGCCCCAACCATACGCGCTGTTGTTCCGCGAAGAGTTTCAGGACGCGCAGGTCGAGTGCCTTGTACAGGCCGTTCGTCTCGGCCAAGGGGACGAATTCCGAGGGCGCGACTTCCCCCAGGATCGGGTCCCGCCAGCGCAACAGCGCCTCGCCACCGACGATCCGGCCTGTGCCCGAGATCTCGAATTTCGGTTGATACATCAGGCGGAAACGGTCTTCGGCAAGTGCCTGGCGAAGCGCGCTCAGCACCCGCAGGCGCCGTTCGCTCGCGACCCGCAACTCCTTGCTGAATCGCGAAATCCTGTCGCGCCCCCCGAGCTTCGCGGAATAAAGCGCGTTGTCCGCCGCGTTCAGCAGGTCCTCCGCGCAGCGCGCGTCCTCCGGGAAATGGCTCAGGCCGGCGCTGAAGGTCAACAGGATGCGGATGCCGTCGATTTCGGTCGTCGACCGGATTTCATCGAGCGCCGACTGCAGCAGGCGTTCCGCCTCGCACGGTGCCATGTCGACCAGGTAGAGGATGAACTCGTCCCCGCCGTAGCGCGCGACATGGCCGCGGTCCCCGATCGCGGCGCTGAGCTGGTGGGCAAAGGCACACAGCACGCCATCGCCCGCATCGTGCCCCATGCTGTCGTTGACGTCCTTGAACCCGTCGATATCGACGAATCCGACAACGATCTGGCCGCCACGCCCGCGTGACGTTTCGATCTGGTCTCGGAGCTTCTCTAGGAAGACGGGCCGATTGTAGAGGCCGGTCAGAGGGTCGCGCATGGACAGTTCCGCGAACCGGTCAAGCGCCTGCTGCGGATTCACGGCGTGGTCCATGTCCGAGACGTCGGTGGATATGCCTCCGATCGCGTAGGTCCTGCCGCCCTCATCCAGCAGCGGAAACTTGTGTATGTGGATGGTGCGCGCGTGTCCGGCCGCGTCGATATACGCGCCAAATGTGTTTCGTGGCTGTCCCGACACCAGAACCTCGACATCGAGCGTCCACGAGCCGACAAGATTCTCGTATTTCGACCTGTGCTGGCCGGTCAGGCGCCCCGGGCGACCAATTCGGTCCTGCGTGGCGGCGTTCGCGAAGATGAGGTTGCCGGACGTGTCGAAGGCGTAGATCAGGGTTGAGGTCGCTTCGCCGACGCTTTTCCAGAGGTGGCCTTCGTGCTCCAGCCGGTTCGTGGCCGTCTGGTCCACGAACACCATGAGAGCAAGCCGGTCTTCGTCGGCCCCGGCCGGCAGAGGGGTGATGTGGGCGTCGTAGCTGAGCACCGTCCCGTCCAGCCGCCTTTCGACAAGGCGCCGCGCGACAGTTGGAGAGGTTGCGTGCGGCATCGCCGAGAGCACTGCGTGCAGTCGGCCGCGTGCCTCCTGGACCATGTGGCGATAGATGGAGCGGTTCGCCAGAAAGTCCGCGGCGACCACGCCGAACAGGGGGGCGGCTGCCTCGTTCGATTCTCTGATGACACCGCGACGATCCAAGACGAGGGCGGGGAGCGGAAGATTCTCGAAGATCGTCAGATATCGGTGAAGGTCGTCCTGCGTCGCCGCCCAGGACGCCAGGAGTTCTTGGTTCTGAAGTTCGAGTTCCGTTCTGGAAAGGCGCGCCGGTTCGGACTCGGTCAGTTCGTCCTTGAACGCGACAAGCACCTCCGCGAGAGGGTCTTCCGCTGGGGGGGGCGATGCACAGTCCTCTGGCCCTGCAGGTGAACCGGTGTCATGCGCGTCCGTTTCCCGAACGCCCGAACGGTCCTCGGCGTGCCCATCGTTTCGTCCCATGCCCGAAGGTCTGTCCCAGGATGCCCATGTTCTTTTGCCGACGGCATTCTTGTGCGGCTTGGCCTAACATCCGGTAAACGCGGAGCGCGAGAGCTTCGGAAAGCGCATTGCGATCAGTCGATTAGTCGGGCGAGGGGGATTTGCCTTCCATGTCGCCGGAAAACTGTGCCTCGATCTTCCGATACCATGACGTGATGTTGATATGGCTGACGACGGCCGCGAATTCCGAGCCGCTCACCGGGGCGGCCGTCATGTAGAACCAGCGTTCTTCATCGGGCGTATGGCACGGATACTCGATCGCGAACCTGCTGCGCGCGCCGGACAGGACTTCGCCAAGGCCTCTGCGCACGCAGGTGGCGATGCGGCTGTCTTCCGAGTCCTCGTCGCCATTCGGTAAGGACAGCCCGACCTCGCACGCCTCGAAGTAGTTTGCGCCGACGCCGCAGGTCTGCAGGCCGGGATCGCCGTTGGCCGCCGCGAACCGGTTCCAGGCGGAGTTCGCCATCGCGATCGTGCCGTCGAAATGGAGCACCGCCACATGCTCAGGCAGGGCGTCGATCACCGATTGCAGCCGCTTGAGCGTGCGATGGACCGTGACATCGGTCAGCGTCAGCACCACGCCCCGATGCGTCGTTCCCGAAACAGCATAGGGCGAGATGCGCAGACGGAAGAGTTCGCTGTCGCCGGCAGCGATTTCGCGCTCCAGCAGCGTGCCGCTCTGAATCGTCTCGCGGATGTTGTCCAGAAGATCAGGATATCGGAGCTTGTGCGAGATGTCGCCCAGCGGCCGGCCGATATCGCCTTCGCGCAAGTTGAATATACGGGTCGCATCGGGCGAGAAGCGCCGGATGAGAAGCGTTTCGTCGAGAAAGACCGTCGCGACGCCGACCGCCCGGATCATGCTGCTCAGATCGGCGTTGGCCCGATTGAGTTGTTCCATCTTCTCCTGGAACTCGGCATTGACGGTGTTCACCTCCTCGTTGACGGACTGAAGCTCCTCGTTCGAACTCTGCAGCTCTTCGTTCGAGGCCATCAGTTCCTCGTTCGTGGCCTGCAGTTCCTCGTTCGACGTCTCGAGCGCTTCGATCGTCGCTTGAAGATCCGCGCGCGTGGCATTCAGATCCGCCTCCAGGATATCGATCCGGGTCTTTGCCACGGTGGCCAGGTCCATCCGTTCGGGGTGCGGTCCTTCCATGCCGGCGCCATCGTCCGTGTGGAAGCTCAAGACCACGCAGGTCGGCTGTGCGGGCGACCTGATCGGCATCGCGTGCAGGTGCAGGGTGGACGCCTTTTCACCGTCATCAACCTGGATCGGGTCGGACTCGAAGGCCTGCTGCGCGTCGATGGCCTTTTGCACCAGAACGCTGGCGACCGACGCGATCGGCTGGGGCAGCAGGCGCGACAGGTCCAGGCTGGCGCGGCCGGGTTGGGTCCGAAGGACCGCCCCGACATTGCCGATGAAGTGCAGGACATTCTGTTTGTCGTCGAGCAGGATCGACGGCGGCGCCCAGGCCTCCAGCAGCGATTGCACCGCCGCATCGAACAGGTCCTTTTCCGGATTCGGCGCGGGTGCGGCCGGCCGCCCGGTCGATCCTGCGAGCGACGCGTCGAGGCTGGACTTCTCCCGCCGGGATCGGGCGACGCGGTCGTCCGATTGCGTTATCGGCACCGTCATCGAGCCGGCATCCGGGTAGCCCTCGGCGACGCGGCGGAAGATCTTGTTCTTGCCATCGCAGACATGAAACCCCCGCTGGTCCCCCGACATCGTTTCGCTCGTTCCGAGGAACAGATAACCTCCTTTCTGAACTGCGTATTTGAGGCGACGCAGCGCCGTCTCCTGGCCGCGCCGGCGCAGGTAGATCAGCGTGTTGCGGCAGCTCACCAGATGCATCCGCGTGAACGGCGGGTTCGTCAGCAGATCATGGCGCGCAAATACGATCGACTGGCGCAGTGCCCCCGAGACCTTCAGCGACTCGCCTTCGCACAGGAAGAACCGCTCGATACGCTCCGGGCTGACCTCGGTGCGGATCGAGGCCGGATAGACGCCTGCCGCCGCGATTTCGAGGTTCTGCTGGCTGACATCCGTCGCGAAGATCTTGATCGGCTGGTGACGCCCGGCCCGGTGCAGCCCCTCGTGCAGGAGCATGGCGATGGAGTAGGCTTCCTCGCCGGTGGAACAACCAGCGACCCAGGCGCGCAGCGTGTCGTGGTGGTCGAGGCTGTCGATGATCGCGGGGATGACGCTCCCTTCCAACTCCTCGAACGGTTTGCTGTCCCGAAAGAACCGCGTGACAGAGATCAGGAGTTCCCGGTGCAGCGCGGCCACTTCGTCCGGCGAGTTTTGGATCACGGCCAGATAGGCCGGCAGGTCGCGAACGCCGAGAACCTGCATCCGGCGCCCGAGCCGACGCATGACGGTCGAACTCTTGTAGAGGCGAAAATCGATCCCGGTCGCCTCGCGGACAAGCTCGAAGATATGGTTCAGCGTGCTGGGCCCGGTGGCTTTCTCGGAGGGCTCTTCAGGCGTGGGCGGGGCGATATCCACGTCACGCGGCAGATCGACGATCCGCGACCGGTCCTGAAGTTCAATTGCCTTCGGCGCCAACTCGCCCACCGGCAATACCGCGTCCGCGACGCCAGTGCCGCGAACACTGGCGGGCATCCCGTCGAACCTCGCATCGGCCGGGTCCTGAATCAGCACGAGCCCTCCCGCCGCATTGATCGCGATCGCACCCCGCGTGCCATCGGCCCCCGTGCCCGACAGCACGATCCCGACGGCCTGCTCGCCATAGCTTCTCGCGAGCGACTCGAAAAACACGTCTATCGGCAGCGAAAGACCCTCGTGGCGCGGTTCGAGACGCAGCATGTCATCTTCGATCCGCATCACGGCATTGGGCGGGATGAGGTAGACGTGGTCGGGCTCGACCGGCGTGTCGGTTTCGATCATCCGCACCGGCATCGCGCATCGGCGGGACAGCAGGTCGGCCATCAGGCTTTCATGCGTCGGTGACAGATGCTGGATCACCACGAAGACCGCGCCGGAGTCGGACGGACAGTTCTCGAAGAAGGATTCAAGCGCCGACAGCCCGCCGGCCGATGCGCCGATCCCGATGACGCTCTTGATGACCTGCCCCGACGGGGCAACTCCGGTCGTTCCGGCGTCCGCGGCACTGCTCATGTCACTGTGTCCGGTCGTTTCGGTTCGCTACGTCTGGGCTCCGCGGCAAGGTTGGTCGAAACCCGCTTCCCTGCCATTGCAGGTCCAACCCGTTAACGCAACCCTAAGTTGTGAGTGGCGACTCCCTCTCATACGCGCGTGACGCGCGGCCGCCTTGAACAAGACCGCGAGGTTTTCGCTGAAAGGCGCTTCGAATGGACCGCGACGCAAGGTGCCTCCGGTGGCTTGCCGGTTCGTGAACGCATGGAACGCTGCCCAAGGGCGGCGTTCAGGCGTTCCAACTTAGCCTGCGGTCTCTTCTTTAGTGTACCAGGTGTCGTCAATGCAGAACATACTTCGGAGAGGCTCCGGGTCCGATCCTTCGGCGGGTCCGGCCGCAGTACTCTTGTTCCTCTCAATCGCGGGACTGTACTTCCAGTTCGCGGGTTCCGAGCCCAACGGGCCATTCAGCCTGGCGCCGGTGCACGCGGTCGGATCCATCCTATTTGCTGTCGCCATGCTGGCACGGTCCACACAAGGCAGCCTCCCGGTGCCGGTTTCCGCGGCAAGCGCCCTGTTCGTGGTGTCGATCTCCCAGGTTCTGACTTGGCGGGTTTTTCCCGAAGGCCACTGGGCTTTCGTCGAGAACCAGGTCTGGCCCGCCGCGCAAGGCACGTGGCCCGTGTCGGGCGTGGCAGCATCCGTGCTGTTATGCGCATTGCACCTGAGCCTGCTCGGGGAGTTGCACAGTCGCCGGGCCGCGCTGATCCTCTTGGCGGCCACTCTGGGGGGGACGATACTCAGCTTCCATCTGTTCTTTCTCGAAGCAATGAGAAACGGCCGCACCTCCGCGATGCCGTTGCTCTGCGTGGCCGTCTCGATTGCCGGGCAGGCGATCTGGTTCCGAAACGCGCCAGTCCTGAAGGCTGTTCTGGCGTCCGGGCCCGCGGGCTTTCGGATGCGAAGCGTGCTGGTCCTGGCTGTCCTGTTGCCGCTGTCGATATACGTCCTCTATTCGCGGTTCGGGATCAGCCGCTCGGATGCGAATGTCTGGTTGCCGCTTGCCTTCGGCGTCATCGCCTGCCTGATGATCGCAATCGCGTTTTGGTTGGGCTGGATCATGCACCAGCTTCGATTGGCGCTGGACGAGGTCGGCAAGATGGACCCGCTCACCGGAGCCTTGAGCCGCCGTGGCCTGGCCGATATGTCGGCCAGCGTTCCGAACCAGGGGGTCATCCTTTTCGAGATCGACGGTTTCGAAGAGTTCGGCGAGGCGCACGGTCCCCGGATGGCCGATGAATTGCTGAAAGAAACGGCTCGCAAGATTAGCGAAACGCTCCGCGGGAACGACCTGCTCGCGCGCTGCAGCGGGGGGCGCTTTTTCGTATTCGTGGATGTTCCGAACATCGATACACTGTTTCGCACGGCACGTCGGCTGCAGGAACGGCTGGAAACGGTCTGGCCTCGGACGGCCGCAACGAACTTCCCCGAGGTTTCGGCTTCGTTCGGGGTGAGCATGGTGGACGCGTCGGAGATTACCATCGAAGGGGCGCTCCAGCGTGCGGAGACGGCCCTGCATCAGGCGGAAGAAACCCTGAGATGACGCTTTGGCCGGCGTCCGCTGGGAAACGGAGCCGCCGGGCTGCGCACTTCGGGGGGCTTGCCGAGTCGAGCGAAGCGGCGGGCCCGAACCTTCGGTGGCGCCGCATGCCCTCCTGAACCTGTCAGGCGCGATCGCGACATGCAGTCGGTATGCACCGCCTGCACGTCCCGTCGCATCAGCGAAACGCCCGATGGCGACTAGGTGTTCAATATCCGATCCGCGACAACGGCCGCGGAGGTGCGGTTGTCCACGCCCATCTTGTGGAACACCTGCTAGAGGTGCTTGTTCACCGTGCGCGCGCTCAGGTCGAGTATCTCGGCGATGTCGCGGTTCGTCTTGCCGCGTGTCAGCCAGAACAGCACCTCGGCCTCGCGGTCGGTCAGTCCGAACGCGACCGCAAGCTGGGCCTCGTTTTCGCCCTCGTTGTGGCGGCGAATCCGGACCATGATCTCGCCCGGGTTATTTCCAAGGTATTTCAGCGCGAAGCCGCTGCCCGTGAAGGGCTGGGCGCCCGAGATCGGCTGGGTCGACAAGCTCGCGAGCCATTTGGCAAGCGCCTTCGAGGCCCGGGCGTTCTTGATCAGCGTGCGAGCCTCGGGCGTTTCCAGAAGCGCCAGCGCGCCGGGCGCCCCCCCAGGCGAGCCTGCCATCCTCGCAGAAGGCCAGAACGCTCTGGCCGGCATGCTCCAGCGCCGAGCGGGCCGAGGCGATAGCGCGGGCGTTCAGCACGTGGATGATGATCCGCGCGATCAACTCGTCCACCACCAAGGGTTTGGTGATGTAGTCCACGCCGCCGGCGCGCAGTCCCTTGAGGATATCCTCGGACTCGGTCAGCCCGGTCATGAAGATCACCGGCGCGGGTTCGGGGCGGGGGCCGGATTTCAGCGCCCGGCAGGTCTCGAACCCGTCCATCTCCGGCATCATCGCGTCCATCAGGATCACGTCTGGCCGGACCCGGCGCGCAAGTTCGATTCCTTCGGCGCCCGACCGGGCGACAAGCACCGTCATTCCGTTGTCTTCCAGCGCGGACGAGATCAGCCCCAGCGTTTCCGGTGCATCGTCGATCACCAGCGCGATGGACCGGGCGGGCAGGACGGGCAGCGGGGGCTCAGGCAGCATCACGTGTCATCTCCTTCAGCAGGCGCAGGAGACCGGTCATGTCAAATTCGTCCAGCCGGTCGCGCAGCCGGGCCAGCGCGTCGGGGTCCAGCGCGCTGGACGCCTCAAGCGTGTCGAGCTCGCGCCGGGCGCCGGCGGCATGGCCGATCCCGGCGAGGCTTTTCAGGCGTGCCAGCGTTTCGGGTGCCGTGCGCGGGGAGCGACGCGTGTCCGGCGCCCTTTCGGCGCTGAACGGGTCCTCGAAGACAAGCTCGACCTTCATGAGGTCGGCCAGCCGCACCAGCACGTCGCGCAGCGAATAGGGTTTGACCACGAAGGCGTCGTATAGCCCTTCGCGGTCAACCGGCATTCGCGCCTCCAGCGCGTGGCCGGTGACCATGACAATGGGCGTCGCCCGGTATTCCGGCCGGTCGCGCAGGCGCTGTGCGAGCTGCCAGCCGCCCATCCCCGGCATGTCGATATCCAGCACGAAAAGGTCGGGTGCGCAATCGCCGAGCACCTCGAGCGCCGTCTCGGCATCCGGCACGGCCTGAACCAGAAAGCCATCGGTTTCAGCACCGTGTGCAGCAGCCGCAGGTAGTCGAGGTCGTCGTCGACCGCCAAGATCGTCTTGCGGGGGCCGACATAGCCGCGCGCGGTCAGCCGTTCGGGCGCCGAGGAGGCGGCGCGCGGCTGGTCGGCCTCGGGCATCACCGAGTGCAGCATCAGCTTGACGCCAAAGGTGGTGCCTTCGCCCGGCACGCTTTCAATGGTGATCTCGCCGCCCAGGATGTCGACCAGCAGCCGCGTGATCGTGAGCCCCAGTCCCGATCCCGACGGCCCCTTCTGCGAGAGCCGTTCGAAGGGTTTCCATATCCGGTCAATCTGGTCGGGGGCGATGCCGATCCCGGTATCGCAGATTTCGATCACCGCGACCTCGTTGCGGTAATGGATGTTCAACGAGACCGAGCCCTTTTCGGTGTAGCGGATGGCGTTGGAAAGCAGATTGACGATGATCCGGCGCAGCCGTTTCTCGTCGAAGTCGACCCATTCGGGCAGGTTGCCGCTGGTCCGTATGCCGAAATCCAGGCCCTTCTCGCGCGCCGGACCCTCGAAGATCGCGGTGACATGGCGCAGCAGGATCGGCAGGTTGATCCGGTCGCGGTAAAGTTCCAGCCGCCCCGCCTCGATTTTGGAAACGTCGAGCAGGTTCTCGATGAGCCCCGCCAGGTGTGCGGAATCGCGCCGGATCGCTCGGACGGCGTCCGGACGGGCCGATGGGATTTCCGGCGCGTTCTCGAGGAGTTACGCAAATCCGTAGATCGCGTTCAACGGGGTGCGCAACTCGTGGCTGATCCCGGCCATGTAGCGCGTTTTGGCGAGGTTCGCGGCCTCGGCCTTCTCCTTGGCCTTCTGCAATGCGTCATGTCCTCGGAGTCGAAGCGGTATTCGCAGATGGAACAGGTGCATGTCATCCCCGCCTCGGGGGCGTGGCGGGGGCCTCGGGCAGTGGGCGGGCGATGTAGAACTGCCCGCCTGTCGCGCATGCGCTTGCCGGCGCCATGGCAAAGGCGGAGCCGAGCGCGATGAAGGCCGACAGCGCGTCGGCCGTCTCGCCCAACAGCCCGCCATGGGCCACGAAGGCGATGACCACCGCACCGGCCATCGCGCCCATGCCGACCGGGTTGACGTCGTAAAGATATGCCCGGCGGAATTCGATGCCCCGAGGGCTGAGCCCGAGAGGCTTGTTGATGACCAGATCGGCGGTCAGCGCCCCGATCCAGGCCAGCGCGACATGGGAGTAGAGCCCCAGAATGTGTTCCAGCGCCCCGAACACGCCCAGTTCCATCAGCATCAGCGCGATGGCCATACGTTGAAGACCAGCCAGACGACGCGGCTTGGGTGGCTGTGGGTCAGCCGGGACAAGAAGTTCGACCAGGCGATGGAGCCGGCATAGGCATTGTGACCTGCCACGGGATTTTTCCTCCACCTGCGATTAGAGTCCGACCCAAGGAGGGGACGGACAATGAAGCGAACGAGATACAGCGAAGAGCAGATTATCGGCATCCTGGCCGAGCATGAGGCCGGGGCGAAGTGTGCCGATCTGTGCCGCAAGCACGGCATGTCGGAGGGGACGTTCTACAACTGGAAAGCCAAATACGGCGGCATGACGGTGTCAGAGGCCAAACGGCTGAAGGCGCTCGAGGACGAGAACGCCAAGTTGAAGAAGCTGCTGGCGGAGCAGATGCTGGATCTGGCCGCGATGCGCGAGCTGGTTTCAAAAAAGTGGTGACGCCCGTCGTGAAGCGCGAGGCGGTCGCGCATCTGAAGGCCCGGTTCGGGCTGTCGGAACGACGGGCGTGCCAGATTGCCGGCGCGGATCGGAAGACGATCCGCTACCGGTCGCAACGCGCACCCGACACGGAACTGCGCGGCCGATTGCGGGAGCTTGCCAACGAGCGTCGGCGGTTCGGCTACCGGCGGCTCTTCGTCCTGCTCCGGCGGGAGGGCGAGCCCTCGGGGATCAACCGTATCTACCGGCTTTACCGCGAGGAAGGGCTGACCGTCCGCAAGCGGCGCGCGCGGCGCAAGGCCATCGGCACCCGCGCCCCGATCCTGGTCGAGGCGCGCGCAAATGCCCGTTGGTCACTGGATTTCGTCCATGACCAGTTCGCGTGCGGGCGGCGGTTCCGGGTGCTGAACATCGTCGATGACGTCACGCGCGAATGCCTCGCCGCGATCCCGGACACGTCGATCTCCGGCCGGCGCGTCGCGCGGGAGCTGACGGCGCTGATCGAACGTCGCGGCAAGCCGGGAATGATCGTGTCGGACAACGGGACGGAACTGACCTCGAACGCGATCCTGAAGTGGTGCGCCGAGAACCGGATCGAATGGCACTACATCGCGCCGGGCAAGCCGATGCAGAATGGCTTTGTCGAGAGCTTCAACGGCCGGATGCGGGACGAGTTCTTGAACGAGACGCTGTTTCGTAACCTCGCCCATGCCCGCGACCTGATCGCCGCCTGGGTCGCCGACTACAACACCGAGCGCCCCCATTCGGCCTTGGGCTATCAGACCCCGGCTGACTACGCGCAGACCCTGACCACCGCAATCGCCCGACCCGCTGCGCGAGATGAGAGCTCCGCGCGTCGGGCGATTGCTCAACCCGCGCCATTTGGCGTAAACACCAACCGGGCTCCGGTCGCGGCTGGATGAAAGATCAGTGGCAGGTCAATTGGTCACGTTGATCTTGAGCTGGCTCAGGATCACGAAGGCGCCGTCAGCGACAGGCCGAGCGCGGGCGAGGCCAGCACCTGCTCGAAGGCGGTCAGGTACATCCGCGTGGGGTCGGTCGCGTCCTTCGCCGACACGCCCGCCGTGACAACCGGCGTCACCAGGAACGAGCCCGCCAGCATCTTGGCTACCCCCAGCACCGACCAGCCCGGCCCCGCGGCCAGCAGAGCCGCCCACCATTTGCGCCGCTCGGCCTGCGTCTTCGGTTCGGGCAGGAAGCGCAGGAAATCCACCTGCTCGCCGATCTGCGCGATCAGCGACAGTGCCACGCCCGAGGCCGCGCCGATCATCAGAATGGTGGCCCCCTCCTTTCCCCGAGCGCCGTCGAACCCGGTCCAGACGCCGAGGTTCGTGTCCGCCCAGACCAGGAACGCAAACGGCATCTGGTGCAGCACCACCCAGAACGGCGGGGTCCAGGTCTGGAAGGCCGATATCTTGGAAAATCCGGTCACCACCAGCGGGATCACCACCAGCGCCGAGAGGATATAGCCGATGGAGACGGGAATCCCGAAGCAAAGCTCCAGAGCCAGCGCCAGGATCGCCGCCTCGAGCGCGAAGAAGATGAAGGTGAAGCTGGCATAGATCAGCGAGGTGACTGTCGCGCCGATATAGCCGAAGCCCGCCCCCCGCGTCAGAAGATCGAGGTCCACCCCGTAGCGCGCGGCGTAATAGCTGATCGGCAGGCTGGTGAGGAACAGGAGGAGCCCACCAGCATGATCGCGATGATCGCCGCATCGAAACCGTAGGTCAGCGTGATCGCGCCGCCGATCGCCTCCAGCGCCAGGAACGAGATCGACCCCAGCGCGGTATTGGCCACGCGCGCACGGCTCCAGCGCCGGGCCCGCCGCGCGGTGAAGCGCAGCGCGAAATCCTCCATCGTTTCGTTGGCGACCCAGCGGTTGTAGCTGCGCCGGCCCCCGGTCGCGCTGAACGGAACGTGCATCCCCAATGCCTGCGCGACGCTCTGGCTGCCGACCGACATCTTCGAGTTCGACGTGAAACCGGGCGCCGATGGCCCGACAAAATATCTCGACGGGTCCATCGACGTGCCGCTCGCGCCCGAGTTCTGAGCCCGTTCCGGGGGCCGCGGCATCACGCGGTCCCCGACCGCCTTACGGAGATCCAGATGCCCTATTACGATTACTGCTGCGATGCCTGCGGTCCGTTCACCGGTTTCGCCGCCATGGCCGAATTCAACAAGCCCACCGCCTGTCCCGATTGCGGCGCGGCGACGCGCCGCGCGTTCTTCACCCCGCCCAAGCTGGCCATCGTCGGCAGCGCCACCGGCCAGGCGCACGAAACCAACGAACCGCGCAGCACGAGCCGAAACGTTCGGGCCACGGCGCGGGCTGTTCCTGCTGCTCAGGCGGAACGAAGAAGAAATCCGGCACGCTGCACCGCCCCGACGGGTCGAAGAGTTTTCCGGGCAAGCGTCCGTGGATGATCTCGCATTGAGGCTCCCCTGACGGGACGCCGGGCGGCGACCGCCGCTGCTTCGTCGAAACCCCGTGCAACCGCCTCGGCGCATACCGTTTTTTCGGCCGATGCCCGACGGGCGACGGTCATTGGCCGGCGCGGCGTGTCGCGGCCTGTCGGTGGTCGCCGCCCCCTCATCCCGCACGCGCAAGCCGCGCCACGAGGCCGCTGCCCGGCGCGCGCATCCAGGTGGCGCCCAAGGGGCGCGGCCGGGCGCCGCTGCCCAGCTTGAACCGGGCAAGGCCGGGTGTCGACACGGTGTCGAGCCCGCCGAGATCGAGGGTCGAGATGCCGCGCGCCCGCAGGCCGAGCATCGCGCGCCACAGCAGCAGGGTATGGGCGTTCAGCCGGCGCCCGGCCGAGTCGCTCCAGCCCGTGTGATAGCTCGCCCAGGGCGCATGGAGCAGCATCAGCATCGCGGCCACGGGCCGCCCATCGGCCCGTGCCTCCAGCAGCAGGGTATCGCCCGCACGGGCCCAGGCACGGGCAAAGGGCGGGGGCAGGCGGGCATAGCCGCGGGCGCGGGCCTGCGCCGCCTCCGTCGTGAGCAGCCAGTGATCGGCGGGCAACGGGCTCTCGCGCACCTCCAGCCCCGCGGCCTCGGCTCGAACCAGGCGGTTGCGCCATTTCTGGTGCAGCCCCGCGCGCAGCCGGTCGGGCGGGGGGGCGAGGTCGACAAGCGCGGTCTGGCCGGGGCTCACCATGCGCAGCAGCCCCGCGCCGGCCAGCGGGTCTTGCCCGGCAATCGGTTCGGGCGTCGCCAGCACCCCGCGGTGACCGCGCCCGAGCGTTTCCATCAGGGCGATCAGCGCCGCGCGCGCCCGGTGCGGGTCAAGGTCCGGGGAAAAGACCGGCCCGCGGGAGAGCAGCGCGAACTCCCCCAACAGCGGCCAGCGGCGGCGCAGAACCTGCGCTGTCCCGATCCTTTGCCCGCCCGTCCGCGCCTCCAGCCACACCGCCGCGCTGCCCAGCGCGCGGCAGGCCGCCCCATAGGCGGGATGCTGCTGCATCGGCAGGGCGGCCGCCTCTGGCGGGACGGTGCAGGCGCTTTCGATCCAACTCACCATGCCCCTGTTAACCCGATGCAAGGCTAATGGATGGTAAACGGACCCATGTCGAATCGAGCAAAACCCGTCATGGGCGTCCACGCCCCGCCGCCGAAACCCACGGCGGCAGGGGCCTTCTGGCTCGCCCTCGTCGTCACGCTGCCGCTTGCCGTACTCTACGGGGCCGTCCACCTGCTCCGGTGGCTTTGGTTCTAGCCCGCCGCCGGTCAGCCGCACTCCTGCGCTTCTTCTTGGCCGAAATACTCCCGCCGGAGGCGCGCCCGGCGCAGCCGGGCGCCACGCCCAAGGCCGGACAAGCGGGGCGCATGCCCCGCGCGGGTCGGGGGCGGGAGCGCCCCGGCCGGCAGGCGCCTCACCCCGCCAGTCGCACCAGGGCGTGGCGCTTCTTGCCCGCCGAGAGCTTTATC
This sequence comes from Rhodovulum sp. ES.010, assembly GCF_900142935.1. Lineage (NCBI taxonomy): Bacteria > Pseudomonadati > Pseudomonadota > Alphaproteobacteria > Rhodobacterales > Paracoccaceae > Rhodovulum > Rhodovulum sp. ES.010. The sequence goes on along the minus strand of NZ_FSRS01000001.1, from coordinate 954,349 downwards.
GGCTCCGCCAGCATTCCCGCATCGACCATCAGCCCCGCATCCGAAAGCGGTGCATCGTTCAGCCGCGCGCCGCCTTCGGCGATCAGCCGCTTGGCCTCCTTGCCCGATTTCGCCAGCCCCGACCGTGTGATGAGCTGCGCCACCGACATCCCCTCGGCCAGTTCCTCGGCGGTGACGGCCAGCGTGGGCAGGTCCTCGCCGGTGCCGCCCTTCTCGAAGACCTCGCGGGCGGTGGCTTCGGCCGCGGCCGCCGCCTCCGCCCCGTGGCAGAGCGCGGTCACCTCGTTGGCCAGCACGATCTTGGCCTCGTTGATCTCCGCGCCTTCAAGGGCGCCCAGCCGCGCGCATTCCTCCAGCGGCAGCTCGGTATAGAGCTTCAGGAACCGGCCCACATCGGCATCCGCGGTGTTGCGCCAGAACTGCCAGAACTCGTAAGGCGACAGCATCTCGGCATTCAGCCAGACCGCCCCACCCGCGGTCTTGCCCATCTTGGCGCCGTCCGCGGTGGTCAGCAACGGCGAGGTCAGGCCGAACACCTCCTCGTCGAGGATGCGCCGCGTCAGGTCGATGCCGTTGACGATGTTGCCCCACTGGTCGGAGCCCCCCATCTGCAACCGGCAGCCGTAGCGGCGGTTCAGCTCCAGGAAGTCGTAGGCCTGCAGGATCATGTAGTTGAACTCGAGGAAGCTCAGCGACTGTTCGCGATCGAGCCGGGATTTCACGCTTTCGAAGCTCAGCATCCGGTTGACGCTGAAATGCCGGCCCACATCGCGCAGGAAGTCGAGGTAGTTCAGCCCGTCCAGCCATTCCGCGTTGTTCAGCATCAGCGCGTCGGTCGGGCCGTCGCCATAGCTCAGGTACTTGGCGAAGACCTGTTTCATGTCCGCGATGTTGGCGTCGATCTGCGCCGGGCTCAGCAGCGGGCGTTCGTCCGCGCGGAACGAGGGATCGCCCACCTTGGTCGTGCCGCCGCCCATCAGGGTGATCGGCCGGTGCCCCGTCCGCTGCAGCCAGCGCAGCATCATGACGTTCAGCAGATGCCCCACATGCAGCGAGGCCGCGGTGGCGTCATAGCCGATATAGGCGGTCACCACCCCCTGGCTCAGCGCTTCGTCGAGGCCCTGATAATCGGTGCAGTCGGCCAGGTAGCCACGCTCGATCATCACGCGCAGGAAGTCCGATTTCGGCTGGTAGGTCATCGCCTCTTGTCCCTGGGGGTGGATTTGGACAGTGATATATCGGTGACGGAAGGGAAGGGGAAGGCCATGTTGAAACCGGGTCCGGTGCGGGCGCTCGGCACCATGTCGGGCACCTCGCTCGACGGGGTCGACGCGGCCGTGGTCGTCACCGATGGCGAGGCCATAGCGGGCTTCGGCGAGACCGCTTACCGCGCCTATGCCGAGGAGGAGCGCGCGGTGCTGGGCGGCGCGCTCGGCCGCTGGCCGGGAGAGGCCGGGGTCGCGGCGGCGGACGAGATCGTGGAGCTTGTCCATGCCGAGGTGATGGCCGGGTTCGCTAGCATCGACATCGCTGGGTTCCACGGCCAGACGCTGGCGCATGAACCACGCGGGCGCGGCACCCACCAGGCGGGCGACGGCCGCGTGCTGGCGGGCGTGTTGGGCGTGCCCGTGGTGTGGGATTTCCGCGCGATGGATGTGCGGCTGGGCGGCGAGGGCGCGCCGCTCGCGCCATTTTTCCACTTCGCCTGCGCGAAATGGATCGGCGCCCAGGCCCCGTTGGCCTTCGTCAATCTCGGCGGTGTGGGCAACCTGACCTGGGTCGATCCGACGCGCCCGCGCCCCGAGGCGGCCGGCGCGCTTCTGGCCTTCGATACCGGCCCCGCGAACGCCCCCATCGACGATCTGATGCGCGCGCGGGGGCTTGGGCCCTGCGACCGGGACGGGGCGCTGGCGGCGCGGGGCAGGGTGGCGGAGGCGGTGATCGGGCGGCTGCTGCAGGACGCGTATTTCCTCAAGATGCCGCCCAAATCGCTTGACCGGAACGCCTTTGCGCGGCTGTCGGCGGATGTTGCGCGGCTGTCCGATGCCGACGCCGCCGCGACGCTGACCGCGGCGGCGGCCGCGTCGGTCGCCCGCGGGCTTGAACACTGCCCGCGGCGGCCCGACCGCCTGCTGGTCACGGGGGGCGGGCGAAAGAACCCCGTCCTGATGGACATTTTGCGCCTGCGCACGAGGCTGGCGGTCGAGCCGGTGGAGGTCGTCGGGCTCGATGGCGACATGCTCGAGGCGCAGGCCTTCGGCTATCTCGCGGTGCGCGTGGCGCGCGGTCTTCCGACCACCTGTCCGGCCAGCACCGGGGTGCGGGCCGCGGTGGGGGGCGGCACGGTCAGCGCCCCGGCGCCGTCCGCGCGCAGCGTGCCGGACTAGGCCGCCCTGGCTACGGGCTCAACCGCTCGCGCGGGGGATGTCGAACCCCTCGGGTGCCATCTCGAACCCGTCGAAGGTGAAGCCCGGGCTCACGGTACAGCCGACCAGCGTCCAGGCCCCCAGCGGCCGCGCGGCCTGCCAGTGATGCGCCGGAACGACCAGTTGCGGCCGGTCCCCGCGGGCCAGGTCGGGCCCAAGGCGCTGCGCGCTCGCCGGGCCGTCCGCCGTCGCGGCCATGGAAAGTTCCAACGGATCGCCGGCGTAGAAATGCCAAACCTCGCCGGCATCCACCCGGTGCCAGTGGCTGCGCTGGCCGGCGGCAAGCAGATAGTAGATCGCGGTGCCCGGCGCGCGCATCCCCGGCTCGGCCGGGGCGCGCCAGGTTTCGCGGAACCAGCCGCCCTCGGGATGCGGGGCGAGGCCGAGGGCGGTGATGATCTCGTCGGCGGTCATGCGCGCAGTGTAGCCGGGCGCATCCGGGCCGCAAGGTGCGCCACCTGCGCAAGTTCCGGGCAGTCGGGTTGCAGGTGACACAAAAAGTCACAGCATCGGCTATGGAAATGCCGCAATGCGGTGTGTATTGCAGCCGACAATTGCTGCATCGCAGAAAACTCGCAAGGCTTCGCGTGGATCGGCCGTCAGCGCTGGCGCGGACCGGGCGTTGAGTCGCCCAGGGTCGCCCCGGTGCCGGTTTCGCGCCCCGGTGTCGCGTTGTCGACGGCCGCGACCCGCGACGTGGTTCCGGTGGTTGGTCGGCAACGTGCTCGCGCGGACGTGACCCGCACAAACGATCCGGGCGTGGCCCTGCGGCGTAGTGGTGTGTGAAACAAGGAGATCGCAGATGTCGAACGACGAACTGACCGACAACATCGTCGCCTTCGTGCGGCAGTGCGGCCATGCGACCGACCCGGCCTCAGCGGCCCGGTCGCGCGGGTGGCTGGACGAACACGACCGCCCGACCCATGAAGGCCGGGCGTTGATCGAGACGCTGATGCAGCAGACGCGCTACGGCGCCTACCGCCTGGTGGGCTGAGCGGCCGGCGCTCGCGCGCCCGGCTGCGTCACTTCAGGATCGACCGCCCCGCATAGCGTGCGCTTTCGCCGAGAAGTTCCTCGATGCGGATCAACTGGTTGTATTTCGCCAGCCGATCCGAGCGCGAGAGCGAGCCGGTCTTGATCTGCCCGCAATTTGTGGCCACGGCGAGGTCGGCAATGGTCGCATCCTCGGTCTCGCCCGACCGGTGGGACATGACGTTGGTATAGCCCGCCCGGTGCGCCATCTCGACCGCGGCCAGCGTTTCGGTCAACGAACCGATCTGGTTCACCTTCACCAGCATCGAGTTCGCGACGTCCTTCGCGATCCCGTCCGACAGCCGCTTGGGATTGGTCACGAACAGGTCGTCGCCCACCAGCTGCACCTTGGCGCCCAGCGCCTCGGTCAGCGCTTTCCAGCCGTCCCAGTCATCCTCGGCGCAGCCGTCCTCGATCGAGATGATCGGGTACTCGGCGCAGAGCTTGGCCAGGTAGTCCACGTTCTCGGCCGCCGACAGGCTCAGCCCTTCGCCCTTCATCTCGTACTTCCCGCCTTCGAAATACTCGGTCGAGGCGCAGTCGAGCGCGAGGTAGATGTCCTCGCCCGGTTTGTAGCCCGCCTTCTCGATGCTCTTCAGGATGAAGTCGAGCGCGTCGCGGGTGGAGTTCAGGGCAGGGGCGAACCCGCCCTCGTCGCCGATGGCGGTGTTGTGGCCCGCGGCCGAAAGCTCCGATTTCAGGGTGTGGAACACCTCCGCGCCCATCCGCACCGCGTCGCGGATGGTGCCCGCGCTGACCGGCATGATCATGAATTCCTGGATGTCGATCGGGTTGTCGGCGTGTTCGCCGCCGTTGATGATGTTCATCATCGGCACCGGCAGCACCCGCGCCGAGGTGCCGCCCACGTAGCGGAACAAGGGCTGCATCGAGAAATCGGCCGCCGCCTTGGCCGCAGCGAGCGAGACGCCGAGGATCGCGTTGGCGCCCAGCCGGCCCTTGTTCTCGGTGCCGTCGAGCTCGATCATCGCCTCGTCGATGGCGACCTGCTCGCTCGCGTCCATCCCCGCCAGCGCCTCGGCGATTTCGCCGTTCACTGCGGCCACGGCCTCCAGCACGCCCTTGCCCTTGTAGCGGCTCATGTCGCCATCGCGCCGTTCCACCGCCTCATGCGCGCCGGTCGACGCGCCCGAAGGCACCGCGGCGCGGCCCATCGTGCCGTCCTCCAGGATCACGTCCACCTCGACGGTGGGGTTGCCCCGGCTGTCCAGGATCTCGCGGCCGACGATGTCGATGATGGTGCTCATGGGGGTAGGTCCCTCGGTTGCTGCACTTGCAAAGTCGCGGGTCTTCTACCTCTGGGCGCGGGCCAAGGAAAGGGCGCGTTCCCGCCAGAAGGTATAGAGCCCCGAGGCGATGATCAGCGCCGCGCCGCCGTAGGTCAGCGCGTCGGGCCGTTCGCCGAAGACCAGGATGCCCAGCCCCATGCCGAACACCAGCCGCGAATAGCGGAACGGGATGATGGCCGCGATCTCGCCCCCGCGCATCGCCTCGACGATGGCGTAATAGCCCAGCACCCCGAACAGCAGCGCCGCGGCCAGCCGCCCGGCATCGGCGCCGCCGACGGGCACGGGGCCGCCCGCGAACACCACCATGACGGCGCCGAGCGGCACCAGGATCGCGAAGGCCCATGTGGCCAGTTGCAGCGACCCGACGGAGCGGGGCGTCGCGCGCGTGGCCAGGTCGCGCAGCGCAAGCCCGAAGACCGCCTGCACCGCGAAGAGGGATGCCGGTTCGAACCCTTCGAGCCCCGGCCGCACGATCAGCAGCACGCCGGCGAAGCCCGCGACGATCGCGCTCCACCGCCGCCAGCCCACGGGTTCGTGCAGGAACAGCGCGGCGCCGAGCGTGACGGCCAGCGGCGTGGCCTGGATGATCGCCGAGACCGACGAAAGCGGCGTCAGAGCGACCGCGGTGACGAAACCCGAGGTGGCGATCACCTCGCCCGCGTTACGCAGCAGCACCGGCCGCGACAGCAGTGCGCGCCCCCAGAGCCGCTGGCCCCGCCGGAGCGCCAGCGCGGCAAAGAGCATTGCGCCGCCCGTGCCGAGGATCACCAGGATCTGCCCCACCGGCAGACGCTGGGCCGCGAATTTCACGAACATGTCCTCAAGCGCGAAGCCGGCCATCGCGGCCACCATCAGCGCAATGCCGCGCAGGTTGTCCATCGGGTCGATCCGTCCGGGGGTTTCAAACCCCGCATACCCCGCGGCCCGGGCCGGGGAAAGCCGGAATCAGCTCTTCTTGAGCGGTACGCCGTAAAGCTCCAGCCGGTGCCCCTTCAGCCGGTAGCCGAGCTTCTCGGCGATCTTCTCCTGAAGCGCCTCGATCTCGGGGTCGCAGAACTCGATCACCTCGCCCGAATTCATGTCGATCAGGTGGTCGTGGTGGTCGCGCTCGGCATCCTCGTAACGGGCGCGACCGTCGCGGAATTCGTGCTTTTCCAGAAGGCCCGCTTCCTCGAACAGCTTGACCGCGCGGTAGACGGTGGCGATGGAAATGCGGGCGTCCACCGCGCTGGCGCGCCCGTAGAGCTCCTCGACATCGGGGTGATCGTCGCTCTGGTCGAGCACGCGGGCGATCACCCGGCGCTGGTCGGTCATGCGCAGGCCCTTGGCCTCGGCGCGGGCTTCGATGGTGTCGTTCATGCGCCTCGCTCCCGGTCCTGGCGGGGGTTTTAGGCGATCGCGCCGGGCCGTGCCAACCCGGATTTCGGCCGCGGGACACCGCGGCTTGACACCCCGCCCGCCCGGGCGAAAGGTGCAGCGTCCGTGCGGAAGGGGGAACTATGGAGCGAAAGCAGAGCATCGACGCCTTCGGCGCGACGGCGCTTGTCGCCTTCTCGGCGCTGCTGGGCTTCAACCAGGTCGTCATCAAGGTGGTGAACGAGGGCTTGCAGCCGGTCTTCTGGGCCGGGTTGCGCTCGGCCGGGGCGGCGCTGGTGCTGGCGCTGTGGATGACGGCGCGTGGGCGCCCCCCGCGGATCCTGCCGGGCACGCTCTGGGCGGGGCTGTTGATCGGCGCGGTGTTCTCGGTCGAGTTCGTCTTTCTCTTCCTTGCGCTCGACCTGACCACCGTGACGCGCAGCTCGGTCATCTTCTACTCGATGCCGGTCTGGCTGGCGCTGGCGGGGCATGTCCTGCTGCCCGGCGAACGCATCACCCCGCGCAAGGCCGCCGGGCTGGCGCTGGCCTTCGCGGGCGTCGCCTGGGCCATCGTCGACCGCGGCGGGCCCGGCGGCGAGGCGAGCCTTGCCGGCGACCTCTGCGCGCTGGGCGCGGCGGTCGCGTGGGCCGGGATCGCGCTTTGCGCCCGCGCCACGCCGCTGAACCGTGTGGCACCGGAGATGCAGCTTTTCTGGCAGGTCGCCGTCTCGGCGCCTGTGCTGCTGGCGCTGTCGCCGCTTTTCGGACCTTTCCTGCGCGACCTCGCGCCGGTCCACCTCTGGGGGCTCGGCTTCCAGACCGTGGTGATCGTCAGCTTCGGCTTCGTCGCCTGGCTCTGGCTGCTTGCGCGGTATCCGGCGGCGGGCGTGGCGAGCTTCAGCTTCCTGACGCCGGTTTTCGGAGTGGGCCTCGGCTGGGCGCTGCTGGGCGAGCGGGTCGGCCCGGCGATCCTCGGTTCGCTGGCGCTGGTCGCCGCCGGGCTCGTGCTGATCAACCGTCCCCGTCGCGGTCAGGTTCCGCAGAAGGTCTGACGCACCTCCTGGTCGGGCTTGGGCGGCGCGCGGAGACCGGAATTTTCAGGTTGATCGTCAAAGGGCTGCGCAAGGGTGCTCACAAGCCGTTCGAACGGCGCATAGTCGCCGCCAAGCCCCGCCTGGATCGCTTCTTCCACCCGGTGGTTGCGTGGGATGACCGCGGGGTTGGCGGCCCGCATCCGCGCGGTCTGCGCCGCTTGCCCGTCCGCCTCGCGCGCAAGCCGGGCGGTCCAGCGCTCGGCCCAGAGGTCGAAAGCGTCGACGTCGCGGAACGCCCCGCGTGCGGCGCCCCCGGCCAGCGCGCGAAAGGTGTTGGTGAAATCGGCGCGTTCCGCCGCCATCAGGTCCAGCAGGGCGTGGATCAGATCCGCATCGCCCTCTTCCTCGGCAGCAAGGCCGATCTTGGGGCGGAACACCGCCAGCCATGCGGCCCGGAACGCCGCCGGAAAGCGGTGCAGCGCCTCGCTCGCCCGTTCGATGGCGGTGTCCTGATCCGGGTCGATCAGCGGCACCAGGCAGGAGGCGAACTGCGCGATGTTCCAGGCGCCGACATCGGCTTGGCGGGCATAGGCGTAGCGGCCATGCAGGTCGATCGAGGAGTAGACGGTGTCCGGATGGTAGCCGTCCATAAACGCGCAGGGGCCGTAATCGATGGTCTCGCCGGCGATACTCATGTTGTCGGTGTTCATCACCCCGTGGATGAAGCCGACGCCCATCCACTGTGCGATCAGCCGCGCCTGGGCGGCGACGACGCGGTCGAGCAGGGCGAGCGGGCCGTCCGCGTCGGGGTAGTGGCGCGCGATGGCGTGCTCGGTCAGCGTCTTCAGCCCCTCGGTGTCGCGGCGGGCGGCGAAGAACTGGAAGGTGCCGACGCGGATATGGCTTTCGGCGACACGGGTCAGCACCGCGCCGGGCAGCACCGCCTCCCGGATCACGTCCTCGCCGGTGGTGACAGCGGCCAGCGCCCGCGTGGTCGGGATGCCGAGCGCATGCATCGCCTCGGACACGATGTATTCGCGCATGACCGGCCCCAGCCACGCCCGCCCGTCGCCCATGCGCGAAAACGGCGTGCGGCCCGATCCCTTGAGCTGGATGTCGCGACGGCGGCCCGCGCGGTCGATGACCTCGCCCAGAAGGACCGCCCGCCCGTCGCCGAGCTGCGGCACGAAGCCCCCGAACTGGTGGCCGGCATAGGCCTGGGCCAGCGGCTCGGCGCCCGCGGGCACGGCGTTGCCCGCAAGGACCGCCACGCCGTCGGGCGAGGCCAGGGCGTCGGGATCGAGGCCGAGTTCGCGGGCCAGGCCGTCGTTCAGCTTGACGAGTTTCGGGGCCCGCACCGGGACCGGGTCCTGCCGGACATAGAACCGGTCGGGCAGCCGGGCGTAGGAATTGTCGAATATCGCGCGCATGGAGCAGATATGACGCCCGACCGGCCTTAGGGCAAGGTGGGGCCGCGCCCGATGACGCCTGTCAATGCGATGCGCCGCCCGGCGCGCGACCGTCGGTCAGTCCCGCGGACGTCATATGTGGAAAGGAGCGTTCCATGGAACAGGCAGAGAAGATCACGAGCGTCGATCTCGAACAGCCGGTGGATATCCCGATCGCGGTCAAGGACGCCGAGGTGGTGCTGGACCGCCTGATCGAGGCGGTCGCGGACGACCCCGCCCGGCGGGCGCGGCTGGAGGTGATCCGCGCGCTGGACGAAGAGACACGGACGAAGTGGTTTCTGGCACGGTTGCGGCCGGTGCCGGACGACGGCAAGGACACGCTGATGGTCGGCTGCGCGGTCGTGACGATCATCGTGGTCGGGATCATCGGCTATGAGGTCTACAAGGTCTTCGACGAGAAGCTGCAGAAATACATCGAGACCAAGAAGGCGATCTACGGCGAGAAGGAAGAAAAGAAGGTCGTTTGCGACGGGGACGACAAGTAGCGCCTCACAGCCGCGCGAGCCGCTCGGTCAGCAGCGCGAACAACCCGTCCGCGTCAACGTCGCCGATGAAGGTCGCGTTGGGCGCCCGGCCCGACACGCCCCACCAGTCGGCGACGGTCATCCCGGCGGTAAAGCGGCCCTCGGTCTCGATCTCGACATTGATGTGCCGGCCCGCGAACAGGTCGGGGCGCAGCAGATATGCGATCACGCAGGGGTCGTGCAGCGGCGCGCCGTCGCTGCCGTATTTCGCCTTGTCGAACCGCTCGAAGAAATCGGTCATCTCGGCGACCGCCACGCCCACCTCGGTGCCGAGGCCCCGGAAGGCCGCGTTGCGCGCGGGTGTCACCAGCGCCTTGTGCGTGACGTCGAGTGGCACGACGGTCAGCGGAGCGCCTGATTGAAACACGATTTCAGCGGCTTCCGGGTCGACATGGATGTTGAACTCGGCCGCCGGCGTGATGTTGCCCACCTCGAAATAGGCGCCGCCCATCAGCACGATCTCGGCGATTCGGGACACGATCTCGGGCGCAGCGGTTATCGCGGTGGCGATGTTGGTCAACGGCCCAGCGGGCAGAGGGTGACCGTGCCCGAGGCTTCGCGCCTCAGCGTCTCGATCAGGAACTCCACCGCGTGGCCGTCCTGCAACGGCATCGCAGGGGCGGGCAACACCGGCCCGTCGAGGCCGGTCTTTCCGTGCACATGTTCGGCCGTGACGAGCGGCCGCTTCAGCGGCGCGTCGCATCCGGCATGGACCGGCACATCAACCGTGCCCGCCAACTCGCAGACCATAAGCGCATTTTTCTGGGTGAGGGACAGCGGCACGTTGCCCGCGACTGCGGTGATTCCCAGGACCTCCAGCGCCTCGGGGCTGGCCAGCGCCAGAAGGATCGCGACCGCGTCGTCCTGGCCGGGATCGGTGTCGATGATGATCTTGCGTGTCATGGGATCAAGGTGGCGCGGGCGCGCAGGGAGAGCAAGCGCCCGCGCCGCTGCCGGTGCCCCGACCCGGACTGGGGCCCCGGCGGACGGCCATGCGGAGGATCAGCCGTCGAAATCGACCTCTTCGACGAGGCGCAGCGCCACCCCGCGAAGTTCGGCAAGTTCCATGAGGTTCACGTTGTCCGCGGTGAAATCACCCCAACCCGCGACCGTTTCCGAGGGTTCGGTGCCGGGGCCGACGGGGTATTCGTAGTTCACCTCGGCATAGATTTCCTGGGCCTTGGACGAGGCAAGGAACTCCATCAGCTTCAGCGCGTCGTCCCGGTTGGGCGCGGCTTTGGTCATGGCGATGCCGGACACGTTCACATGGGTGCCGCCGTCCTCGAACTCGGGGAAGAGCACGTTGACCGCGTTGGCCCATTCCTGCTGTTCCTCGTCCTCCAGCATCTTGCCCATGTAGTAGGTGTTGCCGAGGCTGATGTCGCACTCGCCCGCCCAGATCGCGCGGACCTGTGCGCGGTCGTTGCCCTGCGGCTTGCGCGCGAGGTTCGACTTGACGCCTTCCAGCCAGGTCTTCGCCGCCTCTTCGCCGTGATGGTGGATCACGGCGGCGACCAGCGCCAGCGTGTAGGGGTGCGTTCCCGAGCGGGTGCAGATGCGCCCCTCCCATTTCGGATCGGCGAGATCCTCGTAGGTTGTCACTGCCGAAGGGTCCACGCGCTCCTTCGAGGCGTAAACGATCCGCGCCCGCGTGGTCACGCCGAACCATTCGTTGCCGGGGTCGCGATAGGCGGCCGGAACATTCTCTGTCAGCACCTCGCTCTCGACCGGTTGGGTGACGCCTGCCTCGACCGCGCCGGCCAGCCGCGAGATGTCGACCGTCAGGATGATGTCGGCGGGGCTGCGGTCGCCCTCGGCCTGCAGCCGTTCGACCATGCCCTTGTTCAGGAACGCCACGTTCGTCTCGATCCCGGTCTCCTCGGTGAAGGCATCGAGCAGCGGCGCGATGAGTTCGGGCTGCCGGTAGGAATAGATGTTTACATCGGCCAGCGCGGGCGGGGCGATGGTTGCGGCAGCCGCGGTGGCAAGCAAGCCGGTGCGAAATGTCATGCTGGTTCCCTGTTCGTGGTTCGCGTCGACAGGTCGCACCAAAGCTGACAAAAAAGGTCAGGTCAATAGGCGAATCTTTCTGTCGGAAATTCAGCCGCCGCGGCGCTCGGCCCGCTTCGCGGCGTCCCAGAGCGCATCCATCTCGGCAAGGTCGGAGTCCTCCGGCCGCTTGCCGCGCGCGGCAAGATCGGTCTCCACGGCCTTGAAACGGCGTGTGAATTTCGCGTTTGCGGCGCGCAACGCCTCTTCCGGTTCGATCTCCAGGTGCCGGGCGAGATTCGCGATGGCGAACAGCAGGTCGCCGTACTCCTCGAAGACCTCTTCGGCGGTCATTCGCTCCCGCGCCTCGGCCAGTTCCCGCGCTTCCTCGGCAATCTTGTCGACGACCTGCCCGATTTCGGGCCAGTCGAAGCCGACTCGCGCCGCGCGCTTCTGCAGCTTCACCGCCCGGGTCAGCGCGGGCAGCGCGAGCGCCACGTCGTCCAGAACGCCATGCGCGGCCTTCCGCGCGCGCTCCTGCGCCTTGATCGCCTCCCAGTCGCGGGTCTGCTGCTCGGCCGACTTGTCGCGGCTTTCATCGCCGAAGACATGCGGGTGCCGGGCGACCATCTTGTCCGCGATGGCGTTCGCCACCGAGTCGAATGAAAACAGCCCCGCCTCGGCGCCCATCTGCGTGTGATAGACCGTCTGCAGCAGCAGATCGCCAAGCTCCCCCTCCAATTCGCCCCAGGCTTCGCGGTCGATCGCGTCGGCCACCTCGTAGGCTTCCTCGATCGTGTAGGGCGCGATCGAGGCGAAATCCTGTTCGATATCCCAGGGGCAGCCGGTGTCGGGGTCGCGCAGTCGGCGCATGATCTCGATGAGGCGCGGCGTGCCGCCTTCTGGGTCGTGGACGAGGGCATCGGATTCGGTGGGGGGCATGGAGGTCTCCGTCTCGTGCGGGCCGAGTTGGGCAAATGCGCGCCCGGATGTAAAGCGGGGGCTGGCGTGCGCGGCGCGCCGCGTTATCGTGCGCGCGAGCGGAGGGCAGGCAAATGGCATTGGGCGACGCGAAACGGCAGGTCGACACGGCGATCACCCGCGAGGGGCACCGGGGGCTGTCCTACGAGAACGCCTTTGGCGGCGTCCCCTCGTTCCTGCGGCGGACCTTGACCAAGGACCTGTCCGGCGTTGACCTCGCGATCACCGGCGTGCCGTTCGACCAGGCGGTGACGAACCGGCCCGGCACCCGGCTGGGCCCGCGCGCGATCCGCGAGGCGAGCACGCTGCAGGCCTGCGACGCGCCCTATGGCTGGGGCTACAATCCGCTGGAGGCGTTCGACATCGTCGATTACGGCGATGTCGCGTTCGACTATGCCGCGGTGCCGGAGTTTCCCGGCGTGCTCCAGGCCCATGCGGCGGACATTCTCGCCGCCGGGGCGGGCTGCATCGCGATGGGGGGCGATCACTCGATCTCGCTGCCGCTCTTGCGCGCCCATGCCGAGGTGCACGGCCCGCTCGCGCTCGTCCAGTTCGACGCCCATACCGACACATGGGCCGACGACCTCTCGGGTCGCATCGACCACGGCACCATGTTCCGCAAGGCGGTGCGCGAGGGGGTGATCGACGTCGAGCGCTCGGTGCAGGTGGGAATCCGCACCGACAATCCCGATACGATGGGCATAACGATCCTCGACGCGCCCTTCGTGCACGAGAACGGCCCCGCCGCGACGGTCGCCCGGATCCGCGAGATCGTGGGCGACGCACCGGTCTACCTGAGCTTCGACATCGACGCGCTGGACCCGGCCTTCGCGCCCGGTACCGGCACGCCGGTCTGGGGCGGGCTGACCAGCGCGCAGGCCGCGGCGATGCTGCGCGGCTTGGCCGGCATCGACCTGAAGGGCGGGGATGTGGTCGAGGTCTCGCCGCCCTACGATCCGAGCGGCATCACCGCGGTCGCGGGCGCCCATGTGGTCACCGAACTGATCTGCCTCTGGGGCTGGACCCGACGTGAAGAAAGGGCTTTAGAAAAATGAAAATCCTGACCTATCTCGTTGTCATTCTTCTGATCGGCTCGGCGGCGGGCGCGGTCTATTTCCGCAAGGTCGCCGACGATCCCGAAACCTGGCATGTCGATCCGATCACCGCCGCCAAGCCAGACACGCCGAACGCGGTGCTCGTGCGGCCAGAGGGCGGTGACCGTACCATGCCGGGCTATGACGTGCCCCCTGAGGCATTGGCCGAGGCGATCGAGGCGGTCGCGCTGGACGAGCCGCGCACCGAACGGATCGGCGGCAGCCCCGACGCGCTGTGGATGACCTATGTCCAGCGCTCGCGGATCTTCGGCTTTCCCGACTACATTTCGGTCAAGGTGCTGCCGAAGGACGACGGCGCCACCTGGGCCGCCTTTTCGCGCTCGCGCTTCGGCCAGTCCGACCTGGGCGTGAACGCCGCCCGGCTGGAACGCTGGCAGAACGCCGTGCGGCAACGACTCGACGGCTGACGGGGCAGGGCGGGCCGCTTCTCGCACGTGCGGGTGCGCGGCCGCCGCCCCCGGGCCTTGACCCCCGCCCGGGCTTGGGCGACAGAAAGCCATGCTTCCCCTCGACAAACTCGACCAGATCACCCGCCGCTTCGAATTCCTCGAGGCCAAGCTCGCCGAGGGCGCGGGCGGGGATTTCGCGCAATTGGGCCGCGAATACGCCGAGTTGAAGCCGGTGGTCGACGAGATCGCCGCCTATCGCCGCGTGCGCGCCGACATCGCCGAGGCCGAGGCGATGCTGGACGATCCCGAGATGCGCGCGCTGGCCGAGGAGGAACTGCCCGCATTGTGCGCCCGACTGCCCGAGATGGAGCAGGCTCTGCGCCTGGCGCTGCTGCCCAAGGATGCGGCCGACGCCAAGCCCGCGATCATCGAGATCCGGCCCGGCACGGGGGGCGAGGAGGCGGCGCTGTTCGCGGGCGACCTGTTGCGCATGTATCAGCGTTACGCCGAGGCGAAGGGCTGGAAATTCACCATGCTTGAAGAGGCCCAGACCGAGCTCGGCGGCATCAAGGAGGCGGTGGCCAGCGTGCAGGGCGAGGGGGTCTTCGCAAGGCTGAAATACGAGTCCGGCGTGCACCGGGTGCAGCGGGTGCCCGAAACCGAGTCGGGCGGGCGCATCCACACTTCGGCGGCCACCGTGGCGGTGCTGCCCGAGGCCGAGGAGGTGGATGTCGACGTGCCCCAGTCGGACATCCGCATCGACACGATGCGCGCCAGCGGCGCGGGCGGCCAACACGTCAACACCACGGACTCGGCGGTGCGCATCACCCATATTCCCACGGGCATCGTCGTGACCTCGTCGGAGAAGTCGCAGCACCAGAACCGGGCGATCGCGATGGCGGTGCTGCGTGCGCGGCTCTACGACATCGAACGCCAGAAGGCGGCAGAGGAACGCGCCGCATCGCGAAAATCCCAGGTGGGTTCCGGCGACCGCTCCGAACGCATCCGCACCTACAATTTTCCGCAAGGGCGGATGACCGACCACAGGATCAACCTGACGCTTTACAAGCTCGACCAGGTGATGGCCGGCGATCTGGACGAGGTGATCGACGCGCTGATCGCCGACGACCAGGCCGGCCAGCTCGCCGAGATGGAGGCATGACCGGCGCCGAGGCGCTGGCCCGTGCCACGCGCCGCCTGAACGCCGCCGGCGTCCCCGACGCGCCCCGTGATGCGCGGCGGCTCCTGGCCCATGCGCTGCGAGTCGACCCCGGCCGGCTGACGCTCGTCCTGCCCGAACCGTTGACCGAGGCCGCCGCGGCAAAGCTGGACGCGGCGCTCGTCCGGCGCGCGGCGCGCGAACCCGTGTCGCACATCACCGGACGGCGGGCGTTCTATGGCCGCGACTTCCGGGTGACGTCCGACGTGCTCGACCCCCGGCCCGAGACCGAGACGCTGATCGCGGTCGCGCTGTCCGGGCCGTTTTCCCGCGTGCTCGATCTGGGCACCGGGTCGGGCTGCATCCTGCTCACGCTGCTGGCCGAACGCCCCGGGGCAACCGGCATCGGGACGGACGTCTCGGCACCGGCACTGGAGGTAGCGCGCGAGAATGCCCGACGTCTTGTTGGCATCGAGCGGGCGGCGTTCTTCGAGGCCGACTGGTACCCGCCGCGTCCCGAGCGGTTCGATCTCATCGTCTCGAACCCGCCCTATATCGCGGCCCACGAGATGGCCGGGCTGGCCCCCGAACTGGCGCACGAACCGCGGGGCGCGCTGACCGATGGGGCCGACGGTCTGTCATGCTATCGCGCGATCGCCGCGGGCGCGCCGGCCCATCTCGCCCCCGAGGGCCGCCTGCTGGTCGAGACCGGCGCGGGCCAGGCCGGCGACGTCGCGGCCATTCTGCGGGGCAGCGGCCTTGACATCCTGGGCGTCCATCCCGATCTCGATGGCAGAGGGCGGGTTGTCGAGGCCGGATGCGGCGCGACACTGTCTTGAGGCAGGCATTGCGTTGCGCGCGCCTCTCAGGGACTCGCCAAATCGC
The DNA here is from genome assembly GCF_900142935.1 of Rhodovulum sp. ES.010. NCBI lineage: Bacteria > Pseudomonadati > Pseudomonadota > Alphaproteobacteria > Rhodobacterales > Paracoccaceae > Rhodovulum > Rhodovulum sp. ES.010. The sequence goes on along the minus strand of NZ_FSRS01000001.1, from coordinate 938,683 downwards.
CGCATTCTGTGTATTTTCCACTTGTCACGGTCGAAGAGCCGTGTTTACTCGGACCCGCGTATGGCATGGCGCCTCCGAAGGGGTTCGTCCTCACACGGCGCCTTGGCGCAGTACAAGCCAGACACAGGTCGGCAACCGTAACCGGAAAAGGGCGCGACACGGTTCGCGCCGGGGGCGCAATGCCCATCCGGAGACGCCAATACAAGGCTGGAACCAGTAATCGCATGAGACCATCCAAGTCACGTTCGCGCTCGAAGTCCAACCGCTCGCGCTCGATGGGCAATATCGTCAATCGGGTGTTCGACAGTTCGGGCCCCGAGGGCAAGGTGCGCGGCACGCCGCAGCAGATCATCGACAAGTACAACCAGTTGGCGCGGGACGCGCAGCTCGCGAACGACCGCGTCGCCACCGAGAACTTCCAGCAGCATGCCGAGCATTACGCCCGCCTTCTGAGCGAGGCCCAGCGTGAGCAGGAAGCCCGCCGCGAGCAGCAGCAGCAACAACAGCAGCAGCAAGACGGCCAAGGCCAAGGCCGGGGCCGCGGCGGCGACGGAGGCGGCGATCAATCGCGCCGCGAGCAGCAATCGCAGGATCAGGGCAGCAGCCAGGGCGAGGGCTCGCCCGCCGAGGTGATCGACATGGGCGGGGACGAGGCCGAAAGCACCCTCGTCGAGACGCCTGAGGAAAAGCCCGCGGAAGGCGGTCCCGACACAGGCGAGGCGCCGGCAGAGAAGCCGCAGAAGCCGCGCCGCGCGCGCAAGCCGCGCCCCCCCAAAGCCGACAGCGAGGCCGGCGAGACCGACGCCAAGGCCCAGCCTCCGGCGGCCGAGTAGGCGAGGCGCCCGGGCTCAGGGCGTCAAAGCCCGGGCCAGGGCACAGAATTTCTCGATCGGAATCTGTTCGGCGCGGTCGGTGGGCGCAATTCCCGCCGCCGCCAACCGCTCCTCCATATCGGACGCCAGCCCCTTGAGACTGGCACGCAGCATCTTGCGCCGCTGCCCGAACGCGGCGGCCACCACCCGCTCCAGCACGGCCGGATCGGCCGGCCAGCGTGGTGCGGGCAGGGCGTCGATGCGCACCACCGCCGAGGCGACCTTCGGCGGTGGCGTGAACGCTTCGGGCGGCAGCCGCATCGCGATGCCCGCCTCGGCCCGCCACTGGGCGAGGATCGCCAACCGGCCATAGGCCTTGCCGCCCGGGTGCGCGACGATCCGTTCGGCCACCTCGCGCTGGAACATCAGCGTGAGGCTGTCCCAGACCGGCGGCCAGGCGGGCGGCGTCAGCCAGCGCACCAGAAGCTCGGTGCCGACATTGTAGGGCAGGTTCGCCACCACCTTGATCGGCGGTGTCAGATGCGCCAGCGGGTCGACCTCCAGCGCGTCGGCATTCAGCACGGTCAGCCGGCCGGGATAGGCCTCCGCGATCTCCGCCAGCGCGGCCAGGCAGCGGGTGTCCTTCTCCACCGCCAGCACGTGCCGCGCGCCCTCGGCCAGAAGCCCGCGGGTCAACCCGCCGGGGCCGGGGCCGATCTCCAGCACGTCGGCGCCCGTCAGGTCGCCCGCGGCCCGTGCGATCTTGGCGGTCAGGTTCAGGTCCAGCAGGAAGTTCTGGCCCAGCGCCTTCTTCGCCGTGAGACCGTGCGCCGCGATCACCTCGCGGAGCGGCGGCAGGTCGTCGATCGCGCTCATCGATCGTGCCTCAGGCCATCAGCACGGCGGCCAGCCGGAGCGCGCCGCCCGCGGCCAGCGGGGTCAGCATCAGCCCCGCGAGCGTCGCCAGCGCCGCGCCGCGCGGTGTGATCCGCCCGCGTGTGACCAGCCCGGCCAAAACCCAGAGCGCAAGCGGGGCCTGCAACGCGACCCCGCTTATCGCACCCGGCATCAGGCTCAGGGTGCCAAGCGACATCAACACCTGGCCAACCGTGGCCATCAACAGCGCGCCCGCGAAGACCGCCATGATCCACGCCCAGGCCCCGGAATGGCGCCCCTGGTTCGACAGGATGACGATGGCCGCCCCGGTCAGCGTCAGCAGCGCCGCCGCAACCGCGTATTGCGCCGGTCCCGGCCACAGGAAGTCGGGTCGCTGTGCAGCCAGCCAGCCCGGCATGAACAGCGTTTCCTCGGCGTTGCGCAGCGCGTAGACCACGAAGAGCAGAGCGCTTCTGGTCCTCAGGTCGATACGTCCAAGGGCGATATTCTGTCCGGCAAGGCGCTTCAATGGCGGTGGGCCTCCTCATCGGCTTTGCGTGTCCGACAGCGTGCCCGTGGCGGCCCGCGTCCGGGCCATGCGCCGCGCCGTTTCCAGCGCCGCGATCAGGCTGGAGGCATCGGCCCGGCCTTGCCCGGCGATGTCGAAGGCCGTGCCGTGGTCGGGCGAGGTGCGGATGAAGGGCAGGCCCAGCGTGACGTTCACGCCCCGGGCGAAATCCAGCGTCTTGATCGGGATCAGCGCCTGGTCGTGATACATGCAGATCGCCGCGTCGTATCCCCGCCGGGCGCCCGCGTGAAACATGGTGTCGGCCGACAGCGGGCCGGCCAGCGCCAGCCCGTCGGCGCGCAGAAGGTCGAGCACCGGGGCGATCAGCGCGATCTCCTCCCGCCCCATTGCGCCGCCTTCGCCCGCATGCGGGTTCAGCCCCGCGACCGCCAGGCGCGGCGTCTCGATCCCGAAATCGCGGATCAGTGCGGCATGGGTGATGCGGATCGTGTCGGAGAGCAGCTCCGCGGTCAGGGCGGCGGGGACCTCGGCCAGCGGGATGTGGATCGTCACCGGCACCACCCGCAATGCGTCGCAGGCCAGCATCATCACCACGCGGTCGACGCCGGCAAGGTGGGCGAGATACTCGGTGTGGCCGGGATGGGCAAAACCCGCGCCGTCCTGCAGCGCCTTCTTGTGGATCGGCGCGGTGCAGATCGCCGCGGCATGGCCCGCCTGCACCAGTTCCACGCCGCGGGCGATGGCCTCGATCACCGCGGCCGCGTTCTCCGGCGCCGGGCGCCCCGGCGTGGCGGGGGCGGGGAAGGGCAGCGCCAGCACCGGCAAGGCCGTGGCCGAAACGTGCAGCGCCTCTTCGGGGGCGTGAATTTCCGCATGCGGCGTGCCCTCGGGCAGATGCCGCGGATCGCCGATCCAGAAAAAGGGCAGCCGCGCCCCCAGCGCTTCCCACGCGCGGGCGGCGATCTCGGGGCCGATGCCCGCGGGCTCGCCGCAACTGAGCGCGATGGGCAGGTCGGTCATGGTTCGCGGATGATCGCGTCGGCTTCGAGCTCGGCGAGGTAGCTTTCTGCGTAGCCGCCGAGCCGTTGGTTCAGCAGCTGCCGGCGCACCGTCTCGCGGTCGAGCGTGCCCTCGCCGAGCTCCGGCGTGCGTCCGCACAGCATCAGAACCACCGCCGTCTGGGGCGTCGACAGTCCGTAGGAGATCTCGCCCTCGTCGAGCTTGGCGAGTTCCATGGCCACGGAGTCGGGCACCTCGGCCACAGGTCGGGTCTCGCGCGACAGCCGTTCTGCGGGCAGGCCCTTGGCCACGCCGTAGAGGTCGTCGCATGTGTCGACCCGGCCGCGCACCCGCATGGCCTCGGCCAGCGATCCGCCGGGGATCAGGAAGCGGGCATATTCGACCGCGACGGCCTCTGGGCTCCGGGCCGCGCCGGTTTCGCGGATCGCACGCAGCTGGAACAGGGCGATGGCGTTGTCCAGGTCCACGGGCGCGGTGACCTCGCCGGGACCGAGCGTCAGAACCTGGCCGGCCACCTGGCGCGGCAGGTTGGCCAGCGGCAGCCAGCCCATCCGCCCGCCCTGATCGCGGGAGCGCGAGACCGAGTAGCGACGCGCGGCGGCGGCGAAATCGGCCTCGCTGCGGATCGAGGACCGAAGCTCGGCGGCCAGTTCCTCGGCCTCGGCGCGGAACCGGGGCGTGTCGGCGCGCAGGATGATCTCGGCCAGCAGGACCTGCGCGCCCGCCGCGCCCGACTGCGGCGAGGTGATCGCCAGCGCCCGGTCGATCTCGGCCTCGGTGACCTGGGCGCGCGGGCCGAAGCGCGCGCGCACCACCTGGCGCCAGGTCAGGCCCGCCTCCACGAAGTCGCGGAACGTCTCGGCGGCGACGCCGGCCTGACCGATCGCGGCGATGAACTGCTCCACGCCGAGATTGGCGCGGGCGGCGAATTCCTCCATCCCGGCCTCGATCTCCTCGGGCGAGGCACTCACGCCCAGCCGTTCGGCCTCGGCCATGCGCAGCCGGTCGTCGACCAGCCCCTGAAGCGCGACGGTCTCGATGTCTGGCGGGTTGCCGAGCAGCCGGACAAAGCGGACGCGCTGCTCGAACTCGTAATTGGTGATCGCCTTGTCGTTGACGAACAGGCGCGGCGCGAAGGGGCCGCCCTGCTGCGCGGTGGCGATGCCGGCGGCCAGCATTGCGACAGCTGCGATCGCCGCAAGGCCCATGCGTCGGATCATGCCTGTTCCTCCGTTTTTCTGCCCCGTGGCCCGGTCGCTTCAGAACCGGGCGCAGCGCCGGGCCCGGCCCGCCGCCTCGCTGCCCGACCCGAAGCCGATGAGCGAGACGGTCAAGCCGAAATCCGTCGTCGGCCTCACACTAGTCGAGGCGGTGAACCGACGCGAGAGGGAAAGATCGACCATGACGCACTCGTTGCGGTATTCCAGCCCGATCCCGGCCTTCGACGCCTCCTCGCCGACGAAGTCGTAACGCCAGTCGACCTTGCCCGTCCAGTTCGGGCGGAACCGGTAGGCGGCGTCCATCACCCATTCCGAACGGTCGTCGGGGCGGCTTTCGGCGGGGTTCGCCTCGGTCCAGAGCAGGCTCGACCCCAGCGCCACCCGGTCGGATTGCCAGTCCACGCGCAAATCGTTCTTGGTGAAATCGAAGCCGTCGTCGAACAGTGCCCGGTTCGACAGGCTCAGATTGCCCGGGAGATCGACCGAAATGGCCGCAAGCCAGTCCGACCGGTCGCCGTCGAGCCCCGAGCCGCCGGCGAACTGGCCGAGGTCCTCCTCGCGGAAGATCCGCCCGACGGTGAGGCCGAGCGACCAGCCGGCGGGGTCGTAGCGTGTCCAGCCGATGCCGAGATTGGCGCGGAACCCCGCCTCGCGCGCATCCTCGCCGGGGAAGCGGCTGAGCGAGAACAGGTTGGCCTCGTCGAATTCCACCAAAACGCTGTCCTCGTTCGGAATGTCGCCATCGTCCTCGCGGCTCCAGGCCAGTTGCACCACCGGTTCCAGCAGATGGCTCGCACCGCCCGCGCCGGTCTTGACCATCGGCCAGCGCAACTCCACCGTGGCCGCCGGCGTGACCCGCGTGCTGTGTCCGCTGCGCGCGGCGTCGTCGCCCACGCGGTAATGGTCGATGTCCAGCGCCCCCATCGCCGCGAGCACGACGCCGTTGCCCGTCACCCAGTCCCCGCGCCAGTCGAGCCCGGCCGAGAGCCGGGCGAGGTCGCGGCCGTCGACCGAGGCGGTCGAGTCGCGGTAGAGCCCGTCGGCGGACAGGCTGAACGCCGCGATGCCGCCGATCCCCGGCGGGGCGAAGCGGCGGCGGTAGCTTGCGTCGCCGACATAGCTGGGGATCGTGGCGTTGTTCTCGGAATCGCGGAACGTCTCGTAGTGGATCAGGTCGGCCGCGATCAGTTCGTCGCGCCGGGCGCGGGTCAGCCCGATGGCGCTGTCCAGCCGGTCCTTGTCGGCATAGTCGTAGTCGAAGAGATAGCCGGGGTCGGAGACGTCCTCGAAATCGAAGCTGAGCCGGAAGTCGCGCGGCAGGTCGAAGCCGCCTTCGGCGAACAGGTAATAGCGCAACTCGTCCTCGCGCAGGCTGTCGCGCGAGATCGCGCCCTCGACCTCGATATCGCCCCGGCGGAAGGCGCGGCGGTAGCGGAATTCCAGCGTGCGCGTCCGCGAGGTCGAGACATAGGGGGTGAGCAGCAGATCCTGGTGCGGCCCCAGCGCGATGAAATAGGGCAGCTTCAGCCCGGTGCCCAGCCGGTCGGTCGCCCGGATGCTGGGCGTGAGGAACCCGGTCGCACGCTCCAGCGTCGGGTCGGGCACCCTCAGCCGCGGCAGGTAGAAGACCGGCACGCCCACCACCTCGAGCCGCGCATGGTCGAAATAAAGTTGCTTCTCCTGCTGGTCGTGGACGATCCGGCGGGCGCGGATCTGCCACAGCGGCACCTCGGACTCGGCGCAGACCTGGCAGGCGGAGGCGACGGTCCGGTCCAGTTCGTTGTAGCGGCCCGCCACGCGGCGGATATCGGCGGCGGCAAGCTGCAACTGCTGGTCGAGCACCATCCGCGCCGAGCGCAGGATGCCCTCGGTCAGGTCGGTCGACAGATCGGCGCTGTCGGCGACCACGACGGTGCCGTCTCCGGTCGTCAGTTTGATCGGGCCGTCGATGGTCAGCCGCCCGCCCTCGCGGTCGTAGGTGACGCGGCTGGCGCGCAGCCGCGTGTCGCCGTAGAGCACCTCGACATCGCCCTCGGCGACGAGCTGGCGCAACTCGCCCACGCGCACGCGGTCGGCGATCAGCGTGGCGGCCGGCTCCGGCGCGTCCTCGGCCCGGACCGGGGCGGGACCCCACATCGCGGAACCGAGCGTGGCCGCCAGTAGAATCGAAAACGCCCAGCGCCGCCGCATCAGCCATCCTCCAGGTGCAGCAGGAGCCCCAGCGAGAGCAGAATTCCCGCCGCCGGCGGGCTCCAGGCGGCAAGCGCCACGGGGATCTGCCCGTTCTCGCCCAGGACCTGCGCGAAATTGCGCAGGAAGAACAGCCCCAGCCCGAGGCCCAGCGCCAGTATCACCATCGGCCCGGTGCGCCCGAACCGCGTGTGGCGCATGGTGAACCCGGCGCCGAGCAGGACCATCGCGGTCAGGATCAGCGGCAGCGCCAGTTCCATCTGCAGCCAGACCCGGTGCGCCCGTGCCGAGAAGCCCGCGCGCTCCAGCGAGGCGATGAAGTCCGGCAGGTCCCAGATCGCGATGGCCGAGGGCCGGGCGAAACTGTCGCGGATGCGCTCGCTGGTCAGATCCGAGGGCAGGACGACACGGACTTCCTCGATGGCAGTGGCCTCGGGATTGGGCGCTTCGAGGCCGAAGGTCCAGCGTTTGGCGTCGCGGATGTCCCAGCCGCGCGGGGTCAGCGCCGCTTGCTCCGCCTCCATCCGCCAGGCCGGGCTGCCATCGGGACCGAAGGCCAGGAAGGTGACGTCGAAGAACCGCGTGCCCTCGGGATTGGCCCGGTCGGCGCGGATCACCATCTGCCCGGCGGCGCCGCCCTGGCGCATCCACAGCCCCTCGGCGCTGACCGACAGAACGCTGACCTCGGCGCCCTCGTAATGGCTGGATACCACCTCGAAGCGCTTGCTGGTGGCCGCGACGATGGGATTCATGATCGCCACCGCCAGCAGCCCGAAGACCAGCGCCATCGCCACGGGCGCGATCAGGCTGCGCAACGCCGAGCGCCCCGAGGCGCGCGTGACGACGAGTTCCGAGGTACGCGCGAGCCCTAGGAACAACGTCACCGTTGCAAGCACGATGACGAGCGGCAGGATCGTGTAGAGATCCGCGGGCACCCGCAGCGCGGCGAGGTGCAGCGACTCGCGCAGCCCGATCGTGCCGACCCCGAAATCGCGCAGCTGTTCGACCATGGTGATCAGAACCAGGATCGTGGCGAAGCCGGCGAAGATCGCCAGCACGGCAAGGGTGAACTTGCGCGCGAAATAAAGGTGTAGCGTCATCGCGCCGCTCCCGCCGCCGCGCCCGGCCTCCGGCGCCGGGCCGAAAGCCCGATCAGCGCCGCGCCGATCGCCATCCCCGCCAGCGGGGGGGCGTATGTCATCGGCCAGGGCAGGGCGCCGCGGCGCACCAGGTCGCCCATGGCGTTGTCGAGAAAGCTCACCACGATCAGCAGCACGATCGCGAGCCCGACCTGGCGGCCGACCCCGAACCGGCTGAACCCCCCGATCAGCAGCGCGCCATAGCCGATCAGCGCCCCCGCAACCGCCAGAAGCGGTTGCGACGAGCGGGCGTGGCCCTCGTAGAGCAGCACCGCGCGTGGCTCCCGGGTGGCGGCGATCAATCCGGGCGACGGGTCGATCAGGTCTCCGGTCGGCAGGGTCTCGATCTTCGGCGGGCGCATCCGCGCGCTGTCCAGCAGCGCCGCGATGTCGTAGACGAAATCCTCGAACCGCCCGACCGCGAGCCGCCGGCCGTCCGGCTCCAGGGACTGCGCCATCCCCTCGAACATGGCCAGTTTCGGCCCCGAGGGGCTGTCGACCAGCACGGCACGCTTGGCGGTATAGGTGACCCGCACCGCCGGGTCGGTGGCGTCCGACAGGTAGATGTCGCGCAGCTCGCCCGCGGGCGTGATCTCGCGGATATAGAATGTGATCCCGCGGGCGGGGTGCAGGAACTGGCCCTCCGAGAGGAATTGCGAGGCGATGTCGCGCGAGATCTCGTCGCGGCGCTCGTCCAGGATGGCGCGGCTCGCGGGCACCAGGACGTGGGTCAGCACCAGCATCGGCAGCGCCACCAGCAGGCCGAACGCCGCCACCGGACGGGCCAGCCGCCACGGGCTGCAGCCCAGCGCCTGCATCACCACCATCTCGCTTTCCGAGATCATCCGGTTGATGACGTAGACCGTGGCCGCGAAGGCCGCGATGGGCAGCACCAGGCGGATCACGTTGGGCAGGGTGAGCGCCGCGAATTCCAGGAACACCAGCGCCGACTGGCCGCCGCCGATGATCTGCTCGAACAGCGAGACGCCGCGATTGACCCAGTAGATCGACACCAGCACGAGCGCGAAGAAGCCGAACAGGATCGTCAGCTGCCCAAGCAGGTATCGGTCGAATCTCGGCACATGTCCCCCCAGGACGGCCAGCGGTCGCGCGGGACCCTAGACCAATCGGCATGGCGGGAAAACTGCTATCTGGTCAAGGGGGCGGCGGGGGACTAGGTAGGGGCCAGACCAACGAAATTCCGGGAGACAGACATGACGACGCCCGTCGCGATCACCTTTGCCGAAACCGACCTCGACGCGATCGCCTCCGCCACGGGGCGGGTGGCGGTCTTCGTGGGGGCCGACGGCAAGCTCGATCCCGGGGCGCGGCGCGTCAACCGGCTGCTCAAGGGCGCGCTTGCGCGCTTCGTCGAGAGCGACGCCTTCGCCAAGCTGAAGCCGGGCGACATGACGCCGCTGTCCTGGCCCGCGAACGTGGCGGCCGCGTCGGTCGACGTTGTCCGCCTCGACCGTCGCCCGACGATGGAAGAGGCGCGCAAGGCCGGCGCGGCGCTGGCCCGGGCACAGGGGGGCGCCGACATCCTGGCGCTGGCGGGCGCGAATCCGCGCGCCGCCGACATCGCCTTCGGCCTCGCGCTGCGCGCCTACGAGTTCCGCGCCTACAAGGGCGGCGAACCGACCCTGCCCGGCCAGGTCCGGGTGATGGTCTCCAAACCCGAGCAGGTCGCCGCCGAGGCCGGGCCGATGGCTGCCCGCGCCGAGGGCGTGTTCTTCACCCGTGACCTGGTGAACGAGCCCGCCAACGTGCTGACCACCGACGATTTCGCCGCCCGCCTCGCGGCGATGCAGGAGCTTGGCCTCGATGTCGAGATCCTCGAGGAGGACGAGCTGGAGAAGCTCGGGATGCGCACGCTCCTGGCCGTGGGCCGCGGCTCCGAGAGCCCGTCCAAGGTCGTGGTGATGCGCTGGATGGGGGGCAAGAAGGACGACGCGCCGCTGGCGCTGGTCGGCAAGGGCGTGGTGTTCGACACCGGCGGCATCTCGATCAAGCCCGCGCAAGGCATGGAAGACATGACCATGGACATGGGCGGCGCGGGCGTCGTCGCCGGCGTGATGCGCACGCTCGCGCTCAGGAAGGCGAAGGCGAATGTCGTCGGTCTCGTGGGCCTGGTCGAGAACATGCCCGACGGCCGCGCCCAGCGTCCCGGCGACATCGTCAAGACGATGAAGGGCGACACCGTCGAGGTCATCAACACCGACGCCGAGGGCCGGCTGGTGCTGGCCGACGTGCTCTGGTACGCGCAGGAAAAGTACGAACCCGCCGCAATGGTCGACCTCGCCACCCTGACCGGCGCGATCATCATCGGGCTCGGCCACCAGAACGCGGGCGTCTTCTCGAACGACGACCGGTTCTGCGCCGATTTCATGAAGGCCGCGGCGGCCGAGGGCGAGGGCGCCTGGCGCATGCCGCTGGGCGAGGCCTATGACCGGCAGCTGAAATCGCCCATTGCCGACATGAAGAACGTGGGCGGCCGCCCCGGCGGATCGATCACCGCGGCGCAGTTCCTGCAGCGCTTCGTGAAGGAGGGCTGCCCCTGGATCCATCTCGACATCGCCGGCGTCGCCCGTCCGCCCGAAGAGACCCCGCTCGCGCCCAAGGGCGCGACCGGCTGGGGCGTGCTGGCGCTGGACCGGCTGGTGGCCGACCGGTTCGAGGGCTGACAGGCCGCGGGTTTCTTCTTGGGGCCAATACTCCGGGGGGTCCGGGGGGCAGGGCCCCCCCGGCGGGTCGCCGGGGCGTCAGCCGCGGCGAAACCGGCCGCCGAGCCCTTGCGCGGCGGTGCGCCCCGGGGTCAACTGCCCGCGCCGATCCGCTGACGGAGCCGCCCGATGGGAGCCGTGCTGTTCTACCACCTCACCCGCCGCCCGCTCGAGGCGACGCTGCCGGCGCTGCTGGACAAGGCGCTGGCGCAGGGCTGGCGCGTGGCGGTGCGTGGCACCGATCCCCGCCGGCTCGACTGGCTGGACGACCGGCTGTGGCTGGGCGAGGGCTTCCTGCCGCACGGCCGCGCGGGTGGCCCGTTCGACGCCGACCAGCCGGTGCTGCTGACCGACGCGGGCGACGCCCCGAACGACCCCGCCTGCCTAATGGCGGTGGACGGCGCGCCGGTCGCGCCGGACGAGGCCCGCGCGATGGAACGCACCTGCATCCTCTTCGACGGCAACGACCCAACCGCGGTCGAGGCCGCACGCGCGCAATGGCGCGCACTCACCGGCGCCGGGCTGGCCGCGCAATACTGGTCCGAGGAGTCGGGCCGCTGGGAGAAGAAGGCCGGAAGCGGTGGCTGAGGCGCGGGGGAGCGGATGCGCCGCGCGCTGATCGCGCTCTTTACGCTGCTGCTCGGCGCCGGCGCCGTGCTGACGGCCGCTTGGGGCCTGGCGGCGCCGTCTCACGACCGCGCCTGGCCGCCGGTCTACGAAAGGGTGGCCACGGTCGCGCACACCCCGCACGGCGTCCGGCTGGGCAATGTGCGCAACTGGTCCTATGCCCCCGACGGCACCCCCGCCGCGCGCGACTGGATCACCGCCCGGCTCGACGAGGACGACCTCGTCCGGGTGTGGTTCCTGATGGAGCCGTTTTCCGACAATCCCGCCATCGCCCACACCATGCTCGCCTTCGAATTCGCCGGCGGCGCGGCCTATGTCGCCTCGGTCGAGGCGCGCCGCGAAACGGGCGAGTCCTATTCGGCGCTCCGCGGTGCGCTCTGGCCCGCCTACGAATATCTCTGGGTCTGGTCGACCGAGCGCGACGCCTACGCGAACTCCACCTGGTATACCGAGGACCAACTCTATCTCTATCCGCTTGACCTGCCGCCCGAAGACGCGCGCGCGGTGCTGCGCCGGGTCCTGGCCGATACCGCGCGCGTCGAGGACAAGCCGCGCTGGTACAACACGCTCTTGGCCAACTGCACCAACGTGCTCGCGCGTGCCGTGAACGCCGGCGGCGGCCCGCGTGGCCTGCCGTGGGACATTTCCTGGGTGCTGCCGGGCTATGCCGACAGTTTCCTCGCCCGCGAAGGCTATATCGCCGCGCCCGAGGGCTTTGCCGCGGCCGAGCGGGCCGCCCATATCACGCCGCTGATCCCCGCGGCCTATGAGCAGAGCGACCCCGCCGCCTTCTCGCGGCGGCTGCGCGCGCTGATGGGCGGCTAGCGGCTCAAGATCATCCGGTCGCGGGCGAACTCGATCCGTTCGAACCGGTTGAGATAGGCCATGCCCAGCAGCGAATCGTCCATCTCGCCGCTGTTCACGAAGGCGCGCATGCCGTTGTCCTCGATCGGGCCCAGCCGCACCTCGTCAAGCCGGACCGGCGCGGTCTGCACCACGCCGTTGGCGGTCCGCGCCTCGCCGAAGAAGGCCAGTTCTCCGGGGTCGAGCCCCACGCGCGTGGCATCCTGCCGCGTCAGCACCACGTCCGTGGCGCCGGTATCGACGACGAAGCGCACCGGCGTGTCGTTGATCTGCAGCGTCAGGTAATAGTGCCCGTCCGGCGCGCGCGGCACCTCGACCCGCGCCTCCTCGGAAAACACCGTCTGGCGCGGGATCACGTCCCGGCGGATGTCCGACCACAGCCCCACGCCGGCGATCGCGCCGATGAAGATCAGCCCCCAGATCGCCGCCTGCTGCGCGACCTGTCCCAGCCGGTCGCGGTTCGACACCAGGAAATAGCCCGCAATGGCCGCGCCGAGCAGGCCGAGATACATGAGTTGCGCGATGTCGTCGCCGTGCATGCGGATCCTTTCGGACTGGGCGTGCGTCCAATATAGGGGACGCCCTGGCCAACGCGAAGGGCGTCAGGCCGGGGCCAGGCCGAAATCGCGCAGCCCGTCGAGCACGAACTGCACCGACAGTGCGGCCAACAGCATCCCCAGAAGCCGCGTGACCACGTTGATCCCGGTCCGCCCCAGCGCGCGTTCCAGAAGCGGCGCGAGCAGGAACAACAGCAGCACCAGCGCGACCACCGCGAACATCACGAGATGCACCAGCAGCATCGCCAGCGGGGCGCGGTCGGCCGCCCCGTTCAGGAGAATCATCGTCGCCATGGCGCCGGGCCCGGCAATCAGCGGCGTGGCCAGCGGGAACACCGAGGGGTCGGGCCGGTCGTCATGCGCCTGGTCCTCGCGCCGCTTGGTGCGGCGCTCGAACAGCATCTCGAGCGCGGTGAGGAACAGCAGGATTCCGCCCGCGATGCGGAAGGCGGGCATCGAGATGCCGACGAAGGCCAGAACCGACTCGCCCAGCACCCCGAACAGCGTCAGCAGCCCCACCGCGATCAGCGCGGCGCGCAGCGCGATCGCCCGCCGCTCGGCGCGCCCCATGCCCTGGGTCAGCGCCACGAAAAGCGGCGCCAGGCCGATCGGGTCGATCACCACGAAGAGGGTGACGAAGGCGGAGATGTAGAAGGTGGGCTCCATCGCTCAGCCCTCGGCCCGTTCCAGCGATTCCAGCGCCGTCATCCACAGCGCCTCGGCGCGTTCCAGCGCTTCTTCGACCTCGGCGAACTTGCGCTGCCACAGCAGCCGTTCGTCCTCGCGCCGCGCGTCGTAGATGTCGGGGTCGGCCAGCTTGGCCTGCAGCTTCTCGCGCATCTCGGTGAGCTTCTCGACCCGGGATTCGCATTTCCGCGCCTCCGCCCGCGCCGCCATGACCGCCTCGCGCGCGGGCTTTTTCGCGGCGGGCGTGGCCGGTTTCGCGGGCGCGGGCGTCTCTTGCGACAGCAGCATCCGGCGATAGGCGTCGAGATCGTCGTCATAGGGCGTGACGCGGCCGTCCTTCACCAGCCACAGCCGGTCGGCGACGAGGCTCAGCAGGTGCATGTCGTGGCTGACCAGGATCACCGCGCCCGAATAGGCGTTCAGCGCCTCGCTCAGCGCCTCGCGGCTCTCGATATCGAGGTGGTTGGTGGGCTCGTCGAGAATCAAGAGATGCGGCGCGTCGAGCGTGGCGAGCAACAGCGACAGCCGCGCCTTCTGCCCGCCCGAAAGCCGCCCGACCGGCGTTTCGGCCTGGTCGGCGCCCAGCCCGAACCCGGCCAGCCGCGCGCGCAGCTTCGCCGGGGCCTCTTCGGGGCGTTCGCGCCGGATATGGTCGAGCGGGGTTTCGTCGAGGTGCAACTCGTCCACCTGGTGCTGGGCGAAATACCCCACCCGCAGCTTGGCGGCGGTGGTCATCCGCCCCGACAGCTTGTCGAGCTTGCCGGCCAGCAGCTTGGAAAAGGTGGATTTGCCCTCGCCGTTCCGGCCCAGAAGCGCGATCCGGTCGTCCTGGTCGATGCGCAGGCTGAGTCGCGCCAGCACCGGCGCGCCGTCATAGCCCACCGCCGCGCCCTCCATCGCCACGATGGGCGGCGACAGCTCGTCGGGCTGGGGAAAGCTGAAGACGGTGCGCGCCGCGTCCTCGGGCGCGGTGATCGGCTCCATCTTCTCCAGCATCTTGACCCGCGCCTGCGCCTGTTTCGCCTTCGACGCCTTGTAGCGGAACCGGTCGACGAAGCTTTGCAGATGCGCGCGGCGCGCCTCCTGCTTCTTCGCCTCGGCCGCCTGCACGGCGCGTTGGTCGGCCCGGGCGCGCGCGAAGGCGTCGTAGCCGCCGGCGTAAAGCGTCAGCTTGCGGTTCTCCAGGTGCAGGATGTGGCCGACCGCCCGGTTCAACAGGCCCCGGTCGTGCGAGATCAGGATGACGGTATAGGGATAGCGCGCCAGGTAGGATTCCAGCCACAGCGTGCCTTCGAGATCGAGATAGTTGGTGGGCTCGTCCAGGAGCAGCAGGTCGGGCCGGGCGAACAAGACGCCGGCCAGCGCGACCCGCATCCGCCAGCCGCCCGAGAACGCCGAGCAGGGCATCGCCTGTTCCGCCTCGGTGAACCCGAGGCCCTTGAGGATCGCGGCGGCCCGGGCCTCGGCCGACCAGGCGTCGATATCGGCAAGCCGGGTCTGGATCTCGGCGATGCGGTGCGGGTCGGTCGCGGTTTCGGCCTCGGTCATCAGCCCCGCCCGCTCGGTATCGGCGGCCAGCACCGTGTCGAGCAGCGAGACCCCGGTGCCCGGCGCCTCTTGCGCGACGCCGCCGATTCGGGCCCGCGGGGGAAGGGCGATCTCGCCCGATTCCAGCGCCAACTCGCCCCGGATGAGGCGAAACAGCGTCGTCTTGCCCGCGCCGTTCCGCCCGACAAGCCCCACCTTGTGGCCGCCCGGAATCACCGCCGAGGCGCGCTCGAACAGCGGGCGGCCCTCGATGGCGAAGGAGATGTCGGAAATCCGCAGCATGCCGGGCATGTGCCAGCGCCGGTCCGCCCCGTCAATCGCGGCTTTTCAAGGGGGGACCCCCATGCTAGCAGGACCGCGATTTTTCCTGCGCCGCCCGCCGGGGGCGGCGCCGCAGCAGACGAGGACAACCCGAATGGCCATCCAGCGCACCTTTTCGATCATCAAGCCCGACGCGACCAAGCGCAACCTGACCGGCGCGATCAACGCCAAGCTCGAAGCCGCGGGCCTGCGCATCATCGCGCAGAAGCGCATCCATCTGACCAAGGACCAGGCCGGCGTGTTCTACGCCGTCCACAAGGAGCGCCCGTTCTATGACGAGCTGTGCGAGTTCATGGCCTCGGGTCCGATCGTGGTGCAGGTGCTGGAAGGCGAGGACGCGATCGCGAAGAATCGCGAGGTGATGGGCGCGACCAACCCCGCCGAGGCCGACGAGGGCACCATCCGCAAGGAATTCGCGCTGTCGATCGGCGAGAACTCCGTCCACGGCTCGGACGGCGAGGACACCGCCAAGGACGAGATCGCCTATTTCTTCTCGGGGCTCGAACTGGTCGGCTGACGGCCCGCCGCCCCGGCCGAGTCGCCGGATCGGGGGCGCGCAGCCGCGGTGCGCCCCGCACATCTCGGGGTCGGTCCACGGGGCCGGCCCTTTTTCGTGCGGTCCTCAGATGCTGGCCCAGTCGCTGAAGACCACCTTCCGGGTCGGCGGGGGCGGCGTCCTGGCCCCGGTATCGGGCGTTTCGTCCTTCCGCGGCTCCGGGCGCGGCGGGGTCTGGCTTGAACCGGCCATGACAATGTCCTTTCAAATGCGGTTTCCGGCGCGGCCCTTGCAGGCCGGCCCGCTTTGAAATTGGGCCTGTCGAGTGTGGCGCGAGTCGGGCGGTTTCGGTCCCGAAACACAGTTTTTCGCACCAATTGCAGCCATTATGCCGGCCGAGCCCGCGCGCTGGCGCCGCAGCGTTCACCCCTTCTCAACGCGGGGCGGGAACGGCGGCGCGCGAAACGGAACCGCCCGCGCCCCTTGCGGGAGCGCGGGCGGCAAGGCCCCGAGCGGGGGGGGCGGTTTACTGGGCGTTCTCGGCGACGCCGAAATGCTTGCGGTCGGACAGAAGCTTCCAGCCCATCCGCGCGGACAGCGGGTAGGGGCTGTCGGTCATCAGTTCGGTGTTCGAGCCGGTATCCTTGAGCAGGTCCCAGCCCATCTTGCTCGACAGCGGCGTCGGGTTGGCGGTCGAGAGTTCGATATCGCCCGCGTTGTGCGACTGCACCGAGTAGGACGTGCGGCTGGTCAGCGTGGCGAAGCCCAGCATGTCCGAAAACGGGGTGGTGCTGGCCTCGCGGTCGATGTTGACGTCGGTGATGCGGTCCTTGCTGGCAAGCTTCGGCAGCCAGTCGTCCCAAATGTATTTCATCGTTCCTCCAGGTTCTGCTGTCCGCATCGTCCTGAGGCGCAAAGCGCGGCCGAGGCCTCAGGCGAATGGCGGAATTTCGGTTCGGCGCACACCATTACCCCATCCCGCCAGGCGAATTTCAATGGTCCGCACGGTCGCAGGGCGCGGGGGGTGCGACGCCTGCGACAGGCTGTCAGCGCTGTCCAATATGCCGCACGATTTCGGGGGGGTGTAAGGCTGCGTTGACATTGCCAACGTCCAACTCTTGTGACATCGTTTCTAAGTGACGGGGCCGAACCGGCGGCGTCGCGAACCCGGAAACGGGAAGCAGCCAAACGGTTCGGCGTTGTCGACAAGGTGCAGGTTCTGCACGCAACGCAGTCGAAACCATATTGGGGAGACGACAATATGTCTGACGATCCTGACAAAGTCTGGCCGACCGGCCTGACGCTCGCCGAAGCCGAAGAGGTGCACAAGCAAGTCATCGACGGCACCCGTGTGTTCGGCGCCATCGCGCTCGTCGCGCACTTCCTGGCGGCCGCTGGCACGCCGTGGCTGGGCTAAAGGAGGTACCAAGGTATGAACAACGCGAAACTCTGGCTCGTCGTTAAGCCGACCGTCGGTATCCCGATCTTCCTCAGCGCCGTGGCGATCAGCTCGTTCCTGGTGCACGCTGGCCTGGTGGTCACCACCGACTGGATCAGCGATTACCACAACGGCGGCGCCGAAGAGGCCGCCCTGGTGATCGAGGACAAGACCTACGCGTAAGGCCGTCGGCCCGCGTAAAGATGATCGCGGGGGCCGGGGGATGACCTCGGCCTTCGCGCCATGGGCCCATGGGCCCGGACCCCGAGGAAACGCGCCCCTGCGGGCATTTCGAGACACGGTGGCAGAGCGTCCGGCCGTGCGGAGAGCCGCATGAAACGCCTCAGCAAGTTCGCGATCGAGAGCATCGCCGCGACCAGTGTGCGCATGATGCCCTTTGCCGAGGCCGCGAGCGACGACCTGCCGTTGTCCCGCCTGCTGCGCCTCGGCTTCTTCCAGATTTCCGTCGGCATGGCGATGGTGCTGCTGGTCGGCACCCTGAACCGCGTGATGATCGTCGAGCTGGAGGTGCCGGCCACGATCGTCGGCGTGATGATCGCCCTGCCGCTGCTCTTCGCGCCGTTCCGCGCCCTGATCGGCTATCGCTCCGACACCCACAAATCCGCGCTCGGCTGGCGGCGGGTGCCCTACATCTGGAAGGGCACGCTGCTGCAGTGGGGCGGCTTCGCGATCATGCCGCTGGCGCTGATCGTGCTTTCGCAACAGCAATTCGCCGCCGACGCGCCGTTGTGGCTGGGCCTGTCCAGCGCGGCGCTCGCCTTCCTTCTGGTGGGGGCCGGCGTGCATACCGTGCAGACGGTGGGTCTCGCGCTCGCCACCGACCTCGCCCCGCGGGAAGACCAGCCCAACGTGGTCGGGCTGATGTATGTGATGATGCTCGTCGGCATGATCGCGAGCGCGCTGTTCTTCGGCCGGCTTCTGGAAGATTTCAGCCACCCGCGCCTGATCCAGGTGATCCAGGGCGCGGCGGTCATGACGATGGTCTTCAACGTGATCGCGATCTGGAAGATGGAGGCGCGCGACCGCGAACGCGCCTATCGCCAGCGCGCCAATCCCGAACCCGACCCCAGCTTTGCCGAGGCCTGGGCGCTGTTCATGCGCGGGGCGAACCCGCGCCGGCTGCTCTGGGTGATCGGGCTGGGCACCATGGGCTTCGGCCTGGCCGAGGTGCTGCTGGAGCCCTATGGCGGCCAGGTGCTGGGCATGAGCGTGGCCTCGACCACGCGCCTGACGGCGACGCTGGCCGCCGGCGGCCTGGTGGGCTTCGCGCTCGCGTCGCGGGTGCTCAGCCGCGGCGCCGACCCGATGGTGATGGCGGGCGCGGGGGCGCTGGTGGGGCTGCCGGCCTTCGCGCTGATCACCTTCGCGGCCACCCTGCAAAGCCCCGGCATCTTCATCTTCGGCACGCTTCTGGCGGGTTTCGGCGCGGGGCTCTTCAGCCACGGAACCCTCACGGCCACGATGCGCGCCGCCCCGAAAGAGCAGGTGGGGCTCGCCCTCGGCGCCTGGGGCGCGGTGCAGGCGACCGCCGCGGGCGCGGCGATCGCGGTGGGCGGCGTGGTGCGCGACCTGATCCTCATCTCGCCGCTGTCGGGGCTGTTCGGTGCGGCCACCCCCTATTTCTTCGTCTACGGGGCCGAGTTCATCCTGCTCGCCGTCACGCTGGTCGTGGTCTATCCGCTGGTCGCCCACAAGGTCTTCGGGGCCGAGCGCCGGCCGACCTGAATCGGCTCCCAGCCCCGAGAAGGGTTTATCCCCGCAGCCCCTTGCCCCAATATGCCGGGAAAGGGGGGATTCCTTGGCCGACTCGCGCTTCACCGGACATGCCGTGGCCCTGGCCGCGCTGCTTCTCGCCGCCTCGCCCGCCGCGGCGGCTGAGGCCGTCCTGCGCGCGCCCGGCGCGCCGGGGCCGGTCGTCTCGGCGCTCGAAACCGCCGCGCTCAGCCTTCAGACCGCGCGCGACGACGGCGCCACCGCCCAGGATATCCTCGCCGCGGCGCGGGCCGATTACGGTCGGCTGGTCGGCGCGCTCTACGCCCGCGGCTACTACGCGCCGGTGGTGACGATCCGGCTCGACGGGCGCGAGGCGGCCGGCATCGCGCCGCTCTCGGTGCCCGACCGGGTGGGCCGGGTCGATATCCGCGTCGAGACCGGCCCGCGCTTTTCCTTTTCCGAGGCGCGCATCGGCCCGCTGGCGCCGGGCACCGAGCTGCCCGAGGATTTCGCCCCCGGCAACCGCGCCCGTCTTTCCGCCATACGCGGCGCGGCAACGGCCGGCGTGTCGGGCTGGCGCGATGCCGGGCATGCCAAGGCCCGCGTGGCCGGGCAGGACCTGACGGCCGACCACCGCTCGGCCACGCTGGCCGCGCGGATCGCCCTTGCGCCGGGGCCCTATGTCCGCTTCGGCAACCTGGTGATCGAGGGCGAGTCGCGCGTGCGGCCCGAACGGCTGCGCAAGATCGCGGGGCTGCCCAGCGGCGAACCCTTCGACCCCGAGGCCGTTGAGCAGAGCGCCGAACGCCTGCGCCGCACCGGGGTCTTCCGGTCGGTGAGGCTGGCCGAGACCGACACGCTGCGCCCCGGCAACACGATGGACATCGCCCTTTCGGTGTCCGACGAAAAGAAGCGGCGGCTGGGCTTCGGCGCCGAGTTCTCCTCGCTGGAGGGACTCGCGCTGTCCGGCTTCTGGCTGCACCGCAATCTTTTGCGCGGCGCCGAGCGGCTGCGATTCGATGCCGGCATCTCGGGAATCGGCGGCACCGACAGCGGCGGCGAGGATTATACCCTCTCCGCCCGCTTCGACCGGCCCGCCGTGCTCGACCCCGATACCGGCATCTACGCGCTGGCCGCGATCGAGCGGCTGGACGAACCCGATTCCGTCGAGGAGACGGGGCGCTTCGGCGTCGGCCTGACCCATGTCTTCTCCGACCGCCTGTCGGGCGAGGCCGCGCTGGTGTTCCGGTACTCCGATGTCAGCGACGACCTGGGCGAGCGCAGCATGACGCACGCGATGTTGCCCGCCTCGCTGACCTGGGACGGGCGCGACGATCCGCTCGATCCGCGCGCGGGCACCTATCTGGCGACGACCCTCACGCCGATGTTCGGGCTGTCGGGCGACGCCGACAGCGGCGCACGGCTCACCGCCGACGCCCGGGCCTACCGCGCGGTGAGCGAGCGCGTGGTGCTGGCCGGACGGGTTCAGTTCGGCTCGATCATGGGCGCGAATGCCAAGGGCGTGCCGCCGGCGATGCTGTTCTTCTCCGGCGGTGGCGGCACCGTGCGCGGCCAGCCCTACGAATCGCTCGCCGTCGAGCTGGGCGGCGGCGACCGGATCGGCGGGCGGTCCTTCCTGGGCCTGTCGGCCGAGGCGCGGGTGGAGGTGCGCGGCCCGTTCAGTCTGGTGGCCTTCGCCGACGCGGGCTTTATCGGGCCGGAGTCCTGGGTCGGCGGGGATGGAGAGTGGCATTCCGGCGCGGGCCTCGGCCTGCGCTACGCCACCGGCATCGGGCCGATCCGCGTCGACATCGCCGCGCCCACCAGCGGCGACACCGGCGACGGGGTCGAGATATATATCGGGATCGGGCAGGCTTTCTGATGCGCTATCGTCTCGCTTTCTGCCTGCTGGCCCTGTCCGCGCTGCCGCTCGCCGCGCAGGATCAGGACGACGACGGCGGCGGGCGCCTGGAACGGTTTCTCGAGAATCGCCTGTCGCAGGCCGGGCGCGATGTGAACATCACCGGCTTCCGGGGGGCGCTGTCCTCGCAGGCGACGCTGCAGGAACTCACCATCGCCGACGAGGAGGGGGTATGGCTGACGCTGCGCGGCGCCGAGCTGGACTGGTCGCGCGCCTCGCTCCTGCGCGGTCGGGTGCAGGTCGAGGCGCTGACCGCCGACGAGATCATTCTCGCCCGCCTGCCCGAGGGCGGCGGCGGCCCCAGCGTCAGGGACAGCGAGGCGCAGCCGTTTCAGTTGCCCGAACTGCCGGTCTCGATCCAGATCGGCCGGCTCGCCACCGAGCGGCTGGAACTCGGCGCGCCGGTGCTGGGGCAGGAGGCCGAGATGGGCCTCGAGGCGGCCCTGCGGCTCGCCGGGGGCGCGGGCTCGGCCCAGATCACCGCGACACGGGTCGATGCCGAGGCGCGCTATACGGTGGATGCCTCCTACGCCAACGATACGCGCCAGCTTGCCCTGGACCTCGATCTCGCCGAGGCGTCGAACGGCCTGATCGGCAGCACCCTAGGGCTGCCCGGCGCGCCGCCGGTCGAGCTGACGGCGGCGGGCGCGGGACCGCTGTCGGATTTCGCCGCCGACCTCGCGCTTGCCACCGACGGGGTGGAGCGGGTCACCGGGCGCGTCACCCTGGCCGAGCCCGAGGACAGCCCCGGCATCCAGCGGTTCGCGCTCGACCTCTCGGGCGATGTCGGGCCGCTGGTGGCCGACCGGTTGCGGCCCTTCTTCGGCGCGGCCTCGGAGGTGCGGCTGGCCGGGCTGCGGCGGCCCGATGGCGGGACCGAGATCGACAGGCTGGACCTCACGACCGGGGCGCTTTCGTTGACGGGCACGCTGGCGCTGGCCCCCACGGGCCTGCCCGAGCGGCTGGCGCTGGACGGCACGCTGGCCGGGCCGGTGGCGCTGCCCCTGTCGGGGCCCGAAACACGGGTCGATGGCGCGCGCCTCACCGCCCGGTTCGACGAATCCGAAAGCGAACGCTGGCAGGCGGAACTCCGGCTCGACGGGCTCAACCGCGCGGGGCTGCGCCTCGGCGGCGCGGAACTGGCCGGCGCGGGCACCATCCGCACCGCCGCGCCCGCGGCCCTGACCGCCAACCTCAGCCTCGCCGCGCGCGGCCTGTCGCATGAGGACCCCGCCTTGGCGGAGGCCCTGGGCGAGGCGCTGTCGGGCCGCGCGCAACTCGACTACCGGGCCGACGCGCCGCTGCGGCTGGAGTCGCTGAGCCTGGACGCCGGGGGCGCGACGGCGCTGGCCCGCGGCACGCTGGGCGATGTCGCGGCGGGTCTGCCGCTCGACGGCAGCGCCGAGGTGGCGCTGGACGACCTGGCCCGCCTGGCGCCGCTTGCCGGCCGCGACCTCGGCGGGGCCGCCACGGCCCGGATCGAGGGCCGCTACGGTCTGCTCGACGGCATCTTCGACCTGGTGCTGTCGGCCCACACGCGGGACCTCGCCACCGGCACGCCGCAGCTCGACCCGCTGCTGGCCGGCGACGGACGGCTGGCGGTGGATGCCGAACGCGGACCCGGCGGCACGACGCTGCGCGCCCTGGAACTGCGCACCGCGGCGCTGCGCCTCGACGGCGAGGGGGCGCTTTCGACGGCCGGGGCGGGCTTCACGCTGACCGGCGCGGTGACGGATCTTGGCCGGGTCGATCCGCGGTTGTCGGGGCCGGCCCGGCTGGACACCCGGCTGGCCTGGGAAGATGGCGGCCGGGTGCGGATCGACCGGCTGGAAGCGACGGGGGCGGGCGCGCGGCTGACCGCCACCGGCGCGCTGACCCCCGACGACCCGGCGCTGCCCGCCGAGGGCGAGGTGCGCCTGACGGCCGAGGCGCTGGCGCCGTTTTCGGGGCTTGCGGGGCGGCCGCTGCGCGGCGCGCTCGACGCGACGCTTTCGGGCGCGGGCGCGGTGTCTGGCGATTTCGAGGCCGCGCTGAACGTGCGCGGGCAGGGGCTGGCCGTGGGCATCGCCGAGGTCGACCGGCTGCTTGCCGGCGAGGCGCGGGTGGCGGCCAGCCTGTCGCGCGCCGCGGGGGCGCTGACCGTCGGCGGGCTGGACCTGTCGACCGACGTGCTGACCTTCACCGCCCGCGACGCGGGCGGGGGCGCGCTGGACATCTCGGGGCGGCTGAGCGACCTGGCACTGGTCGCGCCCGGCTTCCCGGGGCCGCTCTCGGTGTCGGGCCGCGCGCAGCCCACCAATGGCGATGTGCGGCTCGATCTCGACGCGACCGGGCCGGGCGGCACCACCGCGCAGGTCCGGGGCAGCGTGGCGCGCGATCTCGCCCGCGCCGACCTGCAGGTCGCGGGCGCGGCGCCGCTGGCGCTGGTCAACGGGATCATCGCGCCGCGCAGTCTGCAGGGCCAGTTGCGCTACGATCTCGCCTTGCGCGGCCCGCTCGCGCTGACCTCGCTGTCGGGCCGGCTGACGACCTCGGGCGGGCGCGTTTCGGTGCCCACGCTCAACCTCGCGCTGACCGATGTCGGCGGCCGGGTGGATCTGTCGAGCGGCCGGGCGCGGATCGATCTCGGCGCCGCGATTGACGGCGGACGCCTGACCGTGTCGGGCCCGGTCACGCTGGCCGCGCCGTTCCCGGCGGACCTGTCGATCGCGCTGACCCGCGCGCGCCTGCGCGACCCCAACCTCTACGAGACCCGGCTCGACGGCCGGATCACCGTGTCCGGCCCGCTGACCGGCGGCGCCCGGATCGGCGGCCGGATCGACCTGGGCCGGACCGAGGTCAGCGTGCCCTCGACCGGCGTCGGGGCGGGCGGGCCGATCCCCGAGATCGCCCACCGGGGCGAGACCGCCGCGCAGCGGGCGACGCGGGCGCGGGCGGGCCTGCTGGCAAGGGCCGGAGACGCGGAGGGCGGCGGCGGCACGCCCTATCCGCTCGACCTGACGATCTCGGCCCCGGGCCAGGTCTTCGTGCGGGGCCGCGGGCTCGATGCGGAACTGGGCGGCGTGCTGCGGCTTCGGGGGACCACGGCCGACGTGATCGCCGAGGGCCGGTTCGACCTGATCCGCGGCCATCTCGATATTCTCGCCCGGCGTTTCACCCTGGCCGAGGGCCGGGTGTCGCTGCAAGGCGCGCTCGACCCCTACCTGCGCTTCGTCGCCGAGACCGAAGCCGACGACATCACCGCGCAGATCGTGATCGAGGGCCGGGCGAGCGCGCCCGAGGTCCGCTTTCTCTCGCAGCCCGAACTGCCCGAGGACGAGGTGCTGGCGCGTATCCTCTTCGGCCGCGGCATCGAGGAGCTGTCGCCGGTTCAGGCGGTTCAACTCGCCTCCAGCGTGGCCTCGCTCGCCGGGGGCGGGGGCGGCGGCCTTCTGGGGCGGGTGCGCGCGAATACCGGGCTCGACGAGATCGACGTGCGCACCACCGAAGACGGCCAGACCGAGGTCACGGTCGGCAAATATCTGACCGAGAACGTATATTCCGAAGTCACGGTGGACGAGGAAGGCAAGAGCCAGATCAACCTGAACCTCGACGTCATCCGCAACGTGACGATCAAGGGCAGCGTCGACGACGCGGGCGATACCGGGATCGGCATTTTCTACGAGCGCGATTACTGATCGCGGCCGGGCGCGCCGTCAGACGCCGAGATAGCGGTCGGCCAGGGCCTGGGTCATTTCCGCCATCGGCCCGGTCCAGGCGGTGCGCCCCTTCTCCAGGATCACCGCGCGGTCGGCGACGCGCGCCAGTTCCTTCAGGGACTTGTCCACGACAAGCAGCGACAGACCCGTTTCGGACTTGAGCCGCCGGATCGCCGCCCAGATCTCGGCCCGGATCAGCGGCGCGAGCCCCTCGGTCGCCTCGTCGAGGATCAGCAGACGCGGGTTGGTCATCAGCGCGCGCCCGATCACCAGCATCTGCTGCTCGCCCCCCGAAAGCGAGCTGGCCTCCTGCCCGGCGCGTTCGCCCAGCCGCGGGAACAGCGCGTGGACGCCGGCGAGGTCCCAGGGCCCCGGCCGGGCGGCGGCGACGAGGTTTTCCTTGACGCTGAGCCCGCGAAAGGCGCGCCGGCCCTCGGGCACCAGCCCCAGGCCGAGCCGCGCGGCGCGGTGGGCGGGCATCCCGTCGAGCGTCCGCCCGGCAAAGCGGATCGTGCCCGCGCGATGCGGCAGCAGCCGGGTCAGCGTGCGGATCGTGCTCGTCTTGCCCATTCCGTTGCGGCCCATCAGCGCGACGACCTCGCCCTCGGCCAGGTCGAGATCGACGCCGAACAGCGCCTGGGAATGGCCGTAGAAGGCGGTGACGCCGCGCATTTCCAAGAGCGCGGTCATTCCAGCATCTCCTCGCCCAGATAGGCGCGCTGCACCTCCGCGTCGGCGCGGATCTCGGCTACCGTGCCCGACGCGATCACCCGGCCCGAGACCAGCACGCTGACCCGGTCGGCCAGCGCGAAGACTGCGTCCATGTCATGTTCCACCAGCAGGATCGGCGCCTCGTGGCGCAAGTCGTCCAGCAGCCGGGTCATCTCGCGCGCGCCGTCGGGGCCCATCCCCGCCATCGGCTCGTCCAGGACGAAGGCGCGGGGGCTAAGCGCCAGCGCCATCGCCAGTTCCAGCCGCCGCCGCTCGCCATGGGCCAGGTCGCCCGCGGGCAGGGCCAGCCGGTGCGACAACCCGACCCGCGCAAGATGCGCCTCGGCCGCCTCGCGCAGGCCGGCGGCCCGAAGCGCGTACCGGAAAAAGCGAAAGCTCTGCCCGCGCGCGCCCTGCACGGCGAGCACCACGTTCTGCAACACGGTCAGCTCGGCCGCCACCGCCGAGACCTGGAAGCTGCGGGCAAGCCCGGCGCGGGCGCGGGTCACGACATCCGCCCTCGTCACGTCGCGGCCCGACAGCAGGACCTGACCGGCATCGGGGGCAAGCGCGCCCGCGATCAGCCCGATCAGGGTCGATTTCCCCGCGCCGTTCGGCCCGATCAGCGCGTGGATTTCCGCCGGGCACAGGGTCAGCGACACGCCATCCGTGGCCTTCAGCGCGCCGAACGCGCGGTGCAGGTCGCGCGCCTCCAGGACCGGCTCAGTCATGGGCGACCTCGCGGCCCGCCAGGGTGCCGATCAGCCCGCCGCGCGCGAAGAGCACGATGCCCAGCAGCGCCAGCCCCAGAAACAGCTTCCAGTAGTCGCTGACCCCGCCCAGAAGATGCTCCAGCAGGATGAACAGCGCCGCCCCCGCGACCGGGCCGAACAGCCGTGCCACGCCGCCCAGGATGACGAAGACCATGATCTCGCCCGAGGTCTGCCAACTCAGCATCGCGGGGCTGACGAAGCGGTTGAGATCGGCGAACAGCGCCCCCGCAAGCCCGGTGATCGCGCCGGAAATGACGAAGGCCGTCAGCTTGACCGAGTAGGGCCGGATGCCCAGCGCGGCCGCCCGGGCCGGGCTTTGCCGGGCGCCCGCCAGCGCGAGTCCGAAGCGCGAGCGCGACAGCGCGCGCGAGACCAGCAGCGCGGCCATCAGCACGCCATAGGCCAGCGCGAAGAACTGGATCGGGTCCAGCGTGTTCAGCCCCGGAAAGCCGTTCCGGACATAGATGGAAATGCCGTCCTCGCCGCCATAGGCGGGCCAGGAAATGGCGAAATAGTAAAGCATCTGCCCGAAGGCGAGCGTGATCATGATGAAGTAGACGCCGCTGGTCCGCAGGGACAGGGCGCCGATGGCCAGGGCCGCCAGCCCGCCGGCCAGCGTCGCCGCCAGCCAGATCACCGGCATGGATTTCGTCCCCGGCAGTTCGAAAGGCCAGGTCAGCAGCGGCTCATAGGCCTGCACCGGCGCGGCCAGCACCGCCATCGCATAGCCCCCGATCCCGAAGAACGCGGCATGGCCCAGCGAGACCATGCCGCCCAGCCCCAGCGCGATGTTCAGCCCCACGCCCGCCAGCGCCAGGATCGCGACCTTGGTGGCCAGCGTCACGATGAACGGCTCGTCCAGCGCGTAGGCCGCCAGCGGCACGGCCAGCAGCGCCAGCGCGATGATCCAGTTCAGAAGGCTCTCGCGCCGCATCTCAGGCCCGCCCGTAAAGCCCGCCGGGGCGGACCACCAGCACGCCGGCCATCAGGATGTAGATCAGCATCGACGCCAGCGCCGCGCCGACCGAGGTGGCGGCCGAGGTTTCCATGAAGGTGCCGAACAGGATCGGCAGCAGGAACCGGCCCAGCGTGTCGGTCAGCCCCACCAGGATCGCGCCCACCAGTGCGCCCTTGATCGACCCGATGCCGCCGATCACGATCACCACGAAGGCGAGGATCAGCACGGGTTCGCCCATGCCCACCTGCACCGATTGCAGCGCGCCGACCAGCGCGCCGGCCAGCCCCGCAAGCGCCG
Source organism: Rhodovulum sp. ES.010 (assembly GCF_900142935.1). Taxonomy (NCBI): domain Bacteria; kingdom Pseudomonadati; phylum Pseudomonadota; class Alphaproteobacteria; order Rhodobacterales; family Paracoccaceae; genus Rhodovulum; species Rhodovulum sp. ES.010. Next base: position 911,544 of record NZ_FSRS01000001.1, on the reverse strand, counting down.
CCCCCAGCGCGAAGACGATGGTGTAAAGCCGCGAGATATCGACGCCGAGGGCGGCGATCATCTCGCGGTCGGCCTCGCCCGCGCGGATGCGCACCCCCAGCCGCGTGCGCCCGATCAGCCAGAACAGCGCCCCCGCAATCGCCAGCCCGATGCCGATCAGAACCAGCCGATACAGCGGGTAGTCGATGCCGCCGGGCAGGGTGACGGGCCCGGCCAGCGCATCGGGGATGTCGAGATAAAGCGGGAACGATCCGAACAGCCAGCGGGTTCCTTCCGAAAACACCAGGATCAGCGCAAAGGTCGCCAGCACCTGGTCGAGGTGGTCGCGGGCGTAAAGCCGCCGGATCACGGTCAGTTCCACGAGCGCCCCGGCAGCGGCCGCCGCCGCCAGGCTGGCCGCCAGACCCAGCCAGAAACTGCCCGTCGCACCGGCGACCGCGGCACAGGCGAACGCGCCCACCATGAACAGCGACCCATGCGCGAGGTTGATCAGCCCCATCACGCCGAAGACCAGCGTCAGACCGGCGGCCATCAGGAACAGCATGACGCCGTATTGCAGGCCGTTCAGGGCCTGCTCGATCAAGAGCATCACGGACAAGAGGCGGTCCCTCGGGGGGCGGGCGGGCGCGCGCAGCACCCGCCCGCGCCGGTTACATCTTGCACGCGTCCTCGTAGGCGTGGCCGCGATCCTCGATCGCGGTGCCGACGATGCGGTTGGTCAGCACGTCGCCGTCCTTGACCACCTCGCGCACGTAAAGGTCTTGCACCGGATGCTGCGAGGCGCTGAAGGCGAAATCGCCGCGGACCGAGTCGAAATCGGCCTCCTTCAGCGCGGCGCGGAACGCGTCGGCATCCTTGACGTCGGCCTTGGCCATGGCCGAGAGCAGCAGGTTCGCCGTGTCATAGCCGTAGGAGGCATAGACCGAGGGCAGCCGCCCGTATTCCGCGGCGAAGCCCTCGACGAAGGCGGTGTTCGCCGGGTTGTCCAGATCGGGCGACCAGTTCGCGCCGTTCAGAACGCCCAGGGCGGCATCGCCCATTGCTTGGATGATCGATTGCTCGAAGGAAAAGGCCGGGCCGATCAGCGGCAGCCCGACGCCCGAATCCGCGTATTGCTTGACGAAGGAAATCCCCATCCCGCCCGGCAGGAAGATGAACACGCCGTCCGCGCCCGAGGCGCGGATCTGGGCGATTTCGCCCGCGTAGTCGGTCTGGCCCAACTGGGTATAGACCTCGCCCACGACCTCGCCCTCGTAGAACCGCTTGAAGCCCGCCAGCGAATCCTGCCCGGCGGGGTAGTTGGGCGCCATGATGAACGCCTTGGTGATCCCGGCGGTGGCGGCATAGGCGCCCGCGGCCTCGTGCAGGTTGTCGTTCTGGTAGCTGACCGAGAAATAGTTCGGGTTGCAGCCCTTGCCCGCCAGCTGCGAGGGCGCGGCATTGGTCGAGAGGTAGACCTTGCCCTGCGCGGTCGCGGCGGGCACCACGGCCATCGCGAGGTTCGACCACACGATGCCGGTCAGCACGTCGACTTTCTCGGACTGGATCATCTTGTCGGCCAGCTGCACCGCGATGTCCGGTTTCCTCTGGTCGTCCTCGATAACGACCTCCAGGTCGGGATTGCCCGCCCGCTTCACCGCCAGCATGAACCCGTCGCGCGTGTCGATGCCAAGGCTCGCGCCGCCCCCCGACAGCGTGGTGATCATGCCCACCTTGACCGGCTCGGCCTGCGCCGCTCCCGCCATCGCCAGCGCGGCCGCCACCCCGAGCGCCGTTGCTTTCGCCTTCATCGTCCTCTCCCCCTGGTCTCGGCGGACCGGCCCGGTCCGCGTTCGGTCGGCGGCATGCTATGCCGTGCCGCGCTCGGCCCGCAAGCGACTTCCGCCGCCCGCCGGTCCCGCGTGCGGCCTTCTTCTTGGCCGAAATACTCCCGCCGGAGGCGCCGCGCGCGCCAGCGCGCGGCCACCCCGAAACGGGAAAGGGCGGCCCCCGCGGGACCGCCCCCTGCATGCACCCGCGCCCGGCGCTATTCGGGCTGGCAGATCTCGTGCCGCGCGATGGCGACCGCGGTCCGGCCGATCAGCACCGCGATGACCACGGTCAGCAGCGCCAGAAGCCCGCCGCCCAGCGTCTTGTGGAAGGCCGACCCGCTCGCGCCTGCATAGAGGAAGGTCGCGATGGTCAGCGCCGCCAGCGGGAACGACAGCGCCCAGAACGACAGCGCGAAGGGCAGGCGCAGGATCTTGGGCAGTTGCGTGGCCACGATCAGGGCAAAGACATAGGCCGCGTTGATCAGGAACATCGCCAGGTGGTCGAGTTCCCCGTTCAGCCGCATCCAGGCGATGAAGCCCACCGCGGGCGGCGCGATCAGGATCACAAGGGTGGGCTGCAGCCGCGAGGGCAGCGGGTCGTGGAAGGTCAGCCGGTTCACCACCAGCGTCAGCAGCACCACCCAGAACAACAGCCCGCCCGAGAAGAACAGCCAGGAGATGTCGGTATAGCCCATCTGCGCGCCCGCGATCGGGACCAGGATGTTGCCCACCGGCGGGATGAACCAGGCCGCGCTGAGATGGCCGGGCTTGAAATGGCGATGCCCGATCCAGTCCGAGATCACCAGCAGCGACAGCACTCCCTGCAGCGCCGTGCCGGCGATCCACAGCGGCTCGGCCAGCGCGGGGTAGTCCGCCAGCGTCGCGACCGACATCAGGATCAGCGAGATCGACATGGTGGGAAAGAAGGCGAGCCGGACCGGGTGATGCCATTCCCAGGCGGCCATCTTGAAGTGGGTGAGCATCTTCGCCGCGTAGCCCGCCGCCACCGCGACGAGCAGCGCCGCCGAGGCCAGCAGCGCGTAATGCGAGAACGACACGGTCAGCCCGTAGGCGCGCTCGCCGGCATGCAGCGCGAGCGTGAAGCCCAGCATCCCCATGACGGTCGCGAAGAAGGTGATCGGGTAATGGGCCAGGCGGCTGTCCTCGCCGCCCGCCCCGGAATGGTCATCTGCGGTTGCGCTCATCTTGGCCGAGACTCCTTGGTCAATATCCGTCATCCTCGGGCTGCCGGGTGAACGCCTGCACCACATAGGCCAGGAAGATCAGCCCGCCGGCCCCCGCGACCCCGGTGAACAGCAGCACGATGACGTCGATTGGCCCGCCGATATCGGAGAAGCCCGAATTGGTCATGTACTGCACGAACAGGATCGCGGCGATTGCCCCGATCGGCGCCGACAGTTCGGCCCGGGCCAGATAGCGGCCCTCGACGCTGCGGTCGCGAATCAGAACAAAGATGAATGCCAGAGTAATGATTAAGGCGACGACCACCATGGTCCAGAACAGCGCAGCGCCGAACATTTCCTGGAACACGGCGATCATGGTTTCGAGGGTGAGTTCCTGCATGGGTCCGTCTCCTTACGCCTTGCCGCGCAGCATCGCGTTGTAGGTGGCCTTCAGCGCCACCTCCTTCATCAGCCACGAGATCCACAGCTCTTCGAGCGGCGCGATCACGCCCGGGAAGGAGGGGGTGAGGTTGTTGCGGTAGTCGAACTCGACCAGCATCGCCCGGCCCACCCGGGTGATCATCGGGCAGGAGGTATAGCCGTTATAGGCCGCCGGACTCAGCTTGCCCGCGATGTCGGCCACAAGGTGATCCTCGGCCACCGGCACCTGCCACTTGACCGAGGCCGCCGTCTTGCCCTTTGGCACGCCCGCGATGTCGCCCACGGCGAAGACGTTGGGATAGCGCGCGTGGCGCAGGGTTTCCTTGTCGACCTCGGCCCAGCCCTGCCGGCCCGCCCAGGGGCCCGTCTGCCAGGGCAGGGGAGAGTTGCGCACCACGTCGGGGGCGACCATCGGCGGGATCACGTTGGTGAAGTCGTAATCGGTTTCCACGTCGCCCTCGGGCGTGGCGAAGGTCAGGATCTTCTTGCCCGGATCGATGGCCTTCAGGACGTGGTCGTATTGCGTCTTCACGCCCCGGTCGTCGAACAGCATCCGCACCTTCTCGTTCACGATGGGCACCGAGAAGAGGCTGCCGGAATGGGCGTGGTAGTGGATTTCCACCCGGCCCCGGCTGCCCTTGCGGCGCGCGTAGTCGTCGGTGAGGAAGGTGTATTTCAGCGGGGCGCCCGCGCATTTCATTTCCGTGGCGGGGCGGAAGAAGACGGCCTTGCCGCCCTCGTCGGTGAACCGGTCCATCGCGCCCCAGGTCGCCGCGGCCTGTTCGGGGCCGGCATAGACCGCGCCGATACCGTTGGTGCCGACAAGCCCCATCTCGAAGCCCTCGACCGCGTCCCAGTCGAGCTTCAGCCCGCTGGCCAGGATCAGGAAGTCGTAGGAGACGGTCTTGCCGCCCTCGGTGACCACCGTGTTGGCCTCGGGGTCGATCTCGGCCGCGCCCTCGGCGATCCAGTCGACGCCGCGGGGCAGCCATTCCTGCGTGCTCGACACCGAGTAGGTCGCCGGTTTCAGCCCCGCCGCGATCAGGGTGAAGCCGGGCTGGTAGAGGTGCCGCTTGCGCCCGTCGATCAGGGTGATCTGCGCGCCGTCCAGCCGCTCGACCAGCCGGTTCGCCATCGCGGTGCCTGCCGCGCCCGCGCCCAGGATCACGATCTTGGCCTTGGTGGCGATCTTCTCGGCCCGGGCCGGCGCCACGGCCCCGCCCAGCGCCAGCCCGCCGGCCGCCATGCCGAGGAACGCCCGCCGCGACGGCGTGAATCGATCGAGGTCCGTCATGCGTCTTGCCCTCCCTCCTATACATTCAATTATGCGCATGTGTATGCGTCTGCATACGCCGAATCCTTGACCTATGTCAAAAACTCATGTTTCGGCGCGACGCTTTGTCCGCTTGGCGTCGCGAAACGGCCCGCGCCGGGGCGCGGGCCGCAGGGGGCGGGCAGGGGGCGCCTCAGCGGGCGTCCTCGCCCGTCTCTTCCATCAGCGCGTCCTCGTGAAGTTCCAGCCAGATCGCGTTCACCACCGCGAGGAGCGCGGCGAGGGGAAGGCCCAGCATCCAGGCAAAATACCACATCGTTCAGGCTCCTTTCTCAGTAGACCGAGTCGCTGTTGTCGCGCACGTCGTCGGCGGTGACCTTGCCCCACAGCACCTTGTAGACCCAGGCGGTGTAGAGAAGGATGATCGGCATGAAGATCACCGCCGAGACCAGCATCACGAACAGCGTCAGGTGCGAGGACGAGCTGTCCCACACCGTCAGCGACGAGGTCGGGTCGACGGTCGAGGGCAGGATGAACGGGAACATCGTCAGCCCCACGGTCGCGATGATCCCGGTGATCGACAGTTTCGAGGCGAGCATCGTCCAGCCCTCCCGGCCGAACTTGAACCCCGCGAAGGCCAGCGCCGCCCCGGCAAAGCCCATGATCGGCGCGATCACGATCCACGGCCGCTCGTCATAGGCCGACAGCCAGCTTCCGCCCCTCATCACCTCGCTCATCAGCGGGTTCGACGGGCCGTCCGTCACCACCTGGTCGAGGAAGCGGTAGCCGTCGATCCCGACCGCCAGCCAGAACCCCGCCAGCGCGAAGGTGACGATGGTGGCCACGGCGGCATAGCCGCCGAAGATGCGGGCGCGGTGGGCGACGATGCCTTCGGTCTTGAACACCAGCCAGGCCGCGCCGTGCATCACCAGCATCGACAGGGACGCCAGCCCCGCGAGCAGCGCGAAGGGGTTGAGCAGGCCGAAGAACGTGCCCTCGTAGCGCGGCATCAGGTCCTCGGTCAGGTAGAACGGCACGCCCAGCAGCACGTTGCCGACCGCCACGCCGAACACCAGCGCGGGCACGAAGCCGCCCACGAACAGCCCCCAGTCCCAGACGCTGCGCCAGGTCTCGGACTCGCGCTTGGAGCGGTACTTGAACCCCACGGGCCGCAGGATCAGCGCCGCGAGGATCAGGAACATCGCAAGGTAGAAGCCCGAGAAGCTGACCGCGTAAAGCGGCGGCCAGGCGGCGAAGATCGCACCGCCGCCCAGGATGAACCACACCTGGTTCCCTTCCCACACGGGGCCGACCGTGTTGAGCGCCACCCGCCGCTCGATATCGGTGCGGGCCACGAAGGGCAGCAGCGCGCCCACGCCCAGGTCGAACCCGTCGGTCAGCGCGAACCCGATCAGCAGCACCCCCAGGAGGAGCCACCAGATCACCCGCAGCACTTCGAAATCCATGAATTCGTGAAGGATCATCGGTTTCACTCCGCCGGTTGTTGCGTGGTCCCGCGCCCGGACAGGCGGTCATTGTGCCGCTTGGTCCAGGCGTCGGTCTCGGGCACGTCCATGTACGGGCCCTTGCGGATGTATTTGATCATCAGCCCCATCTCGACGATGAACAGGATCGAGTAGAAGGTGACGAAGCCCGCCAGCGTGAAGGCCACCTGGCCCACGCTCAGGTGGCTCACCGACAGCGCGGTGGGCAACACCCCGTCCACGGTCCAGGGCTGGCGGCCGTACTCGGCCACGAACCAGCCCGCCTCGGCCGCGATCCAGGGCGCCGGGATCGCGAAGACCGCGGCCCAGAGCGACCAGCGCGGGAAGGTCATCCGGTAGAAATTCGCGCGGATGAAGAAGAACAGCATCACCGCGATGAAGGCGAAGCCCAGCGCCACCATGACGCGGAACGCCCAGAACAGCGGGAAGACCCCGGGAATGGTGTCTTCGGCGGCCATGGCGATCTGGTCGTCGGTCGCCTGCCGCGGGTCCTCGACATAGCGCTTGAGCAGCAGCGCATAGCCCAGATCGTCGCCATGGGCCTCGAACCGGGCGATCGTCTCGGGCGTGGCGTCGTCGCGCGCGGCGCGGATCTCCAGAAGCGCGTCATAGGCAAGCAGCCCGTTGCGGATGCGGTCCTCGGCCTCGGCCACCAGGTCGTTGATGCCGGGCATTTCCTCGGTCAGCGACCGCGTGCCGAGAAGCCCCATCACCACCGGGATCTGGACCGCGTATTTCGTCTCGCGCGCCTCCTGGTCGGGCACGCCGATCAGCTTGAAGGGCGCCGGGGCCTCGTAGGTGTCCCACATCCCCTCGACCGCGGCGAGTTTCATCTTCTGCGAATGCGTGGCCGAATAGCCCGACTCGTCGCCCAGCACCACGACCGACAGCGCCGAGGCGAGGCCGAAGCTCGCGGCCACCGCGATCGAGCGCCGCGCCAGCGCTTCGTGCCGGCCCTTCAGCAGGTACCAGGCCGACACGCCGAGCACGAAGACCGAGGCGGTGACATAGCCCGCCGACACGGTGTGCACGAACTTGGCTTGCGCCACGTGGTTGAACATGACGTCGAAGAAGGACGTCATCTCCATGCGCATGGTCATCGGGTTGAACTCGGCGCCGACGGGGTTCTGCATCCAGCCGTTGGCGATCAGGATCCACAGCGCCGAGAAATTCGACCCGATCGCCACCAGCCAGGTGACGACGCAGTGGGTGACCTTCGACAGCTTGTCCCAGCCAAAGAACATCAGCCCCACGAAGGTCGCCTCGAGGAAGAAGGCCATCAGCCCCTCGATGGCCAGCGGCGCGCCGAAGATGTCGCCCACGTAATGGCTGTAATAGCTCCAGTTCATGCCGAACTGGAATTCCATGGTGATGCCGGTCGCGACGCCGAGGACGAAGTTGATCCCGAACAGCGTGGCCCAGAACTTGGTCATCTGCCGCCACACCGGGCGGTTGGTCATCACGTAGACCGTCTCCATGATCGCCACGATGACCGACAGGCCAAGCGTGAGCGGCACGAAGAGAAAGTGAAACATGGCTGTCATGGCGAACTGGAGCCGGGACAGCTCGACGATGTCGAGTTCCATTGGCGGGCCTCCTTGTGGCCGTTATCCCTCATCCGAATATGCCCCACCGGGCGCCGCTCGCCCAAGGCTAAGTTGCGCAGGAGATTCATATTAGATTTGTTCTAGGTATACGCTCGTGTGCCGACTTTGACCTGGATCAAAAACGCATGTCGCGGATGCATCTTCAGGTCATGCGAATCAGCCGGTCCGCCCAGTCGCGTTCCGCCTTGCGGTGCGAGGCGGTCAGGATCGTCGCCTCGGGCAGTACCGCGCGGATGCCCGCCAGAACCCGCAGCGCGGTCGGCCGGTCCAGCCCCTCGGTGGGTTCGTCGAGCAGCAGCAGGCGGGGCCGGCGCAACAGCGCGCGGGCCAGCGCCAGGCGCCGCTGCTCGCCGCCCGACAGCCCCGCACCATTCTCCGACAAGGGCGCGTGCAGCCCGCCGCGCCCGGCCACCGTCTGCGACAGCGCCACCGCCTCCAGCACCGACAGCGCGCGGTCCTCGGTCAGGTCGGGGTCCGCCAGCGCCAGCATGTCGTAGAAGCTGTGGCCCAGCAGCATGCTGCGCTGGGGCAGGTAGGTCATCTCCGCCCGCAACTGGCGTTCGGGCAGCGCGTCGAGCGGCCGGCCGGCCAGCGCGATGCGCCCCGCATCCGGGGCCACCAGCCCGGCGGCCAGCGCCAGGACCGTGCTCTTGCCGCTGCCCGAGGCCCCGGTCAGCGCGGCCGATTCCCCCGGCGCGAGCGTCAGCGCGAACGCCTCCACCACCGGCCGCTCGGCGCCCGGGTGGCGGTAGGTCAGGCCCGCCATCTCCAGCGCCGGGGTGTCCGCGCGCGGGGCGGGGCCCGCGGCTCGGGCCGGTTGCGGGCCGGTCTCCGGCAACAGCCGCCGCACGCGGCGCGCGGCGTCCAGCATCCGGCCCAGATCGGCCAGCCCCCGGCGCAGCGGCTGCACCGTTTCGGCAAGGGCGAGCGCGGCGAAGAAGCCCAGCGCCGCCTGCGCCGGCGAGATCGTCCCGCGCTCCGCCAGCGTGCCGCCCAGCCACAGCGCGGTGCCCGCCGACAGCGTCGTGGTGATCGTCAGCAGAACGCCCGCGCGCCGCTCCAGCCGGTCCACCGCGTCCAGGTTCTCGCGCAGCCGCGACTCGGCGGTGGCCACCGCCTCGGCCTGGTCGGGCAGGCGGCCATAGACCACCAGGTCGTCGCGCGCGCGCAGCATGTCGATCAGCCGGATGCGGAACGCCTGCAGCGCCTTTTCCGCCCGGCGCGAGGGCGCGAGCGCATGCCGCCCGGTCCAGGCCAGCACCAGCCCGGTGCCAAGCGTGAAGCTCGCCACGATCCAGGCCGCCAGCACCAGGTCGGTCACCCACCACAGGATGAGGAACGCGCCCAGGTAAAGCGTGCCGGCCGCCACCGCGGGGATGAACAGCCGCAGCGCGATCCCGTCCAGCGCATCGACATCGGCCACCAGCCGGTTCATCGTCTCCGCCCCCCGCAGCCGCGACAGCCGCTGGAACGGCAGGCCGAGCACGCCGCGCAACAGGCCCACGCGGATATCGGTCAGGCTTTTCAGGGTCGCGTCATGGGTCAGCAGCCGCTCGCCATAGCGCGCTGCCGTCCGGCCGAGCGCCAGGAACCGCACCGCCGCCGACGGCTGGAAGACGTTGAACGCGATGCCGAGCCCGGCCAGACCCGCCGCCCCGGCGGCCGTGATGAACCAGCCCGACAGGCCCAGCAGCGCCACGCCCATCGCCACCACCAGTACCGCCAGCACCGTGCCCCGGATCAGGGCGGCGCGCTGGGCGCGCCAGATCAGGCGCATGATATGCAGGATATGGCTCATGCCGCCGCCTCGGCCCGCATCGCGACCTGGCGGTCCATCCGCGCGGCCAGCACCGGGTCATGGGTCGCCACGATCAGCGCCGAGCCGCTGGCCACCAGCCCGAGCAGGCCCTCGGTCACCAGCCCCGCGGTTTCCTCGTCGAGATCGGCGGTCGGTTCGTCGGCCAGCAGCAGGTCGGGATGGGCACGGGCGGCGCGGGCCACGATCAGCCGCCGCGCCTCGCCGCCCGACACGCCCATGCCGAACTCGCCAAGCTGCGTGTTCAGCCCGCGCGGCAGCGTCTCCACAACCCGGTCCGCCGCGGCAAGCTCCAGCGCCCTATCCAGCGGTAGCGATCGCTCCGGGCGCACCGCCAGCGTCAGGTTCCGGCGCAGGCTGCCCGAGACGAAGCGCGGCTGCTGCGGCAACCAGCCCAGCCGCGCGCGCCAGGCATCGGCGTTCTCGGGGCCCAGCACCACGTCGCCCAGCCGGATCTCGCCCTCGGTCGGCACCGCCATCCCGGCGATGAGCTTGAGCAGGGAGGACTTGCCGATCCCGCTGGGGCCGGTGATCGCCAGGGTCTCGCCGGGGGCGAGGTCGAAATCGGGAAACCGGATCAGCCGTCCGCCGGGGGGGCGGTAGGCCAGCCCGCGGACGCTCAGCGTGTCCTCGGTATCGATCGGCCGCGCCGCCGCCCCGGTGCCGAGGAACGCGGTCTCGCCGCGCGACTCCAGCTCGTCCAGCTCGCGCGCCACGGCGCTGGCATCGGCCTTGTCGTGCCAGGCCGAGGCGAGATCGCGGAGCGGCTGGAAATAGTCCGGCGCGAGCAGCAGCAGGAACACCCCCTCGGCCACCGTCAGCGGCGTCGCCCAGGCGCCGAAGCCGATTTCCCCCAGCAGCGAGAAGCCGACGAAGACCGCCACCATCGCCACCCCGAGCGCGGCGAACAGCTCCAGCACGGTGGAGGACAGGAACGCGACGCGCAACACCTCCATGGTGCGGTGGCGCAGCCGGTCGGCCGCGTCGCGGAACCCCGCCACCGTGCCCTCCGTCGCGTCCAGCAGCCGGATGTCGACCAGCGCGGTCAGCCGGTCCAGCAGCAGAACGTTCATGTTCGACAGTTCTTCCATCTGCCGCTCGCTCGCCTTCTTGGCGGCGATGCCGACCAGCGCCATGAAGACCGGGATCAGCGGCCCCGCGACCAGCAGGATCAGGCCCACCGCCCAGGAGAACCAGAACGTCACCGCCAGGATCACCAGCGGCACCACATAGGCGCGGCGCCGCGCGATGGCATAGCGCGTCAGGAAGGGCGTCATCGCCGCCATCTTCTCGGCGGCCAGCGTGGCGGTGCGGGCGGCGGGGGGGCGCGCCGGGTCGTCGGTGGCGCGGCGCGATTCGCGGGTGACGAGTTTCGCGCGTTCCAGCGCCAGCACCGTGTCGGCCGCCTGGAACGCCATCGCGCCCGCCCGCGTGTCGAGCGCCGCGCGCAGGAAGCCGACGAGGATGAACACCAGCGCATAGATCGCGACGGTGCCGCCGACCCGCTCTGGCGCCAGCATGTGCCCGATCGCCAGCGCCACGGCCCAGGCCTGCACCAGCCACAGAAGCGACGCCCCCGTTGCCAGCATCCCGGCGCGTTCCAGCCGCCGCATCACCGGGGCCGTCATTCGGGCCAGCCGCCGGCTCGCGGGATCGTCCTGCTGCGCGCGTTTCCGCCTCAAACCTTGCCCCGTTCAGCCTTTTCGAAGTCCCCCGGACGCGGCTCGCACGGGGGCTTGCCTGATCTTTATCAGTCTATATGCTCGGGAGAACCCGTATGTGAGATAAATCATTATCCGCGACGGTTGGCAAAGGGAACCGCCGATGAGGCTGACGACCCGCACCAACATCGCCATGCGCGCGCTGATGTATTGCGCCGTCAACGGACAGCGCACCGTGCGCAAGTCCGACATCGCGACGGCATGCAACACCTCGGAAAACCACATGGCGCAGGTCATCAACACGCTGGCCCATCACGGCTTCGTGCAGACCACGCGCGGCCGCAACGGCGGGCTCACGCTGAACCGCCCGCCCGAGGAGATCACCGTGGGCCAGGTGTTCCGCGTGCTGGAGTCGGGGGTGCCCTTCGCCGAATGCTTCGACCCCGAGACGAACACCTGCCCGATCTCCTGCTGCTGCCGGCTGCAGGGCACCCTGCTGCGGGCGATCGACGCCTTCTACAAGACGCTCGACGGCGTGACGCTTGCCGAACTCGTGGTCGGCAATCGCGATCTCGAAAAGGCGCTGCTCCTGGTCGAGCCGAGCTAGGCAGCGCGCCTCCGGCCCGCTAGAACCGGGAAAACCCCGGAGCCCGCCCCCGTGACCGAGCCCACCCTCGACCGTCCCGCCGCGTTCCTGCGCGACCTCTTCGCCGCCGCCGTCGCCGCCGCCGACCCGATGCGCGCGGTGCCCGCGGCGCTGCCGCCGAAACCCGCGGGCCGCGTGCTGGTGATCGGCGCGGGCAAGGCGTCCGCGCGGATGGCCGAGGCGGTCGAATCCGTCTGGGGGCCGTGCGAGGGGCTGGTCATCACCCGCTACGGCTATGCCCGCCCCACGCAAGGCATCGAGATCGTCGAGGCCGCCCACCCGGTGCCGGATGCGGCGGGCGTCGCCGCGACCGACCGGATGCTGGCGCTGCTCGACGGGCTGGCGGAGGGGGATTTCGTGCTGGCGCTGATCTCGGGCGGCGGCTCGGCGCTGCTGATCCGGCCCGCCGGCGCGATCACGCTGGCCGAAAAGCAGAAGGTGAACGCCGACCTGCTGGCCTCGGGCGCGCCGATCGGCCAGATGAACCGCCTGCGCAAGCATCTCAGCCGGGTGAAGGGCGGCCAGCTCGCCGCCGCGGCCTATCCCGCGCCGATGCTGGCGCTGATGATCTCCGACGTGCCGGGCGACGACCCCGCCGCCATCGCCTCTGGCCCCACGGTCGGCGACGACAGCACCCCGGCCGACGCCCGCGCGATCCTCGCCCGCTGGAAGATCGACCCGCCCGCCGCGGTGGCCGAGGGTCTGGCGGGCGAGACCGGCGTGCTGCGGCCCGACGATCCCCGCCTCGCGCGCGTCGAAAACCGGGTGATCGCTGCGCCCGCACAATCGCTGGAGGCCGCCGCCGGGATCGCCCGCGCGGCCGGCTGCCGGGTGGAACTCCTGGGCGATGCGCTGGAGGGCGAGGCGCGCGACCTGGCCGCCGACCATGCCAGGCTTGCGCTGGAAAGGCAGGCGGACATGGCGCCGGGCGACGCGCCGCTCGTGCTGCTCTCGGGCGGGGAATGCACGGTCACGCGCCGGGGCGACGGCACCGGCGGGCCGAACGCCGAATACGCGCTGGCGCTGGCCTGCGCGCTGAAGGGGGCGCCCGGCATCCACGCCATCGCCTGCGACACCGACGGGGTGGACGGCGCGGCCGAGGTGGCCGGTGCCGTGATCGGCCCCGACACGCCCGCCCGCGCCGCGGCCGCGGCGCGCGACCCCGGAGCGGCGTTGGCGATCAACGACGCGCACGGCTTCTTCGCGGCGCTGGGCGACCAGGTGGTGCCGGGCCCGACGCTGACCAACGTCAACGATTTCCGCGCGATCCTTGTCTTTCCGCGGGTTTGACCCGCGTTCGTCAACGAACCGCCCAAATCCTGGGCAAAGCTGACCGGCCATGGGCATTCTGCATCGCGGCCGCTTGCACCGCCTTCTCGCCCGCGCGAGTTTCACCGCAAAGGCGAAACCGAATCCCATGTCCGAAGCGTCGCAGAACCTGCGCATGAAACTGGCCGATCTCGTCGGCCGCATCTATCCCGAGCACGACCGCGACTATCTCGTCGGCCGGATCATCGAGGCGTTCTGGCCCGAGACCACGCACCCGCGCCGCCGCGCCCGCACGCCCTCGAACCGGCTGTGGTCGCCGCATGACGCGATGGTCATCACCTATGGCAACAGCCTCATCGACGGGCAGCACAAGCCGCTGGACCTGCTCAACGACTTCCTGCACCGCTGCCTCAAGGGCACGCTCAGCTCGGTCCACATCCTGCCGTTCTTTCCGTTCACCTCCGATGACGGCTTCGCGGTGACCGACTACCGCTCGGTCAACTCGAATCTCGGCGACTGGACCGATATCCGCCGCATCGCCGCCGATTTCACGGTGATGTCGGATCTGGTGCTGAACCACGTCTCCAGCCAGTCGCCCTGGTTCAACGCCTACCTTCAGGGCCACGAACCCTACGACCGGTTCTTCTTCGAGGCGTCGCCCGACGACGACCTTTCAACCGTGGTCCGCCCGCGCACCAACCCGCTCCTGCGGGAGGTCGAGACCGCGCACGGCACGCGCCATGTCTGGTGCACCTTCAGCCACGACCAGGTCGATCTGGATTTCCGCAATCCCGAGGTGCTGCTGGAATTCCTGCGCATCATGCGGCTGCACATCCAGAACGGCATCCGCATCATCCGCCTCGACGCGGTCGCCTTCATCTGGAAGGAGCCGGGCACGCCCTCGATCCACATGCCGCAGACTCATGCCATCGTGCAGCTGATGCGCGTGCTGTGCGATTTCGCGGTCGAGCCGGTGATCCTGCTGACCGAAACCAACGTGCCGAATGTCGAGAACCTCAGCTATTTCGGCAACCGCAACGAGGCGCACGCGGTCTACAACTTCTCGCTGCCGCCGTTGATCCTGCACGCGCTGATGTCGGGCACGGCGCGGCACCTGCACCGCTGGCAGGCCACGATGCCGCCCGCGCAACTGGGCTGCGCCTATCTCAACTTCACCGCGTCGCATGACGGGATCGGAATGCGCCCGGTCGAGGGGCTGTTGCCCGACGGCGAGATCGGCGAGATCATCGCCACCGTGCGCGCCTTCGGCGGCGAGGTCTCGATGCGCACCCTCAACGGCGGTGGCGAGGCCGCCTACGAGCTCAACATCACCTGGTTCGACGCGATGAAGGGCACGTTCGAGGGCCAGGACGACCACCAGGTCGAACGGTTCCTGTGCTCGCAGACCATCGTCATGGCGCTGGAAGGCGTGCCGGCCTTCTACATCCATTCGCTGCTGGCCACGCCGAACGACTGCGAAGGCGTCGAGAAGACCGGCATCAAGCGCGCGATCAACCGCCACCGCTGGGATTACCCGCGGCTTCTGGCGCTGCTCGACGACCCCTCGAGCACCCAGTCCCAGGTGCTGCGCCAGATGAAGCGGCGGATCGGGATCCGCTGCGCCCAGCCCGCCTTCCACCCCAACGCCACGCAGTTCACCCTGCATCTCGACGACCGGCTGTTCGGGCTCTGGCGGCAAAGCCTCGACCGCGACCAGTCGATCTTCGCGCTGCACAATGTCAGCGGCGAAGAGGTCGCGGTGCCGCCGCTCTCGATCAACCTGATCGGCGGCGAGGACTGGGTGGACCTGTTGTCGGGCGAAAGCATCTCGCCCACCGGCACCGAGATTCCCTTCGCGCCATACCAGTGCCGCTGGATCACCAACCGCACCTGAGATCCGCGCCGCGCGCGCGCCCGTCCGCATATCGACCCATGCGGCAAAGCGGAGAGCCGCCGCCGCCGACCCCCTCCCCCCGGGGTCCTGCCGAGGTCTCAAAATCCGTTCGGCGGACGGCGGCTCTCCCTCGAGGGCTTCCCGGCCTTCCCGGCGCGGGGCGTCCCGCGGGTGCGAAATGGCACCCCGCCGAACGCTGCCCCGGGTCGGCTCCACCCTTCGAGTAGACCAAGGTTAACCGCCCCCGAAGAGATTCGAATTGACGAGCGTCAACGGAGGCGGCCGCGGCCCGGTTGACGGCGGTCAATTACACCGGGTCCGTCTCGGGCAACCATGGCGGATGGTATTCCGCTGGGGGCGACGGGCATGGAACCGGGGCGGCTCTGGGCATTGGCGATGAACACGACACGGGCGCGCATCCTGCGGGACGTGGCCGCGCCGGGGCCGCCCGAACTGGTGATGCGGGCCGAGCACCGCCGGTTGCAGGGCCTCGTGGGGGCCGCGGCGCAGCCGCCGGCGATCGCCGAGGCGGACCCGCTGGCGGCCGACCGCCGCGATTTCGTGGTCCAGGTGATCCAGCTTCTCGAAACCCATCGGCTCGCCAGCGATTTCGACCGGCTCGCGCTGTTCGCGGCGCCGGCGCTCCTGGGGGAGTTGCGGGCGGGGATGCCGGCGCGGCTCGACGCGACGGTCGTCGCCCGCGTGCCGCGCACCCTCGTCGAGATGCCCGGCGACGCACTGCTCGACGCGATGCGGTCGGAACTGGACGTCTAGGGCAAGGGGCGGGAACGGCCGTCCCCGCCGCGGCCCGGCCGCGCCCCCTTCAGTTCGGCAGGCCGGGCAGGGTCGGGGTGTTGACCAGCGTCATCGCCGCCCCCGGTGCGGTCTGCCCGGCGCGCAGCGCAAGCGCGGTCTCGTCGCGCAGGTGCAGGTGGTTGGAGTCGATCAGGCGGATCAGGCCGTCCCGCTCCAGCCCCTTCAGCACCCGGCAGATCGTCTCGACCGAGGTGGCCAGCAGGTCGGCCATGTCGCGCCGGCCGATCGCGAGCGTCAGAAGCGCGGTGCCATCGGGCAGGCGCTGCACCGGCATGAACGCCGTCGCGTTCAGCAAGAAGCCCGCGATGCGTTCCTCCGGGCGCAGGGCGGCGATCGTCCAGGTCAGCCAGCGCAGCCGGTCCAGGTTGCGGCTGTTGTGACGGTAAAGCGCGCGGCGCAGCGAATGGTCCTCGCGCGCCAGGCGCTCGAAGGTGCGGCGGTCGAACCGGCACAGGGTCGCGTCGGTGGCCGCCTCCAGCGTGTACTCCGCGCGCCGCTCGGCCTCGTGGCCGAACAGGTCGCCGGGCACCGACAGGTTCAGGATCTGGCGTCGGCCCTCGCGGCTGAAGCGTTGCAGCCGCAAATACCCCGACACGAGGAGGCCCACCATCCCCGGCGGTCCGTCGTCGCGCCACAGAACCCGCCCGGCCGAGACCCGTTCCAGCCGCGCGCTCGCGGCCAGCGCATCGACGGCCTGTGCGCTCAACTCGGCGCAAACGCCGCCGCCAAGCCCGCAGGGCAGGGCGGTGTCCTTCGGTGCAATCTCCTGAACATGCGTCATCCGGCACCCCCTCCCTGCGCCTTCGCGCTGCGAATCGTCGCAGATTGTGGCCGCGCGGGCATTGACCGTGGTCAAGGTCCGCGACGCCGGGTGACATAATCTGGGCGGCGATGCGGCTCGCCAGCGCCATTCCGAAGACGGGTGCGGCGGGAGAGGGAGTGATATGGCGACACCCGATCTTCAGCGCCTGCTGTCAGGCCCGCGATCCGACCTCGGCAGCCCGCTGGCCGAGCTTCTCGATCACTTGCCGGCGCCCTACGCCGAGGCGCTGGCCGATATCGCCCGGCTGGCCGAGTTGGAGTGCGGCGCCAAGCTCGTCGAGGCGGGCTCGCGCCCCGAGGCGCTGGGCTACCTGCTGGACGGCGCCCTGGGCATGCAGCGCGCGCTGCCCGACGGGCGCATCCACATCATCGGGCTCCTGGTGCCGCACGACATGTACGGGCGGCTGTTCGACGGCCCGTCCGCCTTCGACATCGTGGCGCTGACAGACGCGCGGGTGCTGACCTTCCGTCGCGACGCCTTCGAGGACATCCTGCGCGCCGCGCCCGAAGTCGAGCGGTTGTTCCTCGTCAGCGTGCTGGACGAACTCGACTCGGCGCGCGAATGGGTGCTGCTGATGGGCGGGCACAAGATCGTCGAGCGGGTGGCCTCGTTCCTGTTGATCCTGCTGCGGCGCACGCTGCGCAGCCGGCAGGGACGCGCGCCCGGGGCGCTGCTCAGCGTGCGCATCCCGATCCGGCGCAGCGACCTGGCGCGCTATCTCGGCACAACGCCGGAAACCCTCAGCCGCTCGCTGCACGAGCTCGAACATGACGGGGCGATCCGGCTGCGCGACGCCTACGATGTCGAACTGATCGACCTGCCGGCGCTGGTGCGGATTTCCGGCGCCGATCACCTCTGCGGCGACGGGGCCTGAGCCGGCCGGGGCGGGCGGCGCCCTAAAGCTGCTCGACGGTCACCCGGTCGGCGTAGAAGGCGAGGTGCCCGGCGATCTTCTCCATCCCCGCCACCGGATCTTCGTAGGACCAGGCCGCGTCGGGAATGTCGTAGCTTTTCGCATGCAGCGTGTAATAGCTGGCCTCGCCCTTGTGCGGGCAGGTCGTGCCGCTGTCAGAGCGTTCGAGGAACGCCATCCCCACGTCTTCGCGCGGGAAATAGATGACCGGGGCCAGATCGCCCTCGACCAGTTCCAGCGCGTTGCGGCTCTCGGCGATCACCGCGCCGCCCGCGCGGACCACCCAGGCCCCCTCGGCCTTGTGAATCGTGATGCGGTCGGACATGGCACCTCTCCCCTCGACTGAACCCCTGGCGACGATTGCGCCGCCGATGACAGACATCATCCCGGCCCGAATGTCCAGACGGCGGCCCCGGTCAGATCGGGGCCGTGGCCGCCGCCAGCCAGGCGCGGGCGGGGGCCGAGACCTCCGGGCCGACCCGCGCGCGGACCTCGGCGTGATAGGCGTTCAGCCAGGCGCGCTCCTCTTCCGTCAGCAGGTCCGCGTCGATCAGGCGGCGGTCGATCGGCACCCGGGTCAGCGTCTCGAAGTCCAGCATCTCGCGGTCGTCGGCACCGGCGAGCGCGGGGGCCCCGCGCACGGCGATCAGGTTCTCGATGCGGATGCCGAACGCCCCCTCGCGATAATAGCCCGGCTCGTTCGACAGGATCATGCCCGGCTCCAGCGCCACGGTGGACATCCGCGAGATGCGCTGCGGCCCCTCGTGAACCGACAGGTAGGCGCCGACCCCGTGCCCGGTCCCGTGGTCGTAATCCTGCCCGGCCAGCCACAGCGGATAGCGCGCCAGCGCATCCAGGTCGCGCCCGGCGACCCCCTTGGGAAACCGCGCGCGGCTGATCGCGATCAAGCCTTTCAGCACGCGGGTGAAGGGCGCGCGCGCCGCGGCGGGCGCGTCGCCCACGGCCACGGTGCGGGTGATGTCGGTGGTGCCGTCCAGGTATTGCCCGCCGGAATCGACCAGCAGCAGCTCGCCCGGCGTCACCGGCCGGTTCGTCTCCTCGGTCACCCGGTAATGCACGATGGCCCCGTGCGGCCCGGCCCCGGCGATGGTGTCGAAGCTGATGTCGCGCAGGGCGCCGGTCGCGCGGCGGAACCCCTCCAGCCGCTTGACCACGTCGATCTCGGTCAGCCCGCCGCCCGGCGCCTCGGCGTCCAGCCAGGCCAGGAATTCCACCATCGCCGCGGCGTCGCGCGCATGGGCGGCCCGCGCGCCGGCAAGCTCGGCCCCGGTCTTGCGCGCCTTCGGCAACAGGCACGGGTCCGCGCCCCGCGCCACCTCGATCCCGGCCTCTTCCAGCTGCCGCAGCACCCAGAGCGGCGCGCTGGCCGGGTCCAGCCGCACCGGCCCGACAAGGCTGCGCAGCCCCGGCCCGACGGCGCTCTCGGGGCGCAGCGTGACCTCGTCGCCCAGATGGGCGCGCAGCGCGTCCGTGACCTTGGCCGACGCGGCATAGAGCGTCACATGGCCGTCGTCATGCAGCACCGCGACGGCATGCGGCACCGGGTTGCGGGGGATGTCCGACCCGCGCACGTTCAACAGCCACGCGATGGAGTCGGGCAGGGTGAGGACCGCCGCGCGCTGCCCGGCCTTGCGCAGGGCCTCGGCGATGCGCGCCCGCTTCTCGGCATGGGACGCGCCGGCAAGCGCCTCGGGGTAGGGCGCGATGGCGCCCGCGGGCGGGGCGGGCTGGTCGGCCCAGATGCGATCGACCGCGTTCTCGACCTCGCGCAGCGCGATCCGGCTGCCCTCCAGCGCCGCGGCCAGCTTCTCCACCTGCTCGGGCGTGTGCAGCCAGGGGTCGAGCCCCACCGCCCCGCCCTCGGGCAGCGCCTCCCTCAGCCAGTCGGCCAGCGTCACCTCGGGCCAGTCCACGGGCGTGAAATGGTCGAGCGCCACCTGCGCCTTGACCTGCACGCGGTAGCGTCCGTCGACGAAGACGCCCGCGCGGTCCATGACCACGCAGGCGAACCCGGCCGAGCCGGTGAAGCCCGTCAGCCAGGCCAGCCGGTCGTCATGGGGCGCGACGTATTCGCCCTGGTGCGCGTCGGCGCGGGGCACGAGAAACCCCGCCAGCCCCGCCTTCTCCATCTCCGCGCGCAGGGCGGCCAGCCGTGGCGGGCCGTCCTGCGGACGGGTCGTGCTCTCGAAGCTCTGGAACATCTAGCTTGCCTTCCTGATCCCCACCATTCGGGCCCGCGCGCGCGGGTCCTTGTCGAACAGGCCGGCCAGTTGCTCGGTCATCGCGCCGGCCAGCTGCTCGACATCGGTGATCGTCACCGCGCGGTCGTAATAGCGCGTCACGTCATGGCCGATGCCGATGGCGATCAGTTCCACCAGCTTGCGCCGCTCGACCATCGCGATCACGTCCCGCAGGTGCTTTTCCAGGTAGTTCGCGGTGTTCACCGAAAGGGTGGAATCGTCGACCGGCGCGCCGTCGGAAATCACCATCAGGATCCGGCGCGCCTCGGGCCGCCCCGCCATCCGCCGATGCGCCCATTCCAGCGCCTCGCCGTCGATGTTTTCCTTCAACAGGCCCTCTTTCATCATCAGGCCCAGGTTCTCGCGCGCCCGGCGCCAGGGCGCATCGGCCGACTTGTAGACGATGTGGCGCAAGTCGTTCAGCCGCCCCGGCGCCTGCGGCCGCCCCTCGGCCAGCCATTTCTCGCGCGCCTGCCCGCCCTTCCAGGCCCGGGTGGTGAAGCCCAGGATTTCCACCTTCACGTCGCAGCGTTCCAGCGTGCGCGCCAGCACGTCGGCGCAGATCGCCGCGATCGAGATCGGCCGCCCGCGCATCGAGCCGGAATTGTCCAGAAGCAGCGTCACCACCGTGTCGCGGAACTCCATGTCCTTCTCGACCTTGAACGACAGGGGCGTCGTCGGGTTCGCCACCACGCGCGCCAGCCGCCCGGCATCCAGCACGCCCTCTTCCTTGTCGAACTCCCAGCTCCGGTTCTGCTGCGCCTGCAACCGCCGCTGCAGCTTGTTGGCCAGCCGCCCCACCGCGCCCTTCAGCGGGTCGAGCTGCTGGTCGAGATAGGCGCGCAGCCGCGCCAGTTCCGCGGGTTCGGCCAGCTCCTCGGCCCTGATCTCCTCGTCGAAGGCCGAGTCGAAGACCTTGTAGTCGGGATCGGCTTCGGAATGCGGCGGCGGGGGCGGGGGCTCCAGCGGGGCCTCGCCCTCGGGCCGTTCGGTTTCCTCGCCCGTCTCCATGTCGGCCATGTCGTCGGGGCTGACATGGGCCTGGGCGGCGTCCTGCATCTCGTCCTGCGACTGCTCGGGGCTGGCGTCGGCCTCCTCGTTCTCCTCGCCCTGCTCCTCGCCATATTCTTCGGGGGCGTCGTCCTCGGCCTCGGCGCTGTCCTCCCGGTCTTCCTCCTCGTCGAAATCGGGGTCCTCGCCCAGCTGGTCGCCATAGCCCAGATCGGTGATGACCTGGCGCGCGAAGCGGGCGAAGGCCGCCTGGTCGGCCAGCACGTCCTCCAGCCCCTCCAGCGTGCCGCCGGCCTGCTCCTCGATGAACCCGCGCCACAGCTCCATGGCGTTCTCCGCGCCCTCGGGCAGGGGGCGGCCGGTGGCCAGCTGGCGCACCATGTAGCCGGCCGCGACCGAGAGCGGCACCTCGCCGGCCTCGCGCGCGCCGCCATAGCCGCGCTTCGCGGCCTCGGCGGCGATCATCGCGTCGATATTGCTGGCGGTGCCGGGCATCGCGCGCGCCCCCACCGCCTCGCAGCGGGCGGTCTCCATCGCTTCGTAGAGGTCGCAGGCCATCTGGCCCGCGGGCCGATACCGCGTGTGGGTGGGCGCGTCGTGATACTTGTGGCGCAGCGCATAGGCATCCGCCGTGCCGCGGGCCAGCAGAACCTCCTCGCGGGTCATCCGGCGGGTGACCTGGGGCAGGCGCATGGTGTCGGGTGTCATGCCCGGCGGGTCGACCGAGTAGGACACGCCCAGGTCGGGGTCGTCGGCGATCACCTTGGTCGCCTCGGCCAGCGCCTTCTTGAACGGATCGGCGGGGTTGTCGGTGGGCTTGGCGGTCATGCGGGGCTTCGGTCCGGTGGGTGGCGCGGGTCAATCTAGGGATGTTGCGGGGGAATGGCCAGTGCCGGCGGGGCCGGGCGCGGCCCCGCCCGTTTCGCCCCGGCTGCCGCCGGCGCGACCGGCCGGGGGCGTCGCCCCGTCGCCATTGCCGGTCGCAGCCATGGCGACCCCCCGGCGTATTTCGGCCAGGAAGAAGCAGGGCCGCGCCTTCTTCTTGGGGCAAGTACTCCGGGGGGAGTCCGCAGGACGGGGGGCAGAGCCCCCCCGCCGCGCAGCGGCCCGCTCAGCCGCCCAGCAGCAGCCCGGTGCAGTCGGCCATCCGCGCCGTCAGCGCGTCCTGCGCCCGTGCCGTGCGGCCCGCGTCGCCGCTATAGACCATGTCGGCCAGCAGCCCCGCCATCTCGACCCAGCCGGCCGAGCGCCAGCGCACCGGCTCGTCCCGCGGCACGCCGAATTCCATCGCCGAGGGCAGTGTCGCCTCCAGCATCAGGTCGAACATCTCGCGGTGGGCGCGGGTCTCGCTCCAGGCCGGGTTGCCGTCGGCCTGCTGGCGCGTGGCCACGGCGGCCAGCCGGCCCGAGCAGGTCGCGAAGACCTCGGCCCGTTTCCACGGCGTGCCGGGGGTGTCGGGGGCGGCGCGGGCGGCCGGGGCCAGGAGCGCCACGGCCAGCGCACCGCCCAGGATGCGCGTCGTCATGCCTGCCATGTAACAAGTGTATGACAGCCGCGAGTCGGGTCAATCCCGTATATACAAATGCTGTAGGATTGCTGGGCGCCGGGGCCTCAATGCCCCGCGAGCCCCCGCGCCTCCGCGAAGGCGCCGCAGAGTTCGGCCAGCCCCTCGTGCCGGTCGCGCGCCTCGCGGTCGCCATCGAGGATCGCGCGTTGCAGCAGCACGAAATAGACGCGGTGCAGCTCGGCGATCCGCCGGTCCAGCGCCGCGGCCGGGCCCGCGCCAAGCGCCAGCGCCGCCTCGCGGAACGCCGCGGCCATGGCCTCCGCCTCCGCGGGCGGCGCCCTGTCGATCGCGTAGGTCGCGCGGAACGCCGCCGTCGCGGACCAGAGCGCCGCGCAATCGGTGGCGGGGAATGTCGGGTCGTCCCCGGCCGCGGTCGGGGCGGCGAGCGCCGCGAACAGCGCCGCGGCGCGGATCACGCCAGGCTCAGGCTCGCCGCGCTTTCGGGCAGTTCCTCGTCGAACAGCCGCTGGTAGAACTCGGCCACGGTGGACCGTTCCAGCTCGTCGCACTTGTTGAGGAAGGTCACCCGGAACGCATAGCCCACGTCGCGGAAGATCTCGGCGTTCTGCGCCCAGGCGATCACCGTCCGCGGGCTCATCACCGTGGACAGATCGCCGTTCATGAAGGCGGTGCGCGTCAGGTCGGCGACGGTGACCATGTGGCCCACCGTCTTGCGGCCCTTCTCGGTGTTGTAATGCGGGCACTTGGCCAGCACGATCGCGGTTTCCGCATCATGCGACAGGTAATTCAGCGTCGCCACCATCGACCAGCGGTCCATCTGGCCCTGGTTGATCTGCTGGGTGCCGTGATACAGCCCCGTGGTGTCGCCCAGGCCCACCGTGTTCGCCGTGGCGAACAGCCGGAAATAGGGGTGCGGCGTGATCACCTCGTTCTGGTCCAGCAGCGTCAGCTTGCCGTCCACCTCCAGCACCCGCTGGATCACGAACATCACGTCGGCGCGGCCGGCGTCGTATTCGTCGAACACGATGGCGCAGGCATGGCGCAGCGCCCAGGGCAGGATGCCTTCCTGGAACTCGGTGACCTGCTTGCCGTCCTTCAGCTTGATCGCGTCCTTGCCGATCAGGTCGATCCGGCTGATGTGGCTGTCCAGGTTCACCCGCACGCAGGGCCAGTTCAGCCGGGCGGCCACCTGTTCGATATGGGTGGACTTGCCGGTGCCGTGATAGCCCTGGATCATCACCCGGCGGTTATGCGCGAAGCCCGCCAGGATCGCGAGCGTGGTGTCCGGGTCGAACTTGTAGGTGGTGTCGAGGTCGGGCACCCGGTCGGTCTTTTCCTCGAATCCCCGCACCGTCATGTCGGTGTCGATCCCGAAGACCTCGCGCACCGAGATGTCCTCGGTGGGTTTCACTACGCTGCTCATTCTCGATCCGTCTCTAGGCCTGGTTCGCGGCGGGTGCGGGACCCGCGTGACGTAGTGGATCATATCGCCCCGGCGTGCAAGGGGAAGGGGCGGCGCGGGTTGGGCGGCGGTCCCGGCCGATGGAAACGGATTCTCAATCTTTCGCGGCGATTGTCGGCCCCAAGGCGAACTGCCCGGGTGGCGGCCCAAAACGGGCGCGTCAGCGGTTCAGCCGGCCGATCGGACAGGGGGCGCCTCCCGCGCGCCCGGAGCCGCGGTCAAGGCACACGGGCAGAAGACACGTGTCGCCGGGAAACGAGTTTCGCGCGTAACGAGTCATAATGGCGACCGCCGCGTGCCCGCCCGTGCTCGGGTCCGGGGCGCGGACCCCGCCTGCCGGTGCCCGGCGGGCGGGGACTTGCCGTGCCCGCTTGCGGTTTCGTGACCGTCCCCGCGCCGATACGCGCGCCATTGTGAATGCGTCCCGCCCGGTTCCTGCCTATCTTCGGGGCAAAGGAGGACGCCATGATCCGACGTCAGTTTCTGTCCGGGGCCGCCGCGCTCGCGCTTGCCGCCCCCGCCGTCCGCGCCGCCGAAAGCTTCGAGATCACCCGCACCGAGGCGGAGTGGAAGGCGATGCTGACCGACCTCGAATACGAGGTGATGCGCAAGGAGGGCACCGAACGCGCCTTCACCAGCCCCCTGAACGACGAGAAGCGCGCGGGCACCTTCCTGTGCAAGGGCTGCGCGTTGCCGCTCTACTCCTCCGAGACCAAGTTCGACAGCGGCACCGGCTGGCCCAGCTTCTACCGGGCGCTGTCCGAGGCGGTGGCCACGAAACCCGACCGCAAGCTGATCTGGGTGCGGACCGAGGTGCATTGCCGGCGCTGCGGCAGCCATCTGGGCCACATCTTCGACGACGGCCCGCCGCCCACCGGCAAGCGGCACTGCATCAACGGCGTCAGCCTGACCTTCCGGCCGGCCCAGGGCGCCTGAGCGCACCGGTCCGGGCCGGGCGACCGTCCCCGCTCCCGCCGCGCGGACCCGTGCGTGCGGGGCCGGCGCCCGTGCGGCGTTTCGTGCGCGCGCTCCGCAACAGCTTCCCCGCAGAGACGTTGACATAGAACCTCGCCGGGCGCGCGGCGCATGTCGCGCGGCCCGGCTGTCATTCGGGGAAAGGAGAATCATGAGTCAGCAAGACGAACGTCACACGGACGAGGCGGGCATGGGCCCGAAAACCAAGCTGAAGATCATCCTGGGCCTGATCGCCCTGGTGGTCGTGGCCTTCCTGTGGGTGCGCTGGGGCCCCGATTCCTGGGAGGTCCAGATCACCGGCACCACCGGCGACGGGCGCGACGTGCAGTATCGCATCGAGACGGTCTATGCGGGCACGTCCGACACGTTGATCTTCAAGAACGCCGATGCGGGGTTCCTGCCGCCCTATTTCAAGTTCGACTCGGCGAACCTGCAATCCGTCGCAAGCCGCGTCACCCGGGAATGCCCCGAACAGGCCGTTACCGTGAACGGCTACGGGTTGCGGATTCCGTTCCTCGACATGTTCCCCAACGCCACCTCCATCGACGCGCCCGAGCGGTGCCTGAGGGCGCCGTCGGACCAGGGCGAGGGCGGCGTGACCGAGGGCAACTGACCCGCCCGCGCGGCCCCCGCGCGGCGTGACCGGCCCCGACCGCGGGGCCGGTCCGCCATCGACACGACCGGCCGCATGGCCGGCGCCCGCGGGCCCTGCGCGCCCCGCGGCGATGCAGGCCGCCGGGTTGGGCGGCCAACACCGGGCGCGCCGGCGGCGCGGCCCTAGCGGAAGCTGCGGCTGTCCTTGAGCTGGTCCCAGGCCCAGACGACCTCCTGCAACCGGTCCTCGTCGGCGCGGTTGCCGCCGTTCATGTCCGGGTGAAGGTCCTTCACCAGGGACTTGTATTGCTTGCGGATTTCCGCCTTCGACCAGCTGTCCTCGCAGCCGAGGATCTCCAGCGCCTTGCGCTCGGTCGGCGGCAGGCGGCGGGTGGTGGTGCCGGTCTTTCCGGGGTTGCGCGTCGCGTTCTCGCCCAGCACCTGGTGGGGGTCGTCCACCCCCAGCCGCGCCCAGGCCCGCTGCTCGTCGCGGGTGGCGAACGGCTTGGTCTCGCGGCCCCAGACGCGGTCCTTGTCGAACTGCGCCTCCAGTTCCTCCTCGGTCGCGCCCGAGAAGAAGTTCCACTTGAGGTTGTATTCGCGCACATGATCCTTGCAGAACCACAGATACTCGTCCAGATGGTCGGGCGAGCGGGGCGCGCGATACTGCCCCGCCTCGTTGCAGCCCGGATGCTCGCACACCCGCAGGGAGGTCTCGAACGCCCCCGACATGCCGCGTCGGCCCCGCGTACGCCGCTTCTTGTCCGCGGAGACGGAAATGTCGAACCCGAACGGATCGTTTTTCGTCATGGCCTGCCACCTTTGCGACTCGGACGAGAGAGTTTAGTCACTTGGACGTAAGAATGAAGGGGGGCGAGGGCGAAAAATGAGCGTTCAAGAGGAAATCCGCACGCGGCTGGAGGACAGCTTCGCCCCGGACCGGCTCGACGTCGTCGACGACAGCGAACGCCACCGGGGCCATGCGGGCTGGCGCGAGGGGGGCGAGACGCATTTCCGCGTGACCGTCTCGGCCGACGCCTTCCGCGACATGAGCCGGATCGAGCGGCACCGCGCCGTCCACCGCGCGCTGGGCCCCGACCTCGTCGGCCGCATCCACGCGCTCAGCCTGAAATTCGTCTGATCACTCCTCGCGGGCGGGGCCCAGCGGGCGCGCCGGGCGCGGGGGCGCGTCGGGCGCGCGCCGCGCCGGGCCCAGGCTGCGGGCAAAGGCCGGCTCGGTCTCGGCCTCCAGCGAGGCGGCGGCCTCGGCGGCGATCGCCTCGGGGCTCTCGGGCGGGCCGGCCTCCGCCGTCGCCTCGCGCAGGGCGCGGCGGAACACCAGCACGTGCTGCGTGACCTCGGTGCTGCCGGTCAGCCCCTTGCGCTCCAGGCAGGGCAGGGCTTCGGCGCGCAGGTATTCCCAGCCCTCGGCGCCCATCGCGTTCATGACCTCGCCGAGCGCGACGGCGAACCGCTCCGCGGTTCCCTTCGCCCCCTTCGCCTTCGCCCCCCGCGCGGGGGCGGGCAGCACCCTGTATTCAAACGCCATGTCCGCGATCCCGCTGATCTCGGGAAAGTCCTAGCCGATTCGCCCGCCAACGCCCATCACGCCGTGTCGAGCGCGGTCAGCTTTGCGGCGATGCGGTCGCGGTCGGCAACCTCCCGTCTGAAATGGTATGGCGTGTGCTCCGGGCCAAAGACCGTGAGTGCGGCAGCAATGTGTTTCAGCGCGTTCTTCAGATGTGGCTGCGGATCAACGGTGCTGTCATGCGCCGCCCATTCTTCTTCCAGAAGTGCAAGATTCGCATGGGACTTGGCCCACTCGATCGGGTACGCGTCTTTGGTGAACACGGACTGGACACGTGTTCGATAATCGAAAGCGGCCTTGAAAAGCGCTTTTCCAGCGTTGCCTGGGGTTCTTGCGGCCAGGTCGGAAAGTACAGAAGACAAGCCTCCGGTTGCCCAGGCCCAGAGGCGCGGTTCGTCGTCCGTGGACAAGCGCGCCTGACTGTGTTCGAGATGCCATCTTGCCTCTTCCAGAAGAGGCATCCCCAACTCCCTCGGAAGTCTCCCACCCAACGTGCGGAGCGAACTCGCCAAGCTTAGTTTGGCGCCGAAGAGCTTGTTAGGGATCGTCCGGGCAAACTCCTCGTGTTGCTCGTAAAAGCCGACGGCCTCGCGACCGACGACAATTGAATCGCACAGTAGGTTTTCGCCAGCCACTTCCGGAGTTCTGTCGCCGAAATCATGAAGCGCTCTGCCGAGATTGGTCAGGTCATTGAAATATTGGCCGGCATGCTGTTGCTCTTCAAAAATCTCCAGTGCAGATCGAAACTCTTTGATTGCTCTCGGGAAAAGGCTTCGCATTTCTGGTTCGCGCGCCCTTGTGGCGATTGCTCCGCAAGCGCAGGCAATGAAGTGCTTTCCTTGCCCGAATGTAACGGGTTCGGATGACCGTAAGGCGTCCGAAAGCGCATGTTCGATCATTGTTATCAGGAAGTGATTGGCACGCCCGGGAAAACGTTCGCCATGCTGTTGAAGCAGGTCGCTGTATTTCAAAATGCGCCGCCGCGCCGGTTCCAGCGGATCGACCGAAGAGAAACTGTCGGCGGCACTCGACAGCATCCGGTAGGCGTCCTCCACCCGCCCGCGCATCAGCGCGTTCCGCGCGCGCGCTTCCTTGGTCTCGGCGGCGATCTCGGTTTCCACCTGATCGACGCGGGAGAGCAGGTTTTCCACCTCCTCGAAATCCAGCCGTTCCGCCGCGTCCTGCGCCGCCCCCTTCAGGTTCGAAATCGCCGCCACGCGTTCGTCCAGCGCGTCGATCTGCGCGCGGTACTCCCCGTATTCCGCGGCCTTCTTGGTCAGGAAGTCCAGCAGGTCCGGCTTGGTATTCAATGACGTCTCGCCGAAGGCCGCCGCGAGGGTCTTGAGGTCGTCCAGCGTCAGCGCCTCGGCCTGCGCCACCGCGCCGGGAAAGCCCTGCGTCCGGCGCAGCAGTTCGGCCAGCATCTCGGTCTGGGTCGCCTGTCCGGTCTTGAGGTCGTCCAGGTCGCCCAGCACCTCGGCCATGAAGGCCGGGGTCAGTTCGTCGGCGAAGCTGCGGTTGTCCAGCAGTCTGCGGAAGGCCGGCGCGACGATGGCCCGGAACAGTCGGGGCATCGGGGCGCGGGTGTGTTCGATCTCGGTATGCCGGGCGAGCATGCCCGCCACGATCCGCTCGGCGTCCATCGCGTCCGTCACGATGCGTCGCGGGTCGGGCAGGGCGACCTCCACCATCTGCTCGAAGAGCACTGGCGCCTCGGGCGGGAGTTCGTGCGCCATGGCCCTGAAGGTGGCTTCGGCCTCGGCGGTCAGGGTATCGGCCATCGTCATCAGCCCCGGCGGCGCCTTGGCCAGCATCTTGCGCGCGATGTCGTGGACGTCGCCGCCCGCCTTCAGCCCGCTCAGGACGCCGGGCTTCGCCGCGAACCCGCCGATCGCGACGATCAGCTTGATCCCGTTCCTGAGGGGGTCGGACATGCGGCGCGGCCCAAATCGACACGTCTATGGGCCGAGCCTAGGCCGGCCCCGCCCCGCCGATCAAGCCGCGGGTCCGACAAAAGTCCGATGGAAGTCCGATGGAAATCCGATGGAATTCCGATCCGGCCGAGCGGGCCGGAAAGGTTAACCGCCCAGCTTCCCCGCGACGATCTCGTTCACCGCCTTGGGGTTGGCCTTGCCGCCGGTGGCCTTCATCACCTGGCCCACGAACCAGCCCGCAAGTTTCGGGTTTTGCTGGGCTTTTTCCACCTGCGCGGGGTTGGCGGCGATGATCTCGTCCACGACCTTCTCGATTTCCCCGGTATCGGTGACCTGTTTCATGCCACGGGCCTCGACGATCTCTTCCGGGTCGCCGCCCTCCACATAAACAACCTCGAACAAGTCCTTGGCAATCTTGCCGGAAATGGCATCGGACGCGATCAGGTCGATGATCTTTCCCAGCTGTTCCGGCCGCACCGGGCTGTCGGTAATCTCCCGGTCATCTTTCTTGAGACGCCCGAACAGTTCGTTGATGACCCAATTGGCGGCCATCTTCCCGTCCCGCCCCGCGGCCACCACCTCAAAATAAGCGGCGGAATCGACCTCGGCGGTCAGCACGGAGGCGTCGTATTCTGTCAGGCCGAAGTCATTGACGAAGCGGGCCTTTTTCTCATCCGGCAGCTCGGGCAGGCTGGCCTTGATATCGTCCACCCAGCCCTGTTCGATCTCCAGCGGCAGCAGGTCGGGGCAAGGGAAGTAGCGGTAGTCATGCGCCTCTTCCTTCGACCGCATGGAGCGGGTTTCGCCCTTGTCCGGGTCGTAAAGCCGGGTTTCCTGCACCACCTGGCCGCCATCCTCGACGATGGCGATCTGGCGCCGCGCCTCGTACTCGATGGCCTGCTGAATGAAGCGCATCGAGTTCATGTTCTTGATTTCGCAGCGGGTTCCCAGCACCGAATGGTCGCCTGTCTCGCGGTACTTCTCATACGCGCCCGGTTCGCAGACCGACACGTTCACGTCGGCGCGCAGGTTGCCGTTCTGCATGTTGCCGTCGCAGGTGCCCAGGTACCGCATGATCTGGCGCAGCTTGCCGACATAGGCGGCGGCCTCTTCCGGCCCGCGGATGTCGGGGCGCGAGACGATCTCCATCAGCGCCACACCGGTGCGGTTGAGGTCCACGAAGGACATGGTCGGGTCCATGTCGTGGATGCTCTTCCCGGCGTCCTGCTCGATATGGATACGCTCGATCCGCACCAGCCGCGCGACACCCGGCGCCATGTCGACCAGCACCTCGCCCTCGCCGACAATCGGATGATAAAGCTGGGAAATCTGGTAGCCCTGCGGGAGGTCGGGGTAGAAGTAGTTCTTGCGGTCGAAGGCCGATTTCAGGTTGATCGCGGCCTTGAGCCCCAGGCCCGTCCTGACCGCCTGGGCCACGCAGACCTCGTTGATCACCGGCAGCATGCCGGGCATCGCCGCGTCCACGAAGGCCACGTTGGAATTGGGCTCGGCGCCGAACGCGGTCGAGGCGCCGGAAAACAGCTTGGCCTTCGACGCGACCTGGGCATGCACCTCCAGCCCGATTACCAGTTCCCAATCGGCCTTGGCGCCGGCGATCAGCTTGGGTTTCGGGGGCTCGAAGGTCAGGTCAAGCATGGGGCAGTCTCCTCGGCGGGCTGGACCGGGTTCTAGGCGAGGCCCGGGGCCGGGGCAAGACCCGGCGGGGCCTCACGCGATCGGGATCGCGGCACGGGAACGCGGGCGCGGCCGGGCCGTTGGACCATGGAGACAGTCATCACATGAAAGGAGATCGTCATGCCGAAGATCACCGACACGCGCATCCTGATCCTCGCGACCGACGGGTTCGAGCAATCCGAACTCGAAACCCCGCTGCACGATCTGCGCGAGAAGGGCGCCACCGTGCATGTCGCCACGCCGGGCGGCGCGGCGATCACCGGCTGGGACAAGGCGAATTGGGGCAACAAGGTCGAGGCCGACAAGGACCTCAAGGACGTCCGGGCCGAGGACTATGACGGACTCGTCCTGCCCGGCGGGCAGATCAACCCCGACATCCTCCGCACGAAGCCGGAGGCCGTGCAGCTGGTGAAGGATTTCGTCGACCAGGGCCGCATCGTCGCCGCGATCTGCCACGGACCCTGGATGCTGGTTGAGGCCGATGTGGTGAAGGGGCGCGAGATGACCTCTTATCCCTCGATCAAGACCGACCTGAAGAATGCCGGCGCCGATTGGGTCGATCGGGAGATCGCCATCGACAACGGCATTATCACGAGCCGCAACCCCGGCGACCTGCCGGCCTTCGTCGGCAAGATCGTCGAGGAGGTCGAGGAAGGAAAACACTCCCGCCGCGCCGCGTAGGCGGAGCCTTGCCAACCGGCCGGGCCGGGCTTGCCCGTCCGGCCCGGCATCGGCGATAAGTGTGCGCCGGGTCCTGTGCCCGGCGCTTCTTGCGGTCGGTCGATGCGGTTTGCCCTCCTTGCCCTGGTCCTCGCGCTGCCGATGGGCTGCAGCCATGCCGAGCCGCCCGGGCGCGCCCAGATCAGCACCTCCGGGCTTCCCACGATGCGCTGGGACCACAGGCCCGAGGCGCCGCGCTGGACCGAGGCGAGCCTGGCCGCGCTGCGCGCCCAGGGCGCACCGCTCGCCGAGACGGTGCCGGCCGATATCGCGAACTGGTGCCCGACCTATGCGCAGGCCGACCTGCGGCAACGGCGGGCTTTCTGGGCGGGGCTGTTCTCGGCCCTCGCAAAGCACGAAAGCACCTGGAACCCCGAGGCCGTCGGCGGCGGCGGGCGCTGGTTCGGGCTGATGCAGATCGCCCCGGCGACCGCACGGGGATATGGCTGCGCGGCGCAAAGCGGCGAGGCGCTGAAGGATGGCGCGGCCAACATTGGATGCGCGATCCGGATCGCGGCGCGCACCGTCCCCCGCGACGGGGTGGTGGCCGCGGGCGGGGGCGGCGTGGCGGCCGACTGGGGGCCGATGACCGTGGCCTCGAAACGCGCCGAGATCGCCGCCTGGACCCGCGCCCAGCCCTATTGCGGCGGCTGACCCGGTCGTAGCCGTGTTTCCGGGCAGGTGCCCGACCTTGCGGCAGGACCGCCGCAGGCGTGCCTTGCGACCGTTCCGCGGCGTTGCTATCTGCGGGGGAAATCCGATAGTTTCCATCGGAAATCGCGCGCGAGGCAGTCTTGAGCACCCCGATCCCCCGTCTGGAGATCCAGAACATCTCCCGTGCCTTCGGCGGCCGCCGGGTGGTGGACGACGTGTCGCTCACGGTGATGCCGGGGCAGGTGACCTGCCTGCTGGGACCTTCGGGCTGCGGCAAGTCCACGACGCTGCGGATCATCGCCGGCGTCGACATGCAGGACGAGGGGCGCATCTTCATCGACGGCGAACTGATCTGCGACACGCTTTTCCGCGTACCGCCGGAACGGCGCGCAGTGGGGCTGATGTTCCAGGATTTCGCCCTGTTCCCGCATCTGACCGTGGCCGAGAACGTGGCCTTCGGTCTGACCGGCGCGCGGGGCGCCAAGCGCCGGCGCGTGGAGGAACTGCTGCTGCGGGTGGAACTCTTGCGCTTCATCGACGACTATCCGCACCAGTTGTCGGGGGGGGAGCAGCAGCGGGTGGCGTTGGCGCGGGCGCTGGCGCCCCGGCCCAAGATCATGCTGATGGACGAGCCGTTCTCCGGCCTCGACAACCGGCTGCGCGACGAGATCCGCGACGAAACGCTGGCAGTTCTGAAAGACGAAGGCACCGCGGTCCTTCTGGTCACCCACGAGCCTGACGAGGCGATGCGCATGGCCGACGAGATCGCGCTGATGCGCGGCGGGCGGATCGTGCAGCAGGGCGCGCCCTACAACGTCTACAACGCGCCGGTGGACCGGGCGGCGGCGGCGTTCTTCAGCGATATCAACGTGATCCGGGGCAAGGTGCAGAACCTGCTGACCGAAACCGCGTTCGGCCAGTTCCTGACGCCGGCGATGCCCGACGGCTCGGAGGTGGAGATCATCATCCGGCCCCAGCACGTCAAGATCGACTTCGACCGCAACGGGCGGGGGCCGAACCCCACGCCCGAGGACGGCGTGGCCGCCCGCGCGGTGGTGGAGCGCGCCCGGTTCATGGGATCGGAAAGCCTGGTGGAGTTCCGCATGGACTACGACGGCACGCGCCTCAAGGCGACGGTGCCGGCGGTGTTCCTGCCGAAGCCCGGCACGCCGATGTGGCTGATGATCCGGCGCGACCGCTGCTTCGTGTTCCCCGCGCCGGGCCACGAGCGGGCCGCCTGAGGCACCGCGTTACCGGCCGTCACCTACCACGCCCCATCCGGTTGAGGCCCTGGCGCGCGGCACGGTCAGCGGGTGTGCTTGCCGTCCTCGGCCTGGCTGTCGCCCAGATCGAGGCGCAGTTGCCGCGCATCCTCCCGGCGGGGGCGCGGCGCCCGATCGTTGACGAACCGCCCCGCCCGGTCCTTGCGCGAGGCATGGCGCGCCACGATCCGGTCTGCCTCGGTGCGGAACGCGGGCCCCCGGCGCACCGCCCAGACCGCCTCGCGCGCGGCGCGGGCCGCTGCGGCGACATCGACCACCGGTTCGGGATAGCCGCGTCCCAGAAGCCGGTCTGCGCCCTCCCACCTCCAGGGCTCCTGCAGGCAGGCGTCGGGCACCTGGGCGAGTTCCGGCACCCAGCGGCGGGTGAAGGCGCCGGTGGGGTCCTGGTCGTGGCCCTGCTTGACGGGGTTGTAGATGCGGATCGTGTTCATCCCCGTCGTGCCCGACTGCATCTGCACCTGCGGCCAGTGGATGCCCGGCTCGTAATCGGTGAAGTAGCGCGCCAGGACCGGACCGGTCGCGCGCCAGTCGAGCCAGAGATGGTAGGAGGCGACCGCCATCAGCATCGCGCGCATCCGGAAATTGAGCCACCCGGTCGCGATCAGCGAGCGCATGCAGGCATCGACGAAGGGCAGGCCGGTCTCGCCCGTCGCCCAGGCCGCCAGCCGCGCGGCGTCGGGTTCGGCCGGCCTGAGCCCCTCATAGGCCGAGTGCAGGCAGCGGCTCTCGATCGCGGGCGCGTCTTCGAGCTTCTGCATGAAGTGGTCGCGCCAGGCGAGGCGGGCGGAAAAGCTCTTCAGGCTGCCCGACCAGCCCGATCGCGCGCCCCGAACCTCGGCCCGGCGTCGCGCCGCGGCCTGCTCCACCTCGCGCGCCGACAGGGTGCCCATGGCGAGATGCGGCGACAGCCGCGAACAGGCATCCGCGCCTGCAAGCGGCGAGGACATGGCGCGGCGATACGCCTGCCCACGCTCGCGCAGGAACGACTCCAGCAGGCGCGTGCCCTCGGCGCGGCCGCCGCGCTGGCGGGCCGGGCAGGGATCGGCGCCAAGGCCCAGGTCGCATGCCGCCGGAAGCGTGCGTGGCACAAGGCCCGGCAGCCCGCGCAAACCGCCGGGCGGGGGCAGTACGGGCCGCGCCATGAACCGGTCGCGCGCCGCGGCCCAGCCGTCGCGTCCCTTCAGCCGCCGCACCACGCCCGATTGCGGCAGGTCCACCCAGTCGATCCCGCGCGCCCGCGCCCAGGCGTCAACGCGCCGGTCGCGCGCATAGGTCCAGGCGTTGCCCGTTTCCTCACGGCTGACGAGCCGCGTGACGCCATGGGTGCCGGCCAGCCGGTCCAGCACCGCGACCGCCTCGCCGGTCTCGACCTGCAGGGGCGCGCCGAGGGCGGCCAACGCCTCGGACAACTCCGCCAGGCACTCCGCGGTGAACGCCCATTGCCGGGCCGACGTGTCGCGCAACGCCCAGTAGCCGGGTTCCGCGATATAGACCGGCAGCACGGCATCCTCGCCCGCCGCGGCGCGGGCCAGCGCCGGGTGATCGGCGACGCGAAGGTCGCGCTTGAACCAGAGGAGGGTGACACCCATCGGAACCTCGTCTTGCGCCTGCCGTTCAACAGGATAGGTCTTGGGGGCGCCAAGGGGAGACAGAGATGAAAGACGCCCGCCTGCAACCGGTCCACCTCGCCGACTACACGCCGCCGGCCTATCTCGTCGACGGGGTGGAACTGACCTTCCGTCTGCATCCCACCGCGACGCGGGTGCGCGCGCGCATCGCGTTCAGGCCGAACCCGGACACCACCGACCGGCGATTCTTCCTTCATGGCGAGGACCTTATCCTGCTTTCGGCCACGATCGACGGCACCCCCGTCACGCCGGAGGTCACCCCCGAGGGGCTGACGGCGGAGGTGCCCGATGCGCCGTTCACATGGGAGACGGAGGTCGAGATCGCGCCCGAGAAGAACACCGCGCTGGAGGGGCTTTACATGTCGGGCGGCATGTACTGCACCCAATGCGAGGCGGAGGGCTTCCGCAAGATCACCTATTACCCGGATCGCCCAGACGTGATGGCGCCGTTCAAGGTGCGGATCGAGAGCGACCTGCCGGTGCTTCTGTCGAACGGCAACCCGGTGGGCGCGGGCGCTGGCTGGGGAGAGTGGCACGACCCGTGGCCGAAGCCCGCCTACCTGTTTGCGCTTGTCGCGGGCGACCTGGTGGCGACCTCCGGCACCTTCACCACCTGCGAGGGGCGCGAGGTCGACCTGAACATCTGGGTGCGTCCGGTGGACCAGGGCAAAGCCGACTACGCGCTGGACAGTCTGATCCGGTCGATGAAATGGGACGAGGATGCCTATGGCCGGGCCTACGACCTGGACGTGTTCAACATCGTCGCCGTGGACGATTTCAACATGGGCGCGATGGAGAACAAGGGTCTGAACATCTTCAACTCGCGCTATGTGCTGGCCAGCCCCGAAACCGCGACCGACCGCGATTACGAGAATATCGAGCGGATCATCGCGCATGAGTATTTCCACAACTGGACGGGCAACCGCATCACCTGCCGCGACTGGTTCCAGCTTTGCCTGAAAGAGGGGCTGACGGTGTTCCGCGACCAGCAATTCGCGGGCGACGCGCGGTCCCACGCGGTCAAGCGTATCGAGGACGTGATCGCGCTGCGCAGCCGCCAGTTCCGCGAGGATGGCGGGCCGCTGGCGCACCCGGTTCGGCCCGAAAGCTATACCGAGATCAACAACTTCTACACCGCGACGGTCTACGAG
Source organism: Rhodovulum sp. ES.010 (assembly GCF_900142935.1). Classification (NCBI taxonomy): domain Bacteria; kingdom Pseudomonadati; phylum Pseudomonadota; class Alphaproteobacteria; order Rhodobacterales; family Paracoccaceae; genus Rhodovulum; species Rhodovulum sp. ES.010. The sequence continues at coordinate 875,401 of NZ_FSRS01000001.1, read as the reverse complement.
AAGGGCGCCGAGGTGATCGGGATGCTGCGCCGCCTGGTCGGGCCCGAAGGCTATGACAAGGCGCTCGCGCTCTATTTCGACCGGCATGACGGCGATGCGGCGACCATCGAGGACTGGCTGACCGTCTTCGAGGATGCCACGGGCCGCGATCTCAGCCAGTTCAAGCGTTGGTATGCCCAGGCGGGCACGCCGCGGCTGACGGTCACGGACGGTTTCGAGGACGGCACCTATACCCTTCACGTCGAACAGGAAACGCCACCCACGTCCGGCCAGCCCGAGAAGCACGCGCAGGTGATCCCGCTGGCGGTGGGGCTGCTCTCGCCCAACGGCGACGAGGTGGTGCCGACCACGGTTCTGGAGGTGACGGAGACGCGCCAGTCCTTCACGTTCGAGGGGCTTGCGGCTAAACCGGTGCCTTCGCTTCTGCGCGGCTTTTCCGCTCCGGTGATCCTGAACCGCGAGACGAGCGCCGAGGAACGCGCCTTCCTGCTGGCCCATGACACCGACGCCTTCAACAAGTGGGAGGCGGGGCGCGCGCTGGCCCGCGACGTGCTGGCGGCGATGATCGCGGAGAGCGCGGCCCCGGCGCCGGCCTATCTGGACGCGTTGGCCGCGATGGCGCGGGACGAGGCGCTGGACCCGGCCTTCCGCGCGCTGGCGCTGCGGCTGCCGGGCGAGGACCAGATGGCCGAGGAACTGCATTCGCGCGGCCACACGCCCGACCCGCTGGCGATCCACGCTGCGCGCGAGCAGCTGAAATCGGCGGTCGCCGCGCATCTGGGCGGCCTCTGGGGGCCGCTCTACGACCAGATGACCTGCCCCGGACCCTATTCGCCCGGCGCGGCCGATGCCGGGCGGCGCGCGCTGCGGCTTGCCGCGCTGGGTCACATGGCGCGGCTCGACGCGGGCGAGAAGGCGCGGGCGCATTTTTTGCAAGCCAACAACATGACCGACGAGATCGGCGCGCTGTCTGTCCTGCTCGAGATCGGGTCCGGCGAAGAGGAACTCGCCCGGTTCGAGAGGCGTTGGGGCGACGACCGGCTCGTGATGGACAAGTGGTTCGCGCTGCAGACCTCGCTTGCCGCGCCCGACCGCGCCGCGGCCACCACGGCGGCGCTGACCGAACATCCCGATTTCACATGGCAGAACCCCAACCGGTTCCGGGCGGTGATCGGCGGGCTGACGATGAACGCGGCGGGCTTTCACGATCCGTCGGGGGCCGGCTACGACCTGGTGGCGGACTGGCTGATCCGGCTCGACGGGGTCAATCCGCAGACCGCCGCGCGGATGTCGACCGCCTTCGAAACCTGGACGCGCTACGATTCGGACCGGCGCGCGCGGATGCGTGCCGCCATGGAACGAATCGCCGCGCGCGAAGGGCTGAGCCGCGACATGGGCGAAATGATCTCGCGCCTGCTGGGGGCCGGGCGGTAAGCCGCCGCCGCCACGGGAATCGCTTTGACCGGCACGGTGCGAATCGGGTCAGGTGTCACGGGATCGTCATTCGGGTATGGTGGGAAGGCGCATGAAGGAACGAATCGACCCCCTGATCGAGGAACGGGCGCCCTGGCTTTTCGCCGACCATCCGTGGAGCGCCCCGTCCCGCCGCATCCTCACCGGGCTGTTGGGCTATCCGCGTACCCTCGCGCTGGGCGAGGTGCTGCAGAAGCACCCCGCGCCGGTCATCATGGACGAGATGGCGCGTCTGCTGGCGCAGGATGTCGGGGGCAGCGGGCTCGACAACATCCCGCGCTCGGGGCCGGCGCTGATCGTGTGCAACCATCCCACCGGCATCGCCGACGGCATCATGCTGTGGAGCCTGTTGCGCGAACGGCGGCCCGACATGTTCTTCTACGCCAACCGCGACATCCTGCGCGTGCTGCCGCAGATGGAAGAGATGATCGCGCCGGTGGAATGGCGCGAGGAAAAGCGCAGCCATTCCAAGATGCGGGAGACGATGGCCTATACCCGCGCGGCGATCGACAAGGGCCGGATCGGCATCATCTTCCCCTCGGGCCGGTTGGCCAAGCGCCGCGGGCTTTCGCTGCATGAACGCCCCTGGATGGCGTCGGCCGCGATGATCGCGCGCAAGTTCGACCTGCCTGTGATCCCGGTCAACATCCAGTCGCGCAACTCGCTGCTATTCTACCTGTTCGACCTGATCCACCCGACGCTGCGCGATATCACCCTGTTCCACGAGACGCTGAACAAGGACCGTCAGCCGTACCGGATGACGGTGGGCGAGCCGATCGCGCCGGGCGCCCTGCCTGTGAAGTCCGAAGATGGTATCGAGATGCTGCGCCAGGCGACCTTGGCGTTGGGCGGCCGCTACGCGCCGAGGGTCAGCCTGCTTCAGGCGACGCGGCGTCCGAGCTGGGCGAAATCGACGGCGCTGGGCTGACCGGCAGCCGATCTGGGTGGCGCATGCACAGCCTTTGCCCGGGGTGAGCGCGGCCCCTCAATCGCCTGCCCAAAGCGCCGGCTCGGCGATCTCCAGCGAGTTTCCCGCCGGGTCCCGGAAATAGATCGAGCGCGCGCCGTTAGGCCACAGGAAATCGGCCTCGACCGGATGGCCGGCGGCGTCGAGCCGGGCGCGCCAGGCGTCGATCTCGATGCGCGCGGCGGCCAGGCACAGGTGGCCCGGTCCGTCGGCGCCATGGGGCGGCACCGGCAGGTCGGGATTGGTGGGCGGTTTGCGCGTCTCGGCGGGATTGAACACCAGAAGGATCGTCGGCCCGACACGGTAGAACACGTGCCGGTCGCCCACCCGCACGATCCTCTCAAGCGCCAGCACCCCGCCGTAGAACGCCTCGGCGTCGTCGAGATCATCGGCATAGAGCGCGGCCTCCAGAACGGCGGCGAGCGGCGGGGCGGGGGGCAGAGCGGCGTCATCCATGGGCCCAGCATAGCGCGCCGGGCGCGGCGCTGTCAGGGGCGCTTGCCGCGCTGTGGATAACGTCACATGAGCGTTACCGAGAAACGGTAGTCGATAGCCGTGCAGCCACCGCATCTAGCGGGGCTTGCCAGAAGGCGAACGCCATATATAGTGAGATTCAGGTATGGGGCGGGGCGTCCCGCCCCGGGGCCTAGCAGAGGCAGTCGGGGCGCGGAGGCCGCGAGCAGGATGGACGGCGATTTCAGGAGCACATTCGTCAGGGAACCGGGCTGTCTGAAACATCACCCCGCGCTCGTGCTGAACGCGGATTACCGCCCGCTCTCCTACTACCCGCTCTCGCTCTGGCCCTGGCAGGAGGCGGTCAAGGCGGCCTTCCTCGACCGGGTCGACATCGTCGCCGAGTACGACCAGACCGTCCGCAGCCCGTCGATGGAGATCCGAATACCCTCGGTGGTGGTGCTCAGAGATTACGTGAAACCCCAGAAGCGCGTGGCCTTCACGCGCTTCAATCTTTTTCTGCGGGACGAATTCACCTGCCAGTATTGCGGCACGAGGGGCGACCTCACCTTCGACCACGTGGTGCCGCGCGCGCGGGGCGGCGTGACGAGCTGGGAAAACGTCGTGGCGGCCTGCGCGCGCTGCAACCTCAGGAAAGGCTCCAAAAGCCTGCGCCAGGCCGGGATGGCGCTGCGCCGTCCGCCGCGCCGGCCGGGGGCGGAGGAGCTGCGCAATGTCGGGCGCAAGTTCCCTCCGGGCCACGTGCACGAAACCTGGATCGACTTCCTTTACTGGGACGCGGAGCTCGAAGCCTGATCGCGGGGCCGCCCGTTGCACGCAGGCCGTGGCGTGCTAGACAGGAGTGCGGCGGTCCGGTGCGGCCGCGCGCATGGAACCGGCGAGTGTCCAGATGGTCTCACGCGTCATCCCGGTCGATCCGTTCGACCTCGTGATCTTCGGCGCGACCGGGGATCTGGCCCGGCGCAAGATCCTGCCCGGGCTCTACCGGCGCGACCTTGCCGGGCAGTTGCCGGACGAGGCGCGCATCCTCGGTGCGGCGCGCTCGGAGTTGTCCGACGGCGCGTGGCGCAACGAGATTCGCGCGGCGATCGAGGAACACGTGCCGGCCGACCGGCAGGACGGCGCGGCGCTCGACCGGTTCCTCGCGCGGCTCGGCTATCTGCAGGTCGACGCGACCGGCGAGGCGGGCTGGCAGGCGCTGGCCGACCGGGTGCGCCCCGACGTCGTGCAGGCCTATTACTTTTCCGTGGGGCCTTCGCTGTTCGGCGCGCTCGCCGAGCGCCTGCACCGCCACGGCATGAACCGCGAGGACTGCCGGATCGTGGTGGAAAAACCGTTCGGCCATGACCTCGCCTCGGCGAAGGCCCTGAACGCCACGCTCGCCGCCCATTTCGAAGAACACCAGATCTACCGGATCGATCATTACCTCGGCAAGGAGACGGTCCAGAACCTGATGGCGGTCCGCTTCGGCAACATGCTGTTCGAGCCGCTGTGGAACGCGCAATACGTGGATCACATCCAGATCACCGTGGCCGAGACGGTGGGCGTGGCGGGCCGCGGCGGCTACTACGACCGGTCCGGCGCGATGCGGGACATGGTGCAGAACCACATGATGCAGCTTCTGTGCCTGATCGCGATGGAGCCGCCCTATGCCTTCGAACCCGACGCGGTGCGCGACGAGAAGCTCAAGGTGATCCGCGCGCTCGATCCGGTGGCGCCCGGGGACATCGTGCGCGGGCAGTATGCGGCGGGCAACGGGCAGGCAAGCTATCTCGACGATGCCGAGAACCCCGACAGCCGCACCGAAAGCTACGTCGCGCTCAAGGCCCATGTCTCGTCCTGGCGCTGGAAGGGCACGCCGTTCTACCTGCGCACCGGCAAGCGGCTGCGCGCCCGGACCTCGGAAATCGCGATTACCTTCAAGGACCCGCCGCATTCGATCTTCGGCGAGCAGGAGGGGCAGAAGTCGAACGCGCTGGTGATCCGGCTGCAGCCGAACGAGGGGATCAAGCTGAAGGTGACGATCAAGGAACCCGGGCCGGGCGGCATGCGCCTGATCGAGGTGCCGCTCGACATGTCGTTCGCCGAGGCGCTGGGGCCGGAGGCGGCGGACATTCCAGACGCCTATGAGCGGCTGGTGATGGACGTGATCCGGGGCAACCAGACGCTGTTCATGCGCGGCGACGAGGTCGAGGCCGCCTGGGCCTGGACCGACCCCATCGTCGCGGCATGGGAGGCGAAGGGCGACCGGCCGCAACCCTATGACCCGGGCAGTTCCGGGCCCGAGGATGCGCTCATGCTGATGCATCGCGACGGACGCCGCTGGCGGGAGGTGCGCCCATGAAACTCGTGACCTACCCGGATACCGAGATGATGATGATCGACCTTGCCAACGTGCTGGCGGGCGAACTGAACAACGCGCTGTTCCACCAGGAGCGGGTGACGCTGGCGGTGCCGGGCGGCACGACGCCGGGGCCGCTGTTCGACGATCTCTGCGGAACGACGCTGCCTTGGGACCGGGTGCGGGTGATGCCGACGGACGAACGCCTCGTGCCGCCCGATCATGCCCGCTCGAACGAGGGGATGATCAAGGCGCGGCTGGTCACGGGCGAGGCCGCGAGCGCGCGATTGATCGGGTTGCGGCCCGGTGCGGACGGCATGCCGGGGCTGGTCGAACGGGTGAAGCGCGCGCTGCCCATCGACATACTGGTGCTCGGCATGGGCGCGGACATGCATGTCGCCTCGCTCTTTCCCGGCGCGCGCGAACTCGAGGCGGCGCTTCGGTCGGACGCGCCGCCGGTGATGGAGATCACGGCCCCCGGCCAGCCCGAGACGCGCATCACCCTGACCGCCCCGGCGCTGAAGGGCGCCATGTCGATTCATATCCTGATCAGCGGGGCGGAGAAGCGCGCGGCGCTGGAGCGCGCCGCAGAACTGAACGACCCGCGCCTGGCGCCCGTCTCGACGGTGCTGAAATCGGCGACGGTCCACTGGGCGGAGTAGGACGGTGACCGCGGAGACCTGGCGGCGCCTTGATGCCAAGGCGCATGCGGTGAGGGACCGTTCGATCCTGTCGCTGTTCGAGGCGGGCGACCGTGCGGCCGCCTTCTCGGTCCGGGCCGAGGGAATGCTCTTCGACTATTCCAAGACGAATATCGATGCCGAGACGCGGGAGCTTCTGCTGGAACTGGCCCGCGCGGCCGGCGTCGAGACCCGGCGCGAGGCGATGTTCGTGGGCGAGAAGATCAACGAGACCGAGGGGCGGGCGGTGTTGCACACCGCTCTTCGCGCCACGGAGGGCCCGGTCACCGTCGACGGCAAGGACGTTATGCCGGAAGTGCGCGCGACGTTGGCACGGATGCGGGACTTTGCCGGCGCGGTGCGCGACGGAACCTTCCGGGGGCAGGGGGGCCGCATCAGCGACGTGGTCAATATCGGGATCGGCGGGTCCGATCTGGGCCCGGCGATGGGGTGCCGCGCGCTTGCCCCCTACCATGACGGGCCGCGTTGCCATTTCGTGTCGAACGTGGACGGGGCGCATATCGCCGACACGCTAAAGGGCCTGAACCCCGAGACGACGCTGGTCATCGTGGCGTCCAAGACCTTCACCACTGTCGAGACGATGACCAATGCCGAGGCCGCGCGCGCCTGGATGGCCGAGGCCGTGGCGCAGCCGGGCGCACAGTTCGCAGCGCTCTCCTCGGCGCTGGAGAAGACTGCCGCCTTCGGCATCGACGAATCCCGTGTCTTCGGCTTCGAGGATTGGGTCGGCGGGCGCTATTCGATGTGGGGGCCGATCGGGCTGTCGTTGATGATCGCCATCGGGGCGGAGGCTTTCGACGAATTCCTTGCCGGCGGCCGCGCGATGGACGCGCATTTCCGCACCGCGCCGTTGGGCGAGAACATGCCGGTGATGCTGGCCCTCGTCGGGCTCTGGCACGCGCAGGTCCTGCGCCATGCCACGCGCGCGGTTCTGCCCTACGACCAGCGGCTTGGGCGGCTGCCGGCCTATCTGCAACAGCTCGAGATGGAATCGAACGGCAAGGGCGTCACCATGGCCGGTGCGCCCGTGCCGCGCCCGACCGGCCCTGTGGTCTGGGGCGAACCCGGCACCAATGGCCAGCACGCCTTCTTTCAGCTTCTCCACCAGGGCACGCAGGTGGTGCCTTGCGAATTCCTCGTCGCGGCGAAGGGCCACGAGCCCGACCTTGCGCACCAGCACCGGCTGCTGCTTGCCAACGCGCTGGCCCAGTCGAAGGCGCTGATGCGGGGCCGGGACCGCGAGGAGGCGCGGGATGTCGCGGCCGCGCAGGGGGTCGAGGGCGACGAACTGGACCGCCAGGCTGCGCACCGGGTGTTTCCCGGCAACCGGCCCTCGACCACGCTGATCTATCCGCTGCTCACGCCGGGACTGTTGGGCCGGATCGTGGCGCTTTACGAGCACCGGGTGTTCACCGAGGGCACGATCCTCTGCATCAACTCCTTCGACCAGTGGGGGGTGGAACTGGGCAAGGAACTCGCCAAGTCGCTCGAGCCGGTGCTGTCGGGCGGGATGCCGGATGAGGCATTGGACGCATCCACGCGCCAGTTGATCGAATTTGTCGCATCCCAGGACTGAGCCCGGAAGCCTTTGTTAAGATTTCGCGGCTAGCGTCATCGCGAGCCTGGAGTGTGCAAGATGGCAACCTGTCGAGACTGCGGTAAAGTGCTGGGACTGTTCGGTTCTTCCTCCGAAACCCTGTGCGAGAACTGCGCCCTGATCCAAGAGGCGGAACAGATGTTCCATCGCATCAAGGCGCTCGAGGACGAGGGGCTGTCCCACGAGGAGATCGCCAAGGCGGTCTGGGAACGCCCCGAGGACGGGGACAAGGGCGCGGCCTGACCGCCCTTTCGCGCGTTTCCCGTCGATGGCTGTCGGGCGCGGCCCTTCCCCCCGTATTTCCGTTTTTTTCCGGTCCGATTGCGCTGTCGCAAGGGATCTTGGCGCACGCACCGCGTATGGGCGCCGTCAAAGTAGCGCGGCTCCGCAGGTGCTCCGCGCCATGAGGCTATAAGGCTGCGTGTCTTTGCGGGGGTCGGTCGGCCCGGCGGCTCTCCCATTCCATCTGCGGGCAACTTCGGGCGTTTCTGGGGGACGCGGCTACGAAGCCTCTGAAATGTTTCGCTCTTCGCCGACCTGCCGCAAGCCAAGCTGCGCGGATATCCGCGAGCATGTCGTTGAAATCACGTCGCTTTCAGAGGGTAAGCCGTGGAGCGGGTGAAGGGAATCGAACCCTCGTCTTAAGCTTGGGAAGCTCCTGCTCTACCATTGAGCTACACCCGCCCGGGTATCGTCGGAGGTAGACAAAGGCCGCCCGGCCGTCAAGTCCCGAACGGCCGGGGGGTTCGCGGGGGTGGCAGGTCCGCGAAAACGCTCAGTTCGCGTCGCCGCCCCGTCGCCGGCGGCGCCGACCGCTGTCGGCCCCGGCCCCGAAATCGACCGCCGGAAGCGGCGCGACCTTGCAGAGTTCGGGGAACGGATCGGTGGCATGGGGCAGGGCGTTCGCGGCCACGAAATGGTCCTGGAACCGGGGTTCGACCGCGGTCTCGACCTTTTCGATCCGCCGGACGTTCGCCTCGATCAGCGCCCGTGCCGCCCGCGAACACAACGCGATGCGCGCCCCGGTGCCTGCGGCATTGCCCGCCGAGCGCACCCGGTCGAGCGGGACGTCGGGGATCATGCCCAGGACCATCGCGTGCAGCGGGCTGATATGCGCGCCGAAGGCGCCGGCCAGCACCACCCGGTCGACCCGGTCCACGCCCATCCGGTCCATCAGGAGCCGCGCGCCTGCGTAGAGGGCGGATTTCGCCAGCTGGATCGCGCGGATGTCGCCTTGGGTGACGGAAATCGCCGGGCTGGCGGCATCCGGTCCGGCATGCAGAAGGTAGGCATGGGTGCGACCGTCGGCGATGCAGCGCTCCGACTCCGTCTGCGCGGCCGAGCCGATCAGGCCCGAAGCGTCCAGCAGGCCCGCCATCCGCATCTCGGCCACCGCCTCGATGATGCCCGAGCCGCAGATGCCGGTCACGCCGCCCCGGCCTACGGCCTCGGCAAAGCCTGTCTCGTCCGACCACAGGTCGCAGCCGATCACCTTGAAGCGCGGCTGTTTCGTCTCGGGGTCGATCCGCACCCGCTCGATCGCGCCGGGGGCGGCGCGCTGGCCGGAACTGATCTGCGCGCCTTCGAAGGCCGGCCCGGTGGGCGAGGAACAGGCCAGCACCTTCGCGCGGTTGCCGAGGATGATCTCGGCGTTGGTGCCGACATCCACGATCAGCGCGAGATCGTCGGATGTCTCGGGAGCCTCCGACAGCGCCACGGCGGCCGCGTCCGCGCCCACATGGCCCGCGATCAGCGGTAGCACATAGGCCCGCGCAGCGGGGTTGATTTCCGTCAGCCCAAGGTCGGCGGCGTCCAACGATACGGCATCCGAGGTTGCCAGCGCGAAGGGCGCCTGACCCAGTTCCACGGGATCGATCCCGAGGGCGAGGTGGTGCATCACCGGGTTGCAGACCAGCGTCGCCTCGACGATGGCGCGCGGCTCGATGCGTGCCTCTCGGGCGATGTCGCGGGCGAGATCGCCCAGCGCGGCGCGCACTGCCGCCGTCATCTCGGCCGCGCCGCCGGGGTTCATCATCGCGTAGGACACCCGGCTCATCAGGTCTTCGCCGAACCGGATCTGGGGGTTCATCACGCCAGCCGAGGCCGTGACAGCGCCGGTGGAAAGATCCGTGAGGTGCGCCGCGATCGTAGTGGAGCCGAGATCGATCGCCAGCCCGTGGAGCGGCCCGGCGAAGAAGCCGGGCCAGGTGTCCAGAAGACGTGGCGCCGCATCCCGGCGGCCCTGGTGCAGCGCGACCGTCACCTGCCACCCGCCCTGCCGCAGCGCCCGTTGCAAGCGGCCCAGGACGGGCAGGGGGGCGGTCGCGGACGGAACCTCCCACTGCGCGGCGAGGGCGGCGTTCAGACGTTCCAGGTCGCCCGAGGGCGCGTGCATGTCGGGCGCGGCGACTTCGACCATCAGCAGCCTTGTGGCCGGGTCCATCTCGACCGCGCGTGCGTCGGCAGCCTTGCGCACGACCTGGCGGTGAAGCTGGCTTTCGGGCGGCACGTCGATCACCGTGTCGGAGAGGATCTGCGCCTGGCAACCCAGCCGGCGCCCGGGCTTCAAACCGCGCTTCTCGTCGTAGCGCCGTTCGACCGCGTTGACGGGCGAAAGGGCATTCTCTGCGACCGTGACCCCGTGCTTGGGGAACTGCCCCATGCCAGGCGACACTTGGCATTTGGAACAGATTCCGCGGCCGCCGCAGACGCTTTCGAGATCCGCGCCCAGCATCCGCGCGGCCTCCAGCACGGGCGTGCCCGCAGGAACGCGCCCGCGTTTGCCCGAAGGCGTGAAGATCACGAGGGGATCGGTCTCGGTCATCGCTCCTCCGGCCTGCTGGCGGGGCGCGTGCGCGCCCCGCGCCGTCGCCTTACGCGCGCCGCCGCCGCCGTCCGCCGCGGCCCGCGCCGGCTTCGGCAGCCGCTTTCGAGGCCTCGGCGAAGGGCATGCCCTCGGCCACCTGGTCGAGCACGCGGGAGAACCCGATCCACGCCCCGCCGTTCGGGTCGTGGTTCATGAGGAAGTTCGCTGCGCGCACCGCCTCCATCTCGACCGGGCGGATCGGGTTCATGATCGCGGACGTCATGCCCGCGCCGATCGCCATCGGAAGGAAGGCCGCGTTGATCCCGTGCCGGTGCGGCAGCCCGAAGGAGATGTTGGATGCACCGCAGGTGGTGTTCACGCCGAGCTCGTCGCGGAGCCGGCGGACAAGGGTGAAGACCTGCTGGCCGGCGCTCGCCATCGCGCCCACGGGCATGACCAGCGGGTCGACCACGATGTCATGGGCCGGGATGCCGAAATCTGCGGCGCGCTCGACGATTTTCTTGGCCACGGCGAAACGCACGTCCGGGTCCTCCGAGATGCCGGAGTCGTCGTTGGAGATGGCCACCACGGGCACGCCGTACTTCTTGACCAGCGGCAGAACGCGCTCCAGCCGCTCCTCTTCGCCGGTGACCGAGTTCAGCAGGGGCCGTCCCTCGGCCGCCGCGAGCCCCGCTTCCAGCGCCGCGGGCACCGAACTGTCGATGCAGAGCGGCACGTCGACCAGCCCCTGCACAAGTTCGATCATCTTGCGCATGAGCGGCGGCTCGGTCTCGTTCGGGTTCGGGTTGGAGTTGTAGACGACCCCCGCATTCACATCGAGAACCATCGCCCCGCAGGCCACCTGCTCCAGCGCGTCCTTCTCGACGGTCGAGAAATCGCCGGCCTCCAGGTCCGCGGCCAGCTTCTTTCGGCCGGTGGGATTGATACGCTCGCCGATCACGCAGAACGGTTCGTCGAAACCGATGGTGACGGTCTTTGACTTGGACTCGACAACGGTACGGGTCATGGTCTCTCAGCTTTCCTGGGCGGGGGCGAGGCCGTGCTCGGCAAGCCAGGCCGCGTTGGTCTTGATCCCGCCGAGCGGGAAGAAATGCATGCCCTGGATCGGGAAGTCGTCCGGGCGCCGGGCGGCGGCGGTGGCGAGGTCGGTCAGGAACTCGTCCGGCGTGAAGGGCAGCACCAGCTTGGAGACGTCGCGGGCGCGCCGCTGCAGCACCTTGAGCGAGGGTCCGACGCCGCAAGCGATGGCGAATTTCACAAGCGTCTGCAGCTTGGCGGGGCCGGCCACGCCGATATGGATCGGCAGGTCGACCCCCTCGGCCCGCAACCGGTCGGCCCAGGCGATCACCGGCTCCGCCTCGAACGCGAACTGGGTGACGATGGCCATTTCGGCGTCGGTGCGCGCGTTGAACGCCTGCTTCCAGTGCAGCGCCTCCATCACCAGCCGGTCGCTGCCGTCGGCGTCGATGTCGCGCGAGCCTTCGGGGTGGCCGGCGACGTGCAGGCGGTCGAACCCGGCGGCATCGAACAGCCCGGTTTCCAGCAATTGCATCGAGCAATGGAACGCGCCGCGGGGCGTCGGGATACCGCCGGCGAGCACCAGCGCCTGGCGGACGTCCGCCTCTCCGCGGTAGCGGTCGATCCAGTCCGCGAGCGTTGTCCGGTCGGGGATCGAGCGGGCGGGGAAATGCGGCATCGGCTCGAAGCCCTCGGCGCGCAGCCGCGCGGCCGTCGCCACCATGTCCTCGATCGGCGTACCGTCAAGATGGGCGATATAGACCCGCGTGCCCTGGGGCAGCAATTCCCGGAAATCGGCAATCTTCTCGGCGGTCCGGGGCATGACCTCCATCGAGTAACCACGGACGAACTCCGCGAGCGGCCCCGGCGTCGCGGCCAGCGGCGCGCGCTTTCTGAATTGCAGCAGTCCCATGGCGGTCTCCCAAAGCCCGTTCACGCGTGATCCCATCCGGAAGCCGCGATCAGCGCCTTGAGCCGGGCGGTGTCGTAATCCGCCTCCAGCCGGGCCGCCTCGGCCTCGGCCAGCGCGGCTGCCTCGCCCTCGCGTTCGACCGGGGCAGCGCGCCGCCACTCGGCGAGGTAGGCGTCGGTGTCCCGTGCCCCCACCTGCATCGCGCAGCGGTCGATCGCCTGCTCGAAGCGCTCGGACAGCACACGCTTTTCCGCCCGGCGGCCCTTGCCCACGATCACCTGGGCGGGAATGTCGCGCCAGTAGACGATGGTGAGGTCGGGCATCTGATTCCCCTTCTTCCGTAAGCCGCTTGTAATTCTTCGAAGTCGTGCGGCGGCGCCGGTTTCCGACAGAATGGATCGGGCTTGCGACCTGACGCCCGGTCGTGGGGGCTCGCGCGGGCGGGTGACGGGGGCGCGGCCTGCGCAAGGGCGCCCGGGCGGGGCCGAATCGCGTTGCCGTGGGCGCAGGACCGGGGCCGCAATGCGGTACGATTGGTGCGCCCTCGGCGACGCTCGACGTGTTGGCCGCGACTGTTCGCCCAAAGGGGACGGATTAACGCTGATAAATCGCGAAAATGGCAGGATCGGGGCATTTGTGCGACGACCTTGGGCGCGGTGATCGTGGGGGCGAGCCGCGGGGCCGTTTGCGTGGGGGTGCGGCCGAATGTCGGGCCGGCCGGGCGTCCGAAGGGGCGTCGGGCCGGCCACTGGGGGTAACATATGAAACCGAGCTCCAAGACCGCCGCAGCGGCGGTGATTCTGCTTCTTTGCATGACGGGCGCCGCGCCGTCGACGGCGTGGCTCGACGCGCGCCCGTTGGTCGGCGGGGACAGCGCGCGGGCGGTGTCCGCGACGCGCTGGTCCGGCGCGCGCGGGCGGCTCAGCGCCCTGGCAACCGGCCTGTGCCTGCGTCCGGGCCACGGGCTTTGCATGGCGCCGGGGGCCGGTCAGTGCCATGCGCCCGCCGAGGCTGGCGCCGCGATCTGCCCGCCCTTGCCCGCTGGTCCGGCCGAGGCGGTGCCCGAGCGGGTCGCCGACGCGGCGCCGGTGACGATCCCCGGCTGGGCGCTCGCGCCGGTGACGGCCGGGCCACCCGTCTGGGGCACCTCCGGTCCCGGGGGCGGTCGTCCCTCGGGTCCTGTCGCCTGGCTGCCCGACGCGTCGGGCGCCGGGCCGGAGGCGCTGGCGACCGACATTGCGCCGCCCGCGAGCGGCCCTGCGGTGGTGCCCTTGCCGCCTGGTCTGATTCTTCTGCTCGGCGGAATTGCGGCCCTGGCGGGATTGCGGCGCAAGCCCGGCTGAACCGCGTTGCAACGTCGCGGCTCTGCCGCTACGTTTGGGACAACCAGTTCCGGAGGGCGATTTGATGGCGCCCAGGCGTCCGACTGGCGCGGGCGCGTTCCCCAAGGCGGTTGCAACCTCCGCGCCACCCCCGCCAGATCCGGCTTCGCTCTATGCGGCGCTCGATCTCGGCACCAACAGTTGTCGCATGCTGATTGCCCAGCCGAAGGGCAACCAGTTCCATGTGGTCGACAGCTTCTCGAAATCGGTGCAACTGGGCACCGGGCTGGAAAGCTCCGGCCGTCTCAGCCGCGCCTCGATGGCCCGCACGGTGCAGGCGCTGCGCATCTGCAAGGGCAAGCTGGAAAAGCACTCGGTGGCAAGGATGCGGCTGGTCGCGACCGAGGCCTGCAGGCGGGCCACCAATGCGCGCGAGTTCATCCGCATGGTCAAGCGCGAGACCGGGCTTGCCTTGGAGATCATCGAGCCCGAGGAAGAGGCGCGGCTGGCCGTCGTGTCCTGCGCGCCCCTTGTCTCGACCCGCACCCAGCAGCTTCTGGTGGTCGATATCGGCGGCGGCTCGACGGAGCTCGTCTGGATCGACATCTCGGCGGTGCCGCGGGCGGAACGGCCACGGGCGATCATGCGGCTTCACGCGGGTTTCCACATGGCCGACAGCCCGTTCCCGGCGGCGCGCGTCGTGGACTGGATCTCGGTGCCGCTGGGGGTGGCCACGCTGCGCGAGCAGTTCGACGATGTCGAGGACGACGCCGCGCGCTTCGCGTTGATGAGCTGGTTCTTCGAGGAAAACCTCGCCGAGTTCGCGCCCTACAGCGCCGTGCAGGAGACCGAGGGGTTCCAGATCATCGGCACCAGCGGAACGGTCACGACGGTGGCCGCGAGCCATCTGGGGCTGCGCCGCTATGACCGGACCAAGGTGGACGGGCTCAGGATGACCACGGCCCAGATCGACGCGGTGATCCGCAGCTATCTCGATCTCGGGCCCGCGGGGCGCCGGGCGGACCCGCGGATCGGCCGCGACCGGCACGCGCTGATCATGTCGGGGGCCGCGATCCTGCAGGCGCTGATGCGGGTCTGGCCGACAGATCGGCTGTCGGTGGCCGACCGGGGCTTGCGCGAGGGACTGCTCTACGCGCAGATGAGCGCCGACGGCGTGCTGGAGGACGGGCCGTTCTGACACCGCCGAGGCGGTGCGCAGGAGTATTTGGACCAAGAAGAAGACAGGGGCCGCGCCGGGGCGCGGGTGGCAGGCATGGCAGGCAAGCGCGGGTCGAGCGGGCGCGGGCAGCGCGATCTGAAGGTCAAGGTCAAGACGGCGCGGGGGCGGCGGCTGTCGTCCACGCGCTGGCTGGAGCGGCAACTGAACGACCCTTACGTAAAACGCGCGAGGGCCGACGGTTATCGCGGGCGGGCGGCCTACAAGATCCTCGAACTCGACGACAAGTACCGCTTCCTGATCCCCGGCGCGCGGGTGGTGGACCTCGGCTGCGCGCCGGGCGGCTGGTGCCAGGTCGCGGTGAAGCGGGTGAACGCGCTGGGGGAGAAACCCGGCAAGGCGGTGGGTCGTGTCCTCGGCATCGACCTGCAGGAGGTGGAGCCGGTGCCGGGCGCCGAGATCCACCGTCTGGATTTCCTGGAGGAAGGCGCCGACGACAAGGTGAAAGACTGGCTGGGCGGCAAGGCGGACGTGGTGATGAGCGACATGGCGGCGGCATCGTCGGGCCACAAGCAGACCGACCATTTGCGGATCGTGGCGCTGTGCGAGGCGGCGGCCGAGCTTGCCTTCGATGTCCTGGAAGAGGGCGGCACCTTCGTCGCCAAAGTGCTGGCTGGCGGCGCCGAGAGCGAGTTGCAGACGGTTCTGAAGCGGCGTTTCGACAAGGTCGCGAATGTCAAGCCGCCGGCGAGCCGGTCGGACAGTTCGGAAAAGTTCGTGGTCGCGACGGGATTCCGGGGGGCAGCGTGATCGGCCCGCCCGCGATCGGCGCGCGGAGAGCGGCGTTCTGAAAGCGACGGCCGCGGCAGGTCTTGCCGCGGCCGTCGCCGTCCGGTTTGTAGGCTGGCCTAGAACTGGAAGCCCACCTTGAGGTGGATCGTCTGCACCTCGACATCGTTGAAGTCGTGGTACTGATACTCGCCACCGATGGTCCAGTTGTTGCCGAGGCTGTAGTCGTAGCCGAAGCCGGCGAGCCAGCTGTCGTTGCTGGCGTCCAGCAGGTCGCCGGGGTCGCCGTAATCGCCATAGGCATAGCCGATGCTGCCGTACATCAGGCCGCGGGGGCCGACTTCGCGGCCCGCGACCAGCTTCAGCCGCGCCATCTCGTCGAAATCGACGTTCTGTCCGAGGCTTTCGACGGTCAGGTCGGCCCAGTCGTACTGGAACTCGGGACCGAGATACCAGCCATTGCCGAGGCCGAAGCGATAACCGATGTGGAAGCCGCCGATGATGCTGTCATCGTCGAAATCGCCCGGATCGAGGCTGAAATCGCCGAAGGCATAGCCCAGTTGGCCGCCGGCATACGGGCCGTCCCAGGAGACGGCCGGCGCCGACGCCGGCGCTGCCACCATCGGTTGCGGCGGCATCGGTTCGGGGCCGGCGGCAAAGGCTGCGCCGGTGGTCGACAAAAGAAGAACTGCAGTCGCTGTCAGTTTCGTCATCGTGAGACACTCCCTTTCTGGAGTCGGGATTTGATCTCACTGCCCCTCGTGACCGAGAGAAACACATGCGTCGGGTGCAAACAAGGCATCGCCTCTTTCCGTGCGTATAACATTGCCGCGCGTGTGGATTATGCGACAACTATCGCGTCACCCCGCCACGGGGCAGACGAGGTGTGACCTCATGCGCCCCGTTCCCTTCGGCTCAGGTGAACTTTCGGAACAATCCGGTTCGATCGAACATCTCGTCCAGCCCCTCCATCCGCGTCCGCGTCTCGCCCCAGCCGCGTTCCTGCACCGCGGCGATCAGCGTCTCGACGAGCAGCAGCGTCGTGACCGACGAGTCCCAGGCCGAAGGGACCACTGTGCGGCTGGTAAGCACCGTCCGCGCCAGTCGGTGGACGGGCGAGCGCCACTGATCGGTAAACAGCACGATCTCGGCGCCGCGCTCGGCGGCCATCTCGGCAAGGCGCAGCGTGGCGTTCTCGTAGCGGCGCACGTCGAAGATCACCAGCACGTCGCCGCGCGCCAGATCGAGCAGGGAATGCGCCCAGGCGTTGGGCTGGCCATGAAAGGGCACCACGCCGGGGCGGACCATTTGCAGATGCAGGAACAGGTAATCGGCGAGCGTCCGGGTGATCCGACCACCCACGACATGGACCCGGCGTGCGGGGTCGGCGATCAGATCGCAGGCGGTGTCGAAGCACGCGGTGTCGATCTGGGCGAGGCTGTGACGGATATTGCCGATCACTGCCTCGGTGAAGCGGTTGAGCGCGTGCCCGCCCGGCGCGCCCTCGGCCCAGGTCTCGCGCCGGGCGACGGGGCCGGATATCCGCGCCTCTAGTTCGGATCTCAGCGCGCGCTGGAACTCGGCATAGCCCTTGAAGCCCAGCTTCTGCACCATGCGCGCCACCGTCGGGGTCGAGACCTCGGCGGCCTGGGCCAGCTCCGTGATCGTGCCGAGGCCGGAGACCGGGTAGCTTTCGAGAATCGCATGGGCGAGCTGACACTCGGCGCGGGTCAGCTCGTCGAGCCGCGCCTGCAGGCGGTCGGCGATGGTTGGGGCGTCTCCGGGCAAGATCGGACCTCTTTTGCTCAATATAGCGTCAGGTCGAAAATGGTTGAAGAGGAAGTTTCAGGAAAGGAATTGACAGGTGTGTAGGCGGTGAAGAAACCTGTTCGGGCAACAGGGAGTCTTGCATGCCCGAACATGGGAGCGACGCGTCGGAGCATCGGCCGCTGGTGGAGAATGCCGGCGGTGCGGGTCCGTTCGTCGTGGTGTGCGACCATGCGTCAAACGCCATCCCGCCCGGGCTCGCCCGGCTGGGCCTTGCGCCCGGCGACGAGGCGAGCCACGCCGCCTGGGACCCCGGCGCGTTGGGTGTTGCACGCGCCCTGTCGGGTGCGCTGGACGCGCCGCTGGTGGCGGCTGCCGTTTCGCGTCTGGTCCATGACGTGAACCGCCCCGAGGGCTCGGCCGAGGCGATGCCGAAGCGCACGGAAACCGTTACCATACCGGGCAATGCCGGCTTGACCATGGCGCACCGGGCCGCGCGTGGGCGGCGGTACTACGTGCCGTTCCATGCCGCCATCGAAGAGGTTTACGCCGCGCGGCCAAAGGCGGCGCTGGTCACGGTGCATAGCTTCACCCCGGTCTGGCACGGGACGCGGCGCGCGGTGGAAATCGGCATCGTTCACGATAGCGACAGCCGCCTTGCGGATGCGATGCTGGCCCGGCCGCCCGCCGGGCGCCGCGCCGGGCGCAACGATCCCTATGGACCGGAACACGGGGTCACCCATACACTTCGTCGGCACGGGGTGGAGAGGGGGCGCCTCAACGTCATGTTGGAGATCCGCAACGACCTTGTCGCCGATGCGGAGGCCGAGGCCGCGATGGGGCGGATGCTGGCCGAGTGGGTCGCCGCGGCGCGGGCCGATCTGGGACAGGGGGCGGGGGCATGACCGCCTTCATGCGTGCCTATGTCCGCATCGTCGATGGTGCGAACTATCACATCGGCCGGGTGATGATGTACGGCATCTTCGTGATGGCGGCGATCCTGCTTTGGTCGTCGATCTCAAAGACCTACTTCCTGCCTTCGCTCTGGACACTGGAGATGGCCCAGTTCGCCATGGTCGCCTATTACATCATGGGCGGGCCCTACTCGATGCAGCTCGGCTCGAACGTCCGGATGGACCTGTTCTACGGCCGCTGGTCGGTCACCACGCGCGCCTGGGTGGACAGTTTCACGGTGCTGTTTCTGATCTTCTTTCTCGGCGTGCTGCTTTATGGCGGCATCGACAGCCTGCTTTACAGCCTGCAATACACCGAGCGCAGCCCGACCGCCTGGCGCCCCGTGCTCTGGCCGATCAAGACGATCATGTGCATCGGTATCGGGCTGATGCTGCTGCAGGCGATCTCGGAGCTGTTCAAGGACATCGCGCATATCAGGGATATCGAGATTTGATGTCCTACGAGATGATCGCCCTTCTGATGTTCGCGTCGATGATGCTGATGCTGTTCACCGGCCAGCGGGTGTTCGGCGCCATCGGCGCTGTGGCGGCGATCGCGGCGCTAACGCTGTGGGGGACGGGCGGGTCGAACATCCCGTTCTCCTCGGCGATGAAGTTGATGAAATGGTATCCGCTGCTGACGCTGCCGATGTTCATCTTCATGGGCTACATCCTGTCCGAGAGCCGGATCGCGGACGACCTCTACCGGATGTTCCATATCTGGATGGGCACAGTCTCGGGCGGCCTGGCGATCGGGACCATCGGGCTGATGGTTCTGATCTCGGCGATGAACGGCCTCAGCGTCGCGGGCATGGCGATCGGGGCGACCATCGCGCTGCCGGAACTGCTGAAACGCGCCTATGACAAGCGGATGGTGACCGGCGTGATCCAGGCGGGATCGTCGCTCGGGATCCTCGTGCCGCCCTCTGTCGTGCTTGTGCTCTATGCGATGATCGCGCGTCAGCCGGTCGGGCAACTGTGGCTGGCGGGGATCCTGCCGGGGTTGATGATGGCGGCGATGTTCATCATCTACATTTATCTGCGCTGCCGGATCACGCCCAGGCTCGGTCCGGCGATGAGCCATGACGAACTGGCCGAATACGACCGGGTCTCGGACCGCCCGGTGCAGATCAACTTCCTGGTGATCGGCGCGCTGATCGGTCTGCCGGCGCTGGTCTACGCGGGCGTCCTGCTGCCTGAGAACGCGCTGTTGGCGGGGCTGGGCCTCGGGCTTGCCGCCTGGCTGACCCGCAAGCTGTCCTTCCTGCATCTCGACATCTTCATGCGCGAGAAATACCGGCTGCTGTTCGCGGGCCTGCTGCCGCTGGTGATCTTCGCGGTGATGATGGTGCCTTTCGTCAACGGCTGGACCTCGCTGGTGGAAAGCTCGGCCATCGGGGCGCTGACCGCGTTCGTCGCGGCGGTGGTCAAGGGGCGCATGACGCGCGAGGTGTTCGAGAACTCGGTCCGCCAGACGCTTGCCGTCTCCTGCATGTTCATGTGGATCATCCTCGCGGCCCTGGCCTTCGGCGCGGTGTTCGACGGGCTGGGGGCGGTCCGGGCGATCGAGAACCTGTTCACCGAGCAGTTGGGCCTCGACCCCTGGATGATCCTGATCCTGATGCAGCTCAGCTTCCTGCTGATGGGCACCTTCCTCGACGACACCGCGATGCTGGTGATCGTGGCGCCGCTCTACATCCCGCTGGTCGACGCGCTCGGCTTCGACCTGATCTGGTACGGGGTGCTCTACACGATCACCACGCAGATCGCCTACATGACGCCGCCCTTCGGCTACAACCTGTTCCTGATGAAGGCGATGGCGCCCAAGGAGATCGGGCTCAAGGACATCTACGCCTCGATCATTCCCTTCGTCGGCGTGATGATCGTGGCGCTGGCGACGATCATGGCCTTCCCCCAGATCGCGCTGTGGCTGCCGGAACTGGTCTATTCGAGATGACAAGAGCCCCGGCAAAGGGGCCCGAAAACGGGGCAGGGACGCCCCACCAACAAGGAGTGAGACGATGACCACAAGACGCAAGTTCCTTGCCGCCGCCGGCGTCGGCGCCGCCGCCGCCGGCCTTGCCGCGCCCGCCATCGCGCAATCGACGATCCGCTGGCGGATGCAGACCTATGCCGGCCCGGCGCTCGCCGAGCATGTGATCAAGCCCGCGATCGACACCTTCAACAAGATCGCCGGCGACGAGATGGAGATCGAACTCTACACCGCCGACCAGCTGGTGCCCACGGGCGAGCTGTTCCGCGCGATGCAGTCGGGCACGATCGACGCGGTGCAGTCCGACGACGACTCGATGGCCTCGCCGACCGAGGTGACGGTGTTCGGCGGCTATTTCCCCTTCGCCTCGCGCTACTCGCTCGACGTGCCGGTGCTGTTCAACCAGTACGGCCTGAACGACATCTGGGCCGAAGAATACGCCAAGGTCGGGGTTCAGCACATCTCGGCCGGCGCCTGGGACCCGTGCCATTTCGCCACCAAGGACCCGATCCGCTCGCTCGAGGACCTCAAGGGCAAGCGGGTTTTCACCTTCCCGACCGCGGGGCGGTTCCTGTCGCAGTTCGGCGTGGTGCCGGTGACGCTCCCCTGGGAGGATATCGAGGTCGCGGTGCAGACCGGCGAACTCGATGGCGTCGCCTGGTCGGGCATCACCGAGGATTACACGGTGGGCTGGGCCGACGTGACCAACTACTTCCTCACCAACAACATCTCGGGCGCCTGGATCGGCCATTTCTTCGCCAACCAGGACCGCTGGAACGAGGTGCCGGAACGGCTTCAGGCGCTGATGCGGGTCTGCTTCGAGCAGTCGCATTACTACCGCCAGTGGTGGTACTGGGGCGGCGAGGCGCGGCTGCGCGTCGACGGCGAGAAGATGGAGCTGACCTCGATCCCCGATTCCGAATGGGACCAGGTCGAGGAGGCGGCCCGGACCTTCTGGGACGAGATCGCCGCGGAGTCCGAGACCAAGGCCCGCGTCGTCGAGATCTTCAAGCAGTACAACGCTGACATGCAGAAGGCCGGCCGGCCTTACCGCTACAGCCAGGCGTAAGCCTGAGGGGGCGCCCCGGCCGGGGCGCCCCCTTTCCGTCACCGCAAGACCAAAGAGGCCCCGATGCCCGGCAACCTGACCCTTGACGCGCTGACCAAGCTGGTCGACGACGGCCAGATCGATACCGTGATGATGGCCCAGATCGACATGCAGGGCCGGCTGATGGGCAAGCGCTTCCATGCGCGGCATTTCGTGGAACACGGTGTGCACGAGACTCATTCCTGCAACTATCTGCTGACCGTCGACCAGGAGATGGAGCCGGTGCCAGGGTACGCGTCGGCCAGCTGGGCGCAGGGCTACGGCGACTACATGATGAAGCCCGACCTCTCGACGCTGCGCCTCACCCCCTGGGCCCCCGGCGCGGCGCTGGTGATCTGCGACACGCTGGAACATGACGGCAGCCGGCCGATCGCGGTTTCGCCGCGGGCGATCCTGAAGGCGCAACTGGCCCGACTGGCCGAGAAGGGCATGGACTGCAAGGTGGCTTCGGAACTGGAGTTCTACGTCTTCCGCCAGGGCTTCGAAGAGGCCCATGACGGCGGCTATCGCGACCTCACGCCGACGAGTCCTTACAACGAGGACTACCACCTGTTCACGACGGCGCGCGAGGAAACCCTGATGCGCGCCGTGCGCAACGGGCTCTACGGCGCCGGCATCCTTGTCGAGAACTCCAAGGGCGAGGCCTGGGCCGGACAGCACGAGATCAACGTCAAGTACTCCGATGCGCTCGACAGCGCCGACACTCATGTCATCACCAAGCAGGCGGTCAAGGAGATCGCGCTGAAGCTGGGCCACGCCGTGACCTTCATGGCAAAATATGCCGACGATCCGGCCGGATCCTCCTGCCACATCCACCAGTCGATCTGGTCTTCGGACGGCGTGCCGCTGTTCCTCGACGAGGGGGACCCGCACGGCATGGCCGACACGATGCGCGCCTATGTGGCGGGGCTGTTGAAATACGCCTCCGACTTCACATTGTTCCTCGCGCCCAACATCAACAGCTACAAGCGTTACGTCGCGGGCACCTTCGCGCCGACCAAGGCCGTCTGGTCGCGCGACAACCGCACGGCGGGCTACCGGCTGGTGGGCGAGAACTCCAAGGCGATCCGCATCGAGAACCGGGTGGGGGGCGCCGATCTCAACCCCTATCTCGCCTTCGCCGCCCAGATCGCCGCGGGGCTTGCGGGCATCGAGGAAGGGCTGGACTTGGAGCCCGAATTCACCGGCGACGCCTATACCGGCGAGGGCATTCGCGAAATACCCAAGACATTACGCGCCGCCATCGAGACCGCCGACGGCTCCGCCATGCTCCGTGCCGCGTTGGGCGACGACGTGATCGACCACTACGTCCACGCCGCTCGCTGGGAACAATCCGAATACGACCGCCGCGTGACCGACTGGGAAGTGGCCCGCGGCTTCGAAAGGGCCTGACATGACTGAAAGTCTGAAATGCATCTCTCCCGTCGACGGGAGCGTTTTTGCCGAGCGCAGATTGATGCTTCTCGACGAGGCGGTCGACGCGGTGGCGCTGGCGCGCGCCGCGCAGCCCGCCTGGGCCGCGCGCCGGATCGCGGAACGCGCCGAGATCGTGCGCAAGGCGGTTGCGCTGATCGGCGAGGCGAATGACGAGATCGTGCCCGAACTCGCCTGGCAGATGGGCCGCCCGGTCCGCTATGGCGGCGAGTTCGGCGGGTTCCAGGAACGCGCGCTCTACATGGCGGACATCGCCGAAGCGGCGCTGGCCGATATCGAGATCGAGCAGACCGCGACGTTCGCCCGCTACGTCCGTCGCTTGCCGCAGGGCCTCGTGCTGGTCGTCGCGCCCTGGAACTACCCGTACATGACCGCGATCAACACCGTCGCGCCAGCCCTGATCGCCGGCAATGCGGTGATGCTGAAGCACGCGAGCCAGACGCCTCTGGTGGGGGAGCGCATCGTGAACGCCCTGCGCGAGGCCGGGGTGCCCGACGACATCGTGCGCAACGTGTTCCTCGGCCACGACACCACGTCCAAGCTCATCGCCGCGGGCGCCTTCGATTTCGTGAACTTCACCGGATCGGTCGGTGGCGGCAAGGCGATCGAACGCGCCGCAGCGGGCACCTTCACCGGTCTGGGGCTGGAACTCGGCGGCAAGGACCCCGGTTACGTTATGGAAGATGCCGATCTTGAGGTGGCGGCCGACGGTTTGATGGACGGGGCGATGTTCAACTCCGGCCAGTGCTGCTGCGGGATCGAGAGGATTTATGTCGCCGACAGCGTCTACGAGCCCTTTGTCGACAGATGCGTCGAGATCGTTTCCAAGGCCAAGCTCGGTAACCCGCTGCACCCCGAGACGACCATGGGCCCGATGGCGCAGACGCGGTTCGCCGATCTGGTGCGCGCGCAGACCGAGGAGGCCGTCGCGGCAGGGGCGACTCCGCTGATCGACCGCGCGCTCTTTCCCAACGATGACGGCGCCTACCTGATGCCGCAGATCCTGGTGGACGTGGACCACTCCATGCGGGTGATGCGCGAGGAAAGCTTCGGCCCCGTCGTCGGCATCATGCGCGTGAGGGACGACGCGGATGCGATCGAAAAGATGAACGATTCCGAGTTCGGCCTGACCGCCTCGCTCTGGACGCGCGATGCCGCGCGCGCGGCCCGGGTGGGCGACGGGATCGAGACCGGCACCGTATTCATGAACCGCTGCGACTATCTCGACCCGGCGCTGTGCTGGACCGGGTGCAAGAACACCGGCCGCGGCGTGGGACTGTCGGTGCTCGGCTACCACGCGCTGACCCGTCCGAAATCCTACCACCTCAAGAAAGGCTGAAACATGAGCCTCACCGCCAACTGGTCCTACCCCACCGCCGTGCGCTTCGGGGCCGGGCGCATCGCCGAATTGCCCGAGGCGTGCATTGCCGCGGGCATCAAGCGTCCGCTGCTTGTCACCGACCGCGGCCTGGCGCAGTTGCCCATCGCCGGGCAGGTGCTGGACATCCTCGACGCCGCCGGACTCGGCCGGGCAATGTTCGCAGAGGTGGACCCGAACCCGACCGAAAAGAACATGGAAGCCGGCGTCGCCCTGTTTCGCGAGGGTGGCCATGACGGCGTCATTGCCTTTGGCGGCGGGTCGGGGCTCGACCTCGGCAAATGCGTGGCCTTAATGGCCGGTCAATCGCGCCCGGTCTGGGATTTCGAGGATATCGGCGACTGGTGGACCCGCGCCGACGCAGACGCCATCGCGCCCATCATTGCCGTGCCGACGACTGCCGGAACGGGGTCCGAAGTCGGCCGCGCGGGCGTCCTGACGAACCGCGAAACTCACGAGAAGAAGATCATCTTCCACCCCAGGATGCTGCCCGCGGTCACGATCTGCGACCCCGAACTCACGGTGGGCATGCCCCCTGCGATTACCGCCGGCACCGGGATGGATGCGCTTGCTCATTGCCTGGAGGCCTATTGCTCGCCCCATTACCACCCGATGAGTCAGGGGATCGCGTTGGAGGGTATGCGACTGGTCAAGGAGAACCTGCCCCGGGCCTTCCACGACGGCACCGACATCGAGGCGCGCACGCACATGATGGCGGCCGCGGCGATGGGCGCGGTCGCGTTCCAGAAGGGGCTTGGCGCCATCCACGCGCTGTCGCACCCGATAGGTGCGCATTACGGCACCCATCATGGCACCACGAACGCCGTGGTGATGCCGGCGGTCCTGCGCTTCAACCGCGCGGCCGTCGAGGAACCGCTCGCCCGCGCGGCGGCCTATCTGGGGATCGAGGGCAACTTCGAGGGCGTTTGCGATTTCGTGGCTCGCCTGAACGCCGAACTTGGCATTCCCGAAACTCTCACGGCGCTGGGCGTGTCGAATCCCGATCTGGACCGCTTGGTCGCCGACGCGCTCAAGGACCCTTCGGTCGGCGGCAACCCGGTGGAGATGACCGAGGCGAACACCCGCGCGCTGTTCGAGGCCTGCATGTAAGCCCCGGAGTGTGTGGGGGCTTCTTCTTGGTAAAAATACTCCGGGGGTCCGGGGGCGGAGCCCCCGGCGGGTCGCCTTGCCGGTTGGCAAGGCGACATACCCGGTCCGGTCCGTCCTAGTTCCGCAGCAGCGAACAGACCCGCCGCACCGCGAGCGCGTAACCCTCGACCCCGCAGCCGGCGATCACCCCGTCGGCGCGCAGCGACACGTAAGAGCGGTGGCGGAACGCCTCGCGCTTGTGGATGTTCGAGACGTGCACCTCGATCACCGGCCCCGCGAAGGCATTGAGCGCGTCGAGGAACGCGATCGAGGTATGGGTGTAGGCGCCGGGATTGATGACGATGGCCGCGGCCGTCTCGCGCGCGGCATGAATGCGGTCGACGATCTTGCCCTCGTGGTTCGACTGGAACAGCGCGACCTCATGACCGTCCCCGGCCGCGACCGCGCGGCAGGCGGCCTCGACATCGGCGAGCGTCTCGTGGCCGTAAAGCTCGGGCTCGCGCTGGCCCAGCAGGTTCAGGTTCGGCCCGTTCAGGATGTGGATCGTCTTGCCCATCTCTGCCTCCTTTGGCTGCATAGTTCCATGGCCGTCCGCGGAGAAACAGCCGAAAATGCGCGCGCGTGGCGGCCTGTGGCCGCCACGCCATTTGACAGAAGCGCCGCGCCCCGTAGGCTCGATCCATTGCCGGCGGCAAGATCGGCCTTTGACCAGGGAGTGGACCCATGTGCGATATCTGCGTGATGAATTCTGTGAAGAAGCGGATGCTGTCGCGCCGCGATTTCTTCCGGGCCGGGGCGGCCACGGCGGCGGTCGCGACGGTGGGCGGCGTCGCCACGACGCCCGCGGCGCTGGCCCAGGGCGCGTCGGAGATCGCCGATTTGACCCATACCCTGTCGGAAGAGTTCCCGACCTTCGGCGGCTCGCCCGGCATCGCCTATGAAAAGCAGTTCGACTTCGCCGCGGATGGCTACAATCTCTACTCGCTGACGGTGAACGAACATACCGGAACCCATCTGGATGCGCCGCTGCATTTCTCCGCGGACGGGGCTTCGGTCGACGAGATCCCGGTGGGCAACCTTGTCTGCCCGCTCTGCGTCGTCGACATCCGCGCCCGGGCTGCCGATGACCGCGACACGCAGTTGACGCCCGACGACCTGAAGACCTGGATCGCCGAGCACGGCGATATTCCTGCCGGGGCCTGCGTGGCGATGAACTCGGGCTGGGCCGACAAGGTCGGCACGCAGGATTTCCGCGGCGCCGACTCTGCGCGGCCGGGCGGGCTGCATTTCCCCGGTTTCCACATTGAGGCCACGCAAATGCTGCTGGAGGAAACGAATGCCGCGGCCATCGCAGTGGATACGCTCTCGCTCGATTACGGGCCGTCGGGCGATTTCGCGACGCATTATGCCTGGCTGCCGGCGGGGCGTTACGGGATAGAGTGTATCGCGGGTCTGGACGGGCTGCCGGCCGCTGGGGCCACGTTGATCGTGGGCGCGCCCAAGGTGCGGGGCGGTACGGGTGGACCCGCGCGGCTTTTTGCGATGGTGTAAGGGCATGGCCGGGGCGCATGCCCCGGCCGCATGCCTGACGGAGGACCCATGGCCACGGTGAAGATCTGGACCGACGCGGAGGTGGAGCGAGACCCCCGCGTCAAGGCGGTGTTCGACGACATCCGCGCCACCCGAAAGACGGATTTCGTCAATAATGTCTGGCGGGCGCTCGCCAGCCAGCCGTGCGTGCTGGAAAGCACCTGGGCGCAGGTCAAGGCAGTGATGGCGCGGGACTCGGCGCTCGACCCGCTGACCAAGGAGATGCTGTACATGGCGGTTTCCATCGCCAATGGCTGCGAATACTGCGTCCATTCCCACACCGCGTCCGCGCGCGCCAAGGGCATGACCGAGGCGCAATACGAGGACCTGCTGGCGGTGGTCGGCCTCGCGTCCACAACCAATGCGCTGGTCACCGCCCTTCAGGTGCCGGTGGATCCCGAATTCGAGGTGTAAATCCATGGAACACGCCATCATCGCGCGCGAGCCCGGCGGACCCGAGGCGCTGGACTGGGTGGAGTGGGAGGTCCACGATCCCGACGAGGGCGAAGTGCTGGTGCGCCACAGCGCCGTGGGTCTCAACTTCATAGATACCTATTTCCGCTCGGGCCTTTACCCCTGGCCCGGCGAGATCCTGATCCCCGGAGGCGAGGCTGCGGGCGTGGTCGAGGCGCTGGGGCCGGGCGTGGAGGACCTGCAGGTCGGCGACCGGGTGGCCTATACCACGCCCAACGGCGCCTGCTGCACCGCCCGCGTCATGCCCGCCGACCGGCTGGTGAAGCTGCCCGACGCTGTGAGCGACGAGGTCGCGGCCAGCGTCATGCTCAAGGGGCTGACGGCGCATTACCTCATCCATGACAGCTACCCGGCGACCGACGGCGACACGGTCCTCGTTCACGCGGCGGCGGGCGGCGTGGGGCTGCTGCTCGGCCAGTGGCTGCGGGCCAAGGGGGTGCGCGCCCTCGGCACCGCGGGCGGTGCGGAGAAATGCGAACTGGCCTGCAGGCACGGTTACGACCTTGCCATCGACTACCGCGCGCGCGATTTCATCGACCCCGTTATGGAGGCGACGGAGGGGCTGGGGGTGGACGCGGTCTATGACAGCGTCGGGCGCGACACTTGGCGCGGTTCGCTCGCCTGCCTGAAAAAGCGTGGCAGCTTCGTGAACTTCGGGCAGTCGTCGGGGGCGATCGAGGGATTCGAGTTCGCCGATCTGGCCAAGGGCAGCTTCACCGCCACCCGTCCGGTTCTGTTCGATTTCATTGCTGCCACCGACGAGCTGCGCGCCCGGGCCGGCGATCTCTTCGGCGCAATCGCGGATTCGACGCTTACGCCCCGCGTGGGCCAGCGCTGGCCGCTGGCCCACACCGCCGAGGCCCACCGCGCCCTCGAAGCGCGCGAGACGACGGGCGCGAGCGTTCTGATCCCGTGAGCGCCCGGCCGGGTTGGGCGGCGTCAGAACCGCTGCATTTGCGGCCGGCGCGTGGCCGGGCCGCGCGCCGGGGATTGGCCGCACACCCGGCGGGGCATCACGGCGCCCATACTTTGCTCGCTTCTTTCGGCGCCTTCGACCTGCGCGTCCGGACCGAGAAGGCTGTCACGGGCATGCTTCGCGGCGGTAAACCGCTCCATCTGCGTCCGGTCGCGGTCCGGGTGGCATTCCAGCGCGATGCGATGCCACGCCTGCCTGATTTCGTTTTCCGTTGCGTAATACCCAAGACCGAGCACCGCCACCGCGGCGGCGCGCGCCCGCACCCGTTCGATCGGACTCATGACCATCACCCCCACATAACGCCACAATCATCGCACGATGCGGCCGCGAAAGTCGAATTCCACGTGGAATCGTTGCGGCGGCGGCAACGGTGCGGGGGCAGCTTGCCGATTGCGGCAAGAATGTGGCGCGGCGCCGCCCTTGGACGGCACCGGATTGGGGCGCGTGCCTCACGGTTTTCAGGGGACACTCCGGGCTGGCCGACGGTGGCTTCTGGAATTGGGGACACGATTGCTAAGAAAAGTGGCGGAGAGACAGGGATTCGAACCCTGGGAGCCCGTGAAGGCTCAACGGTTTTCGAGACCGCCCCGTTCGACCACTCCGGCACCTCTCCGCAAGCCAGTGGCCTTGTGGGACGGTCATCTAGTGCGAAGCCGCGGCCCATGCAACCGTTTTTCCGCCGCGCACGAGGTTTCATGTCGTGCCCGCTCTATCGTTGGATTCAGTGCGCCTCACGCCTACCTCTACGAAAGTCGCGCAACGCCGGAGGTCGCCCATGCTGCGGTCCGTCCTGATCCCTGCAATGCTCTTTCTAACGGTCGCGTTGCCCGTGCGGGCCGAGCCGTCGGAGGAAGTCGATACCCTGGCGCGTGCGCTCGCGCTTGACGAACTCATCGCGATCATGCGCCAGGAAGGGCTCGATTACGGCGACGAACTCCAGGCGGACCTGTTCCCCGGACGCGGCGGCGACCGCTGGGACGCGGCGGTCGCCCGGATCTACGATGGCGGAAGAATGGCCGGGACCCTGCGCGACACACTCGGCGCGGAACTCGGGGACCGCGATATCGGCCCGCTGGTGGAGTTCTTCACCTCCGAACGGGGCGCACGGATCATCGCGCTGGAGATTTCGGCGCGCCGCGCGCTGTTGGACCCGGAAGTGGAAGAGGCCAGCATTGCGCGGCTGGAAGAAATGCAGGCCGACAGCGCGCCGCGGCTCGACCTGATCGAGGACTTCGTGGAGGCCAACAACCTGGTCGAGGCCAACGTGGCCGGCGCGCTCAACTCGAACTACGCCTTCTACACAGGGCTCGCCGATGGCAAGGCGTTCGATTTCGAGCTGACCGAAGAGCAGATGCTTGCCGACGTCTGGAGTCAGGAGCCCGAAATCAGGGACGAGACCCGCGCGTGGTTGTTCTCCTATCTCGCCATGGCGTACGCGCCGCTTTCGGACGAGGCGCTCGAGGCGTATATCGAGCTGTCCGAAACGTCCCAGGGCAAGGCGCTGAACCGCGCGCTCTTTGCCGGGTTCGACGAGGTCTTCACCCGCATTTCGCGGGATCTGGGTCTTGCCGCGGCGCGGTTCATCGCGGGCCAGGACATCTAGGGCGCGATACCGGGCCGCAGCCCTTGACTTGGGGACGGAAATCTAGGATATCCACGGCTCCGGCCCCGGGTTCTGCCCGGGGCCCCCTGTTTTTGACATCAGCCCCGGCCGGGGCGCGCAGTCCGAGGCGCATGTGCGGGAACGCCGTCCGAGGGGCGGGGCCACAGGACGCGGTAGAAAAGAAGGAAACGGCCCATGTTCGCGGTCCTCAAGACCGGTGGCAAGCAGTACAAGGTGCAGTCTGGCGACGTGCTGCGCGTGGAAAAGCTGGCCGCCGATGCCGGTGAAACGGTTCAGTTCAACGAGATCCTGATGGTCGGCGACACGATCGGCACGCCAACGGTCGCCGGTGCGGCCGTGCAGGCCGAGGTGATCGAACAGATCAAGGGCGACAAACTCATCCATTTCGTGCGGCGTCGCCGCAAGCACAGCTCGAAGCGGAAGAAGGGCCATCGCCAGCAGCTTACCTTGCTGCGCGTCACCGATATCCTGCAATCGGGTGCCGACAAGACGGGTGTGAAGGCCGCCGAGGGGGCGGGCTCCGTGTCGTCCGCCGCGGCAGGCGCCGTAGCCCCCAAGCCGGCCGCGCCGAAGAAGGCGGCGGCCAAGGTCGAGAGCGCGCCCGAACCCAAGGCGGAGGCGAAACCCGCCGCCGGGGATGACCTCAAGAAGCTCTCCGGCGTCGGTCCGGCGATGGAGAAGAAATTCCACGAGGCGGGCGTGACCCGCTTTGCGCAGATCGCGGCATGGACGCCCGAGCAGGTCGCGGCGATGGACGCCAGGCTGGGCGCCAAGGGCAAGATCGAGAAGGAAGGCTGGGTCGAGCAAGCCAAGACCCTGGCCAAGGGCTAAGCGAGAGGAGAACGGGAAATGGCACACAAGAAAGCAGGCGGCTCCTCGCGCAACGGGCGCGACTCCGCTGGCCGCCGCCTCGGCGTAAAGCTCTACGGCGGCCAGGCAGCCGTTCCGGGCAACATCATCGTACGTCAGCGCGGCACGAAGTACTGGCCGGGCGACGGCGTCGGCATGGGCAAGGATCACACGATCTTTGCAACTTGCGAGGGCGCAGTGACCTTTCACAAGGGGCTGAAGGGCCGCACCTTCATTTCGGTGCTCCCGGTAGGCGAGGCCGCAGAATAAGCCGACACCACGAGGCATGATAAAATTCGGTGGGGGATCGGCACGCGGCCGGTCCCCCGTTTCATTTCTGGCGACGAGGAACGCCGATGCAAATGGAATCCTGTTGCAGGCCCTACGGGGCCGGCCCGGTTGGGTGCTGCAGCGGGGTCTATTTGGTGCCGTCGGGAGGGGAAGGGTCCCTTGTCTCCAACGGGTTGCGAGGAGGACAGCCATGACGATCGAGACCGTAGCGCACCAGCCTGTCATTGCCGCGGGGCGCTTCGTGCTGCGCCCCGTTCGACGGTCGGATGCGGGCCTGCTGCGTCTTTATGCCGGTGATGAGCGTGTGGCGCGGTTTACACGGTCGATTCCGCACCCGCTGCCGCCCGGCGCAATCGAGGCGTTCGTCGAGCGCGCGCAGGACCCGCAGCGCTCCGAGGACGTATGGGTGATCGACGGCGCCGAGCAGGGCCTGTCGGAGCTTCTCGGCGTGATCGCGCTCGACCGGATGGAGCGCAACCAGTCGGAAATCGGCTATTGGGTGGCGCCGGCTTTCTGGAACACCGGCATCGCCTCCGAGGCGGTCACCGCGCTGCTCGAGGCGAACCCGCAAGCAGCCAAGACGATCTTTGCCGAGGTATTCCAGGATAACCCTGGTTCGGCCCGGGTGCTGACCAATGCGGGCTTCGAGTATATCGGCGATGCCGAAGCGTTCTCGGTGGCGCGCAACGCGAAGGTCGCCACCTGGACCTATCTCAAGCGGCTGACCTGAGGCCATGGCCGGGGCGGTCGACTATCTGGTGCGTACGCCCCGCCTGACGCTGAGGCCATTCGTCGAGACCGATTTCCCGGCGCTCGCCCGGATCGGTGCGGACCCGCGTGTCGCCCCCATGATGGGAACGATCCCTGTGCCCTGGCCCGAGGCCGAGATGCGCCGCTGGGTGGCGAAATCGCGGTTCCGTGGGTTTCCGGCTTTCCGGGTGGCGGTCGCGCTGAACGCGGGTGGGCTGATCGGGGCCACGGGGCTGGGCGGGGCGCCGGCGTCGCTGGCTTATTTCCTCGACGCCGCACAATGGGGTCGGGGGTACGCCACCGAGGCGGCGCAGGCGCTCGTCGCAGACGCCTTCGCCCGATTCCCCGGGCTCGACGTGATCGCGGCGGACCATTTCGCCGACAACCCGGCCTCGGCGCGGGTGCTGGAAAAGCTCGGCTTCCGTCGCACCGGAGGCGGAACGGGGCGTTCGTTGGCGCGGCTTGAGCCCGCGCCGAATATCCACTATCGCCTGTTTCGCGCTGTATTCGAGGCCGCCCATGAAATTTCTTGACCTCGCGAAAGTCCACATCCGCTCGGGCAGCGGCGGAAACGGCTGTATCAGCTTTCGCCGCGAGAAATATATCGAGTTCGGAGGTCCCGACGGGGGCGATGGCGGCCGTGGCGGCGATGTCTGGGCCGAGGCGGTAGACGGGCTGAATACGCTGATCGATTTCCGCTACCAGCAGCATTTCTTCGCCAAGAACGGCAAGGCCGGACAGGGCGGCCAGAAGACCGGATCGAGCGGGGACGACATCGTGCTGCGTGTGCCCGTGGGCACCGAGATCCTCGACGAGGACGAGGAAACCGTGATCGCCGACCTGACCGAGGTCGGCCAGCGGGTGCTGCTGGCCAGGGGCGGGAATGGCGGGTTCGGCAACCTGCATTTCAAGACCTCGACGAACCAGGCGCCGCGCCGTGCCAACTCCGGCCAGCCGGGGGTGGAGCGCACAATCTGGCTGCGGCTCAAGCTGATCGCGGATGCGGGGCTCTTGGGCCTGCCGAACGCGGGCAAGTCCACTTTCCTCGCCGCCACCTCGAACGCCCGGCCCAAGATCGCCGATTACCCTTTCACGACGCTGCACCCGAATCTGGGCGTCGTTGGGGTGGACGGCGCGGAATTCGTGATCGCGGACATTCCGGGCCTGATCGAGGGCGCGCATGAGGGTCGTGGGATCGGTGACCGGTTCCTCGGCCATGTCGAGCGGTGTTCCGTGCTTTTGCACCTGGTCGATGGTACCTCGGTGGACGTGGTCGCGGACCACCGGATCATCCTGCATGAGTTGGAGGCCTATGGCGGGCACCTCGCTGACAAGCCGCGGGTCACGGCGCTGAACAAGGTCGATGCCCTGGATGCCGAGACTCGCGCCGAAAAACGTGCGGCCCTGGAAGCCGAGGCCGGGGGGGCGGTGTTCGAGATGTCGGGCGTCTCGGGCGAGGGCGTGACCGAGGTGCTACGCGCACTGAAGGGCGAGATCGACGCCAACCCGGTGCAGCGGGCCGAGAGCGAGGAGGTCGTGCCGTGGCGTCCCTGACGGCGGCGCGCCGGATCGTCGTCAAGATCGGCTCCGCGCTTCTGGTCGACCGGGCGACGGGTGCGCTGCGGGGCGATTGGCTCCGGGCACTGGCCGAGGATGTCGCCATGCTGAAGGCGCGGGGCGCTGGGGTCATCCTGGTCTCGTCGGGGTCCATCGCGCTGGGGCGCGGCGTGCTCGGTCTCGGGCTCGGCACGCTTGCCCTCGAACAGTCGCAGGCCGCCGCCGCCGTGGGTCAGATAAGGCTCGCGCGCGCCTATGAAGAGGCGCTCGCGCCGCATGGCATCACCACCGGCCAGGTGCTTGTGACGCTGGAGGATTCCGCCGACCGGCGGCGCTATCTCAACACGCGGGCGACGATGGAGACGATGCTCTCGCTCGGCGTCGTGCCCATCGTGAACGAGAACGATACCATCGCCACCGACGAGATCCGGTACGGCGACAACGACCGGCTGGCCGCCCAGGTGGCAGTGACGGTTGGGGCGGATGCCTGCGTGTTGCTTTCGGATGTCGACGGGTTCTACAGCGCCAACCCGCTGGCCGACCCAACGGCCAGGCGCTTCGACCTGATCGAGGAGATCACGCCCAAGATTGAGGCGATGGCAGGGGACGCAGGGTCCGGGCTGTCGAAGGGCGGCATGAAGACCAAGCTGATGGCGGCCAAGACGGCGACCGGGGCGGGCTGCGCGCTGGCGATCACCGAAGGCGCGCGGATGCGGCCGATCGAGGCCCTGGAAGAGGGCGCGCCGGCCACCTGGTTCCGGCCCAAGGGCGACCCGCAGGTGGCCCGCAAGCGCTGGATCGCTGCGATGAAGCCGCGCGGCGCGATCACGGTCGACGCGGGCGCGGTGGCGGCCCTTGCCCGGGGCAAGTCGTTGTTGCCCGCTGGCGTCGTGTCCGTCAGCGGCGAATTCGGCCGCGGCGACCCGGTCTCGATCCTCGGGCCGCAGGGGCAGGGGTTGGGCACGGGGCTGGCGCGCTATACCGCGAGCGAGGCGCGCGCGATCCGCGGTTGCCGCTCGGGTGACATCGAGGGCGTGCTGGGCTACCCCGGACGGGCAGCGCTCATCCACAGGGACGACATGGCGACATGAGGGACGAGACCGACATTCCCGGCCTGATGGCCGAACTGGGCGCGCGGGCGAAGGCCGCAGCGGCCGAACTGGCGTTCGCCGATCCGGCGGCCAAGACCCGCGCGCTGGAGGCGGCCGCGGACGCCGTGGCGGCGCGCGAGGCCGAGATCCTCGCTGCGAACGAGCAGGACATGGCCTTCGGCCGCGACAAGGGCCTGAGCCTGGCAATGCTCGACCGGCTGAAACTCGACCCGGGGCGGATCGCGGGCATCGCCGCGGGCCTGCGCGCCGTCGCTGCCCAGCCCGACCCGGTGGGCGCGGTGATGGCCGCGTGGGACATGCCCTCGGGGCTGAATATCCGCCGGGTGCGCACGCCGCTGGGCGTCGTCGGCGTGATCTATGAAAGCCGGCCGAATGTCACCGCGGATGCCGGGGCGCTGTGCCTCAAGGCGGGCAACGCGGTGATCCTGCGGGGGGGCTCGGAGAGTTTCCACTCCTCGGGCGCGCTACATGGCTGCCTCGTGGCGGGGCTGCGCACGGCGGGCCTGCCCGAAGACGCGATCCTTAGGGTGCCGACGCGGGACCGCGCGGCGGTCAGCGCGATGCTGGGCATGACCGAGTTCATCGACGTGATCGTGCCGCGCGGCGGGAAGGGGCTGGTGGGCCTGGTGCAGCGCGAGGCACGGGTGCCGGTCTTTGCCCATCTTGAAGGCATCGTGCATGTCTATATCGACAAGGCCGCGGACGCGCAAAAGGCGCTTGACGTGGTGCTGAACGCCAAGACCCGGCGCACGGGCATCTGCGGCGCGGCGGAATGCCTGCTGGTGCATCGCGACGTGGCCGGGACGCTGGGCGCCGACCTGGTGGCGGCGTTGGTCGCCGCGGGTGTGCGGGTGCATGCCGATGAGGCGCTGGCCAGGCTGCCCGGCACCGTGCCCGCGACCGACGACGATTGGGGGCGCGAGTATCTCGACATGGACATCGCCGCGAAGGTCGTCGACGACATCGACGCCGCCATCGCGCATGTCCGCGCGCATGGCTCGGGTCATACGGACGCGATCCTGACCGAGGACGACGCGGCGGCGGCCCGGTTCTTCGCCCGGCTCGACAGCGCGATCCTCATGCGCAACGCCTCGACCCAATTCGCCGATGGCGGCGAGTTCGGGATGGGCGCGGAGATCGGCATCGCGACCGGCAAGCTGCACGCCCGCGGGCCGGTGGGGGCCGAGCAACTGACAAGTTTCAAGTACCTGGTCGAGGGTGCGGGCACCGTGCGGGTCTGAGACCGGAGCACTCCCGCCCCGGCCGGCGCGGGGCGCGTTGCCCCGCTTGTCCGACTTTGGGTGTGGCGCGGCCTGACGGCCGCGCGGGGGCGCTGCCCCCGTCGCCCGGTCGGGCGGCTCCCCCGGAGTATTGGGCCAAGAAGAAGCCCGGGGCTTATAGGGCTATTTCCAGCCAGGTATCCTGCCGGCTGAGCGACAACGTGCACCCCGCCTCGGCGGCGGCGATCTGGAGGAGGGCGAACTGCACCTCGGCGGCGCTGAGGTCTGGGTCGTGCGGGCGCCGGTCGGCGAGCGGGTCCCAGAGCCGGGGATCGGCGGCCAGCCGATTGCTTTCGGCGGTAATCCGCAGGGTGCCTCCCGGCGCTTCGATCGCGATCCGCCCGCCGCGTGGGAGGGCGAGTTCGGCGCAGAGCGTGGCGAGGAGCGCGACCTTGGCAAGGCTGCGCGGCAGGCGCGGCGGCGGGTGTATCACGATTTCGATCCGGCTACCGCCGTAGTAGTCCGCGAGAATAGCGGTTAGTTCCTCGGCCCCGACCTCGGCGTCGTGGGCGGCGGCGCCGAAGGCCAGGCGAAACAGGCGGATGCGGCCATTGGCCCGCGCCACGCTGTCGGCAATCAGCGCGAGTTCGTCCTTGCCCGGCGCGCCAGGCGACATCTCGATCAGTTCCATCCCGTTGCCGATCGCGCCGAGCGGGCTAATAAGGTCGTGGCAGATGCGCGAGCCGACAAGCGCGGTAAGGTCGGTCATGGACGCCTCCGCCACCGCGGCGACAGGAGAGAGCCGATGAAGCCGATGAATTCCATCCTCGAGCCGGGCATGCTGGTCCGCCATCCCGGCGCGCCCGACTGGGGCGTTGGCCAGGTGCAGTCGGTGATCGAGGGTCGGATCACGGTGAATTTCCCCGAAGCGGGCAAGGTGGTCATCGACGGGAGGCGGATCGAGCTCATGCCGGTATATGAGTCCTGAAGGAAAATGCGTTTGCAGGCTGGCGCAAGATGGTTAACGCGCTGTTAACGGGCGCGGCGGGACGCGCGGTTGCGCTTGGGCGCGGCTGCCCCTAGAAGGCCCCGAGTGCGCCCGGATGAGGGGCGCGGGAGCCTTGGACGTGCAACCGCCCGACGACCATTTCGAGCTGCGTCTTGCCGAGACCGGGGCGGACCTGGCCGCGGCCCAGCGGTTGCGTTACGAGGTTTTCGTGGCGGAACTGGGCGGCGACGGGCCGCTCGTCGATCACGCGGGGCGGTTCGAGCGGGATGCGTTCGATCCGCATTTCGACCACCTGATCCTGGTCGACCGGCGCCGCGACGCGGCCGCGCTCGACCACGTCGTCGGCGTTTATCGGCTGATGACCTCGGAGCGCGCCGCCGCGGTGGGGCGGTTCTACGGCGAGGACGAATACGACCTCGCGCCGCTCAAGCGCAGCGGCCGCAAGCTGCTGGAACTGGGCCGGTCCTGCGTGCATCGCGACTATCGGGGCGGCACGGCGCTTTTCCACCTGTGGAACGGGCTTGCCGCCTACGTGCTGGAGCGCGAGATCGAGATCCTCTTCGGCGTTGCGAGCTTTCACGGTACCGATGTGGTGGCGCTGGCCGAACCGCTGTCCCACCTGCATCACCGGTTTCTCGCGCCCGAGGATTTGCGTGTTCGCGTCGTGCCGGACCATTTCCAGAGCATGGACCTGATGCCGGCCGGGCGGATCGACCGCAAGCGGGCGATGCTCGCGATGCCGCATCTCATCAAGGCCTATGTGCGACTGGGCGGGTTCGTGGGCGAGGGCGCCTATGTCGACCGGGCCTTCAACACGGTCGACGTCTGCCTCTTGATGGATACCGGTCGGATGAATGCGCAGGCGCGGTCGCGCTATACGCGGGGGCGCGCATGACGCCGTGGAACGGGGCGGAGCCGCCGCCCGTGCCGCCGATGACCGCTGCGGCCTGGGCGCGGGCGTTGCTGCGCGGAGGGGCGCTGGCGGTTGTGACTTTCGGCTGCCTGGGTCTGCTGCTGCTGGTCCGCCTGATCGAGCGGCCTCTCTTCGGCTGGCACCGTCCGGTGACACCCTTCATCACGCAATTCGTCTGCCGGATGGCCTTCGTGATCCTCGGCATGCGCTATACGGTGCGGGGTCAACTGATGCGCGCGCGGGGCGCGGTGGTCGCGAACCATGCCTCCTGGCTCGACATCTTCGCGCTGAACGCGCGCAAACGGGTCTACTTCGTTTCGAAGGCCGAGGTCGCGGGCTGGCCGGGAATCGGCTGGTTGGCGCGGGCCACCGGTACGGTTTTCATCAACCGCGACCGGCGCGAGGCGAAAGCGCATAACGACCTGTTCGAAGAGCGGTTGAAGGCGAACCACAAGCTGTTGTTCTTCCCTGAGGGCACCTCGACGGATGGGTGCAGGGTTTTGCCATTCAAGACAACGCTTTTTGCGGCGTTCTTTACGGAAGAACTGCGCGACATCCTGCATGTTCAACCGGTAACGGTGATCTACTCGGCGCCGCCGGGCGAACACCCGGGCTTTTACGGCTGGTGGGCGGAGATGGGATTCGGGGCCCATCTGCTGAAGGTGCTGGCGGCGCGGGCGCAGGGCGGGGTCACGCTGGTCTACCAAGCGCCGCTACGGGTCGCGGATTTCCCCGACCGCAAGGCGCTTGCCAAAGCCTGCGAAGAGGCGGTGCGGACGGGTATGGCGGACGTGTCGGCCGAAACCTGACCGCAAGGGTCTGCACGGCCGGGCGTACGGGCGGGATTTATCCCATCGCCGCGGTCATTCGCCCAAGTGCCGCGGCCGGGTCGTCCTCCTGCCAGATTTCCTCGCCGATTGCGAAGAAATCCGTGACCGGCGAGATGGTACTTACGGCCTCTTCATCTACCGCACCTTCGGCCACCACCGGGAGTTCGATCATCTGCGACCACCATTCGAAGAGATCGCGCCCGGCCACCGTGCCGTCGCCCAGCGCCGTCGCGCCGACGGGGCCGAAGGATACGTAATCGGCCCCGGCCTCGCCGGCGGTCATGCCGTCATGGCGCGAGGCACCGCAGAAGGCGCCGATGATCGCGTCCGTGCCAAGCGCCTTGCGCGTATTGCGCACGCTGCGCGCGCCGTCGGTCAGGTGGACGCCGTCGAGACCCAGCCGTTCGACAAGCGCCACATGCGACTCGATCACCAAGGGCACGTCGCGCGCATGGGCCAGTTCGCGCAGCGCATCGGCGGCGCGGGATACCGCATCGGCATCGGCCGTCGCAAGGGCGAGCCGCAGGCAGGCAACGGGATGGGCGTCGAGCACGGCCGCGAGCCGGTCGGGAAATTCCGAAAGCTCGAAGGCAGGGGGCGTCACGAGGTAGATCTGCGGGCGCTCGATCTCGGCCATGTCCGGGCTCCTTCGTCGTTTCGGCCACTCTTAGCGGGCTTCGGGGGCGTTGACCATCGCTTGCACGGCGCGCGCAGCACGCGTATCAGGCCCAGCGATCCACAGGGAGCCCCGCATGCCAGACCAGCCCGTCTTTGTCCTCGTCCGCCCGCAGATGGGCGAGAACATCGGGGCCGCGGCGCGGGCGATGTGGAATTTCGGGCTCGACCGGATGCGCATGGTCGACCCGCGCGACGGCTGGCCGAACCCGCGCGCCGTTGCGCTGGCCAGCGGGGCGGGGCGGTTGCTCGATCACGCCGGGATATTCGAGACCACCGCCGCGGCCATCGGCGATTGCGACCATGTTTACGCCACGACGGCCCGCCCGCGGGGGCTGACCAAGCCCGTGGTGACGCCGGAACGCGCGATGGAAGAGGCGCGCGGGCTGATCGGGCAGGGCCGTCGGGTGGCCGTGCTGTTCGGGCCCGAGCGCGCGGGGCTCGAGAACGACGACATCGCGCGGGCGAACGCCATCATCTCGGTCCCGGTGAATCCCGAGTTCTTCTCGCTGAACCTTGCGCAATGCGTGCTCCTGACCGCCTATGAATGGCGCCGGCAGACCACCGAAATCGTGGCCGAACGGATGGAGATGGCGGGAGCCGAGCCCGCCACCGCGCTGGAGGTCGAGAAGCTGGCCGAGCACTACGAGGCACGACTGGACGCGGCGGGGTTCTTCTTCCCGGAAACCAAGGCGCCGGGCATGAAACTCACCCTGCGCAACCTGTGGAGCCGAATGCCGCTGACGCGGGCCGACGTGCAGGTCTTCCACGGGATGCTGCGGCAATTGACGCGGGGGCGTGGCCCGCGCCCCTGACTTGAAGGCCGGGGGCGCGGGCCCTAGTGTTCGCGTCATCCCGCACGGGCCGGGACGCCCCCGGCAAGAGGATCACAGCCCATGACCAAGAAGCGCAACATCTTCGAAGAGGTCGGGACCGAGGCCCCACGCGAACGTCCGGTCGCCCGTCCCGGCGGGATCGACCGCGCTGCCCGGCGCGGCGCGCGCGGCGCGGTGCGCCTTTGGCTGATGCTGCTGTTCCTGCTGGTCGCGGCAATGCTTGTGCTCGGCGCCTTCGCGCGCCTGACCGAGGTGTTGCTGCCGATGCCGAACTGGAACCCGCTGTTCGGCAGCTTGCCGCCGCTGGACCCAGGCGACTGGCTGGCGACGTTCGAGTGGTTTCGGCAAAGCCCTGCCTATCGCGGCGAGACCCACGGGATGGGGCTGACCGAGTTCCAGCAGGCCTTCTGGTGGGGCTGGGGGTCACAACAGCTTGCCCCCACGGCGTTCTTCCTGTGGCTCGTGGGATTTGCGGGCTTCCTCGCCGCACGCAAGCTGCCGAAGGGTTGGACTCTGCGGTTGGTATGGCTGGGCCTGCTGATCCTGCTGCTGGGCAGCGCCGACTGGCTGCTCGGCGGGGGCGGCATCGCGCCGCCGCCGTTCGACTACCTGCCGTACCGGATGCTGCTGCACCTGGCATTCGGCTTTTCGCTGCTGGGTGTGACGGCGTGGTTCGTCTTCAAGCTGGGCCGCAGCGAGGCCGACATGATCCAGGCCCGGCGGGTACGCGATGCGGGTGCGTTCCGCGTCGCGACGGTGCTGATGCTGCTGGTGTTCCTGCAGATCCTGCTGGGTTCCCAGGTGGCCGGGCTTTACGCCGGACGCACCTATACCGACTGGCCGTTGATGGCGGGCGGGTTCTTGCCCCCCAATCCCTTCTACATCGAGCCGGTCTGGCGCAATTTCTTCGAGAATCACGGGCTCGTGCAATTCCTCCACCGGATGAACGGCTACTTGGTGGCGTTCCTGGCGCTGACTGCGTGGTTCATCGGCCGCAGGAGCGCCTATCGCGGCACGCGGCGCGCCTTCGACCTTGTCGGGCTGATGGCGTTGGCGCAGGCCGCGATGGGGATTTCGACGATCCTCTTCGCCTCGGCCTGGCCGATCGCTGTCGCCCACCAGATCGGGGCGATCACCCTCTGGACGCTGGTGTTGCGCGCCCGTTTCCTTGCACAATATCCCGTCCAGCATTCCACGATACGGTGATGAGCATGCCCGCCTATGACGAGTTGATGGCCTTCCAGCGCGAGACGGAAGCGCTGAGACAGGTGATGGGCCGGCTGAACTGGGACCAGGAAACGGTCATGCCCAAGGGCGCCGCCCAGCAGCGCGCCGACGAGTTGGGCGCGCTCGAATCGGTGTTGCACGCCCGGCGCACCGACCCGCGGATCGGCGACTGGCTTGGGGCGGTGGATCCGGCGGCGTTGGACGATGTGGGGCGTGCGCAACTGCGCCACATCCGCCGCAGCTATGCGCGCGCGGTGCGCCTGCCCGAAACCCTCTCGGCCGAGATCGCACGCGTCACGAGCCGTGCCCAGGGCATCTGGGCCGAGGCCCGGGCCGCCGACGATGTGGGCCATTTCCTGCCTGCGCTGACCGACGTCGTGCGGCTGAAGCGCGAAGCGGCGGCTGCGCTTGCCGAGGGTGGCGATCCCTACGACGCGCTGCTCGACGATTACGAGCCGGGGGCGACCGCCGAGGGAATCGCCGCGATCTTCGACCGGTTGCGCCCGCGCCTGGTGGAACTGCGCGAACGGATCATGGGGGCCGAGCGCACCCCTGCGGCGCTGGCGGGGCGGTTCGACGCGGACGGCCAGTGGGCTCTGGCCCGCGAGGTCGCCACCCATTTCGGCTATGACTGGCGGCACGGGCGGCTCGACCGGTCGGTGCATCCCTTCACCAGCGGTGCGGGCACCGATGTGCGCATCACCACGCGGGTCGACGAGCAAGAGCCCCTGGGTTGTCTCTATTCCACGCTGCATGAAGTCGGTCACGGCGCCTACGAACAGCGAATCGACCCGGCCTATCTGCTGACGCCCTTGGGCAGCGGCGTCTCGATGGGCGTCCACGAGAGCCAGAGCCGCATCTACGAGAACCAGTTGGGCCGCTCGCGCGCGTTCTGCGATTGGCTGTTCGGTCGGATGACCGACCTTTTCGGCGCGGCGGGCGCACCGGACGCGGAGGCGTTCCACGCTGCCGTTAACCGCGTGCATTCGGGCTATATCCGCACCGAGGCGGACGAGGTGCATTACAATCTGCACATCATGCTGCGCTTCGACCTGGAGCGTGACCTGATCGCCGGACGGCTGGAGGTGAGCGACCTGGAGGAGGCTTGGAACGCGCGCTTCGAAGCGGATTTCGGCGTAAAGGTCGACCGGCCCGCGAACGGCGTTCTGCAGGACGTGCACTGGTCGGTTGGGCTGTTCGGCTATTTCCCGACCTACAGCCTGGGCAATATCTACGCAGGCTGCCTTTATACCGCGCTGCGCGCCGCAGTGCCGACGCTCGACGACGACCTCGCCCGCGGCCATGCCGAGCGCGCCACCGCTTGGCTGCGCGAGAGTCTGCAAAGGCATGGCGGGCTTTACGAGCCGGCCGAGGTGATCGAGCGGGCCTGCGGCTTCGCTCCGCACGAAGGCCCGCTGCTCGATTACCTCGACGCGAAGTTCGAGGCGCTCTACGGTCTGTGACACCCGGTCTCGGGGGTAGAATCGGCGCGTGCGCGCTGTTACAAGGCGAAATGATGCGGCGCGACACACTCTTTGGCGAGCTGTGGCAGAGTGCGCGGCGGGTGGCGTTTGCCATTCTCGCCGGAGTGATCCGCCGCTATTCGCCCGAGGAGATCGAAGAGCGCGTCTCGCGCCGCTCACCCGGCGAGCAGACCGTCATCGTCCTGGCGACGCTTCTGGGGCTTCTGTTCGCCAGCCTGCTGTTCGCCAATGCCGGCGTCATCGGCATTCTGATCTTCTTCCTGATCGTCATCATCCTGATCCGGTAAGCGGCTTCACGACCCTGTGAAGACCGGGGCTGCGGCGCGAATTTCTGAGTCTGCATAAGCGCTTACGTTGCGGTATGCCAATGTATGCACATGAAATCGAAGAATCTTTCCAGTGGCGGTGATCCGGTTTCCAAGAACGCGCGTATTCCATGCACAACCAACGTTAATACAGGGAACTGGAAACATGGATATCATCGGCCCCCTTATGCTCGGCACGATCGGCTTCGTCATCGTGTTCGCCTACATCAACATGCGCCAGACCGAGGACCAGCTCGCGGAAAGCCGCAAGCGCAAGGCCGAGGCCGCCGCAGCGCGCGAAGCCATTGCCGCCGAGTAACAGGCCC
The DNA here is from genome assembly GCF_900142935.1 of Rhodovulum sp. ES.010. Classification (NCBI taxonomy): domain Bacteria; kingdom Pseudomonadati; phylum Pseudomonadota; class Alphaproteobacteria; order Rhodobacterales; family Paracoccaceae; genus Rhodovulum; species Rhodovulum sp. ES.010. The sequence continues at coordinate 832,012 of NZ_FSRS01000001.1, read as the reverse complement.
ACGGATCAGGGCCGGGCGACCTCTTGCCCGGCCCCGATCGCGATCATCACGTCCGCCAGTTCGGCGGGCGTTTTTCCAGGAAGGCGCTGATTCCCTCGTCGGTATCGCGCCACATCATGTTCTCCACCATCACGGACCCCGCATGGGCATAGGCGGCATCGAGCCTCATCTCGAGTTGTTCGTAGAAAGTCCGTTTGCCGATGCGCACCGCCGGGTTGAGTTTCTTCGCCAGCGTTTCGGCGAGGGCGCGGCTTTCGGTCTCAAGCCGCTCATGAGGCACCGCCCGGTTTATCAGTCCCAGCGCCTCGGCCCGGTCGCATTCGATGAATTCGCCTGTCGTCAGCATCTCGAAGGCCTGCTTGCGTGGGATGTTTCGCGACAGCGCGACCATTGGCGTGGAGCAGAACAGCCCGATATTCACCCCGTTCACCCCGAACCGCGTGCCCTCGGCCGCGATTGCAAGGTCGCAGGAGGCCACGAGCTGGCAGCCCGCCGCGGTGGCGATGCCGTGGGGCGCGGCGATCACGGGCTGGGGCAGGCGGATGAGGCCGGTCATCACCTTGGTGCAGCGCGCGAAGAGGTCGGCGAAATAGGCCTGGCCGCCATCCTCGGCCTGCCGTCCAGCCTGCATCTCTTTCAGATCGTGGCCCGCGCAGAACGCCTTGCCGGCGCCTTTCAGGATCACCACCAGCGTCGCAGGGTCGTCGGCAAGCGCGTCGATCTGGGTCTGAAGCGCGGCCAGCATGGCATCCGACAGGGCGTTCAGCCGGTCGGGCGCGTTCAGGGTCAGCGTGGCAATGCCGCCAGCATCCTTGCGTGACAGGATCTCGGTCATCTTGTCTCTCCTCCCGTTTGCCGCGAAGACTACGCGCCAAAGGGACGAGGGAAAAGCCCATGGACGTGGTGATGGACCGGAATGCACTCGAGGCGTTCCTTGCGCGCGAGTTTCCGCAGGTCGGCGATGATTTCGTGATCGAGGAGGTGGCCCCCATGCGGGTCCGGATGCGGATGCCGGTGGCCGAGCGTCACCTGCGGCCCGGCGGCACGGTGTCGGGGCCGTCGATGTTCGCGCTGGCCGACGTCGGGATCTACCTTGCGGTGCTGGCAATGATCGGGCCGAAGGCGCTGGCGGTGACGACGAACTGCTCCATCGACTTCATGCGCAAGCCCGTCGCGGGTCGCGACCTCGTCTGCGAGGCGCGGCTGCTGAAGCTGGGCCGGGCGCTTGCCGTGGGCGATGCGTTGATCTTTTCCGACGGGATGGAGGGCGCGGTGGCGCGGGCTGGGCTGACGTATTCGATCCCGCCGCGCTAGCGCTCAGTCGTCGCCTTTGACCCGGTCGGGCAAGTCCTCGCGCGCGGTCGCGGCAACGTCTTCCAGCTCCGCCTCGCTCATGGTGTCATGCATGTCCTTCGACGCGCCCTGCAGCGCGGAGGGGTTCATCTCTCCGCGCTTCGCCGCGAGCGCGGCGCCGGCGGCTTTTTGCTGGGCCTTGGATCGTGCGGGCATGGCTCCTCCTCAGCGTGGATGGTCGGGCTGGCCCATCATCGCACGGAAAGGCGGGGCTGTCAGGGCATCAGCCGCTTGACGTAACCGGGCAGCGCGAAGGCGCCCTTGTGTACCTCGGGGGTGTAGTACGCAGTCTCGATCCTGGCGGCGGCGAAGCGGTCGGCGAGAACCTCTGCCGAAACGGCCCCCGCATCGCCATCGGTGCCCCAGCCGAAGGCCATCGGGCCGCCGGCATAGGTAGGAATGGTGGCGAGATAGCAGCCCCAGTCGGCGAACAACGCCTTGAAGGCGCGCATCGTGTTCGTCAGTTCTTCGCCTTGCAGGAAGGGCACGCCGTTCTGCGTGACGAGGATACCGCGTTCCGTCAGGGCGCGCTTGGCGTGGCCGTAGAATGTGTCGGTGAACAGCACCTCGCCCGGCCCGATCGGGTCGGTGGAGTCGACGATGATGACATCGAACTTGTCGCCGGTGCTCTTCATGAAGGCCGCGCCGTCGTCGATCACCAGTGTCAGGCGCGGATCGTCGAAGGCGCCCTTGCTGAGCATCGGCAGGTAGTCCTTCGAGAACTCGACAACACCGCCGTCGATCTCGACCATGGTGACATGCTCGACGCTCTCGTGTCGCAACACCTCGCGCGCCATGCCGCCATCGCCGCCGCCGACGATCAGCACGCGCCGTGCCGCGCCATGGGCCAGGATCGGCACATGGGTCATCATCTCGTGATAGATGAAATTGTCGCCCTCGGTAGTCTGCACCACGTCGTCCAGCGTGAGCACGCGGCCGAAGGTGCCGTTCTCGAACACTTTCAGCCGCTGATGGTCGGTTTCGCTGTCATAAAGCATGCGCTCCACGCGCAGGGATTGCGCGTAGTCGCGGTGCAGCGTTTCGCGGACCCAGTCGGTCATGCCGCCTGTTCTTCGCTCACCAGGCCGTCGCCGCGCAGCAGTTCCTTCACGCGGACATCCTCGGTCCCGAAGGCGCGGGCCAGCACGTCGACAGCCCGCCATGGCTCTGCATCGCCGCACATGAACACGTCGAAGGCACCATAGCCGATTTCGGGCCAGGTGTGGACGGAGATGTGGCTTTCGGCCAGCACCGCCACGCCGCTCACGCCCTGGGGGCTGAACTTGTGCGTATGGATGTGCAGCAGCGTTGCGCCGCATTCATCCACGCAGTCGCGGAATGCGTTCTGGATGCGCGTCTCGTCGTCGAGCCCGTGACCGTTCACCACCTCGATGATGAGATGGGTGCCGGCGAACACGCGGCCGTCACGGCGGATGAAGTGATCGTCGCGGGTGTCGTCGAACACGTCGCGGGTTATGGGTGCAGCCGAGTGGCTGCGGGTGTCTTCCGCATGGGCGCCTGTCTCCAGACCGATCCCCAGTTGGAAGAGGTTGGCGTCTTTCATGGCGCTCCCCTTCTGACCAGCAGATTGAATCCAGTCGGTCCCTTAGCGCCCCCCCGGGAAATCCGAAGTTGGGATCGGTTCCGATCGTGTGGAGCGCACCTAGGGGTTTCGGTTGAGTCGATCAAGAGATTTTCGGTCGCGCGGCCCCGAATTCTCCCGAACGGGCGCGGCGTTGCGGATCTGCCGCGCCTTGGGCTCTCCTTCATCGGATCCGTTCAGTGGCGTTTGCGTCGTTGCATGAGGCCCAGGCCCCGGCCAGGCCGCGCGGCAGCACCGCCAGAGAGGCCGGTAGCGGCACCGCGGGGATTGCGGCCACGGGTTCGCCGTAGTTGGAACCGTCCGTCCGATCGAGGCGAACCCGTCCAGTCCCGCGTCGATCCCCTCCCGAGCGACCTCGGCCTCGGTTAAGGTCACGCCGAGAAAGGACAGGGCGCGTTGCCTCCGGGCGCAATGGAGTGCCCGAAACGCAGCGCGTCGGCGCTGTCGAAGAACGACATGGGTGCCCCCGGTATCCGTTTGCACATCGGTGGACCGCCATGCAAAGCCCGCGGGTCATGGCCGGCGTGTCCTTGTCCGCGAGGGCGAAGAAGACGACGTGGAACACCGTGTTCCCGATCGGGGTGAACAGGATCTCGGCGCTGAAGAAGTCGAAGCCGCCGGAGAAACCGCCGGACAAGCCGCGCTGCATGGGCTCGTCGGAGGCTGCCGGCGCTTAGAGCGACCTCCGCATTGAAGGAATTGCCTGGAAACGCGTTGCGGCCCGAGACCGCATCGGACGCCGCGTTCAAGTTGATCTCGCTGCGCCCGTTCGGGTCGCCTTGGACAGAGGCATTGGCGTTCAGGGTGCCAAGCGCCATGCGGAGGCCATCGACCGTTGCCGTCACCGCCGTTGCGGTGTCTTCATCGGCAGAGAATGCACTCAGAACGCTGGCGGCGCACCCAGCAGCATCCGGGCGGCGAGTCGAAGTCTTGCCAGGTTCATGGAAGCTGTCTTTTGTTGGAAAGCTTTCGTCTGTCGAGACACATTCCGAATGTCCGGGTCCGCGTCGGTGATCACGACGGCGAAAAGCGCTCCATCCAGCGAGAGTGTGGTGGGGCGGGCCGGCCGAAAAATCAAATGTTACTGGTCTGCGCAAACCATTCGAATGCGCCGCACGTCGTGGATGAAAAGATGAGGTAGTATAATACCTAAATTGCAGCACACTGATAATCCACGGGAAATTCATGACTGGTGCGCTTGACTGGACGTGCGAAATCCTTAGAACTGCGCCATCCGAGGGGACGGGGCAACCGCGCCCGTCCAGGACCATTCAGCCGATAGGGCAGCACCATGAAAACCTACACCGCGACCCCGGCGGAGATCGAAAAGAAATGGATCCTCATCGACGCCGAAGGCGTCGTGCTGGGCCGTCTCGCCTCGATCGTCGCCATGCGCCTGCGCGGCAAGCACAAGGCGACCTTCACGCCCCACATGGACATGGGCGACAACGTCATTGTCATCAACGCCGACAAGGTGCAGATGACTGGCAAGAAGCGCTGGGACAAGAAGTACTACTGGCACACCGGCTACCCGGGTGGCATCAAGCACCGCACCGCCGAGCAGATCCTGGACGGCGAGCACCCCGAACGCGTGGTGATGCAGGCCGTGAAGCGGATGCTGCCGGGCAACCGCCTGTCGCGCAAGCAGATGACCAACCTGCGCGTCTATGCCGGGGCCGAACACCCGCACGAGGCGCAGCAGCCCGAAGTGCTGGACGTCAAGTCCCTGAACGCCAAGAATACCCGGAGCGCATGATGGCCGAAGAAGTGAAATCCCTCGATCAGTTGAACGAGGTCGTCTCGGGCGAGGCCGCGGTCGTCGCCGAAGCGGAAACCCCGCGCGAACCCGTCCGCGACGAGTTGGGCCGGTCCTACGCCACCGGCAAGCGCAAAGACGCGGTGGCCCGCGTCTGGATCAAGCCGGGCTCGGGCAAGGTCTCGGTCAACGGCAAGGAAATCAACAAGTACTTCGCGCGCCCGGTGCTGCAGATGATCCTGCGTCAGCCCTTCACTGTGGCCGGCGTGGAAGACCAGTTCGACGTGCAGGCCACCGTCAAGGGCGGCGGGCTGTCGGGCCAGGCCGGGGCCGTCAAGCACGGCATCTCCAAGGCGCTGCAGCTTTATGATCCCAGCCTGCGGGCGCCGCTCAAGGCCGCGGGGTTCCTGACCCGCGACAGCCGCGTGGTCGAACGCAAGAAGTTCGGCCGCCGGAAGGCTCGCCGCAGCTTCCAGTTCTCCAAGCGTTGAGGCGTTTCTCGATCCATGGAAAGGGGCCGTGCCGTGGCACGGCCCTTTTTCGTTGTGCCGGCGGGCTCAGTCCCGCGTAGCCTGTTCCAGGATCATCAGGGCGAGCCCGGCAAAGACCAGCCCGAAGCCCAGAAGGTGCACCCAGCGGAACGCCTCGCCGAGCAGCAGGTAGGACAGCCCGAGGGCGGTCAGCGGCATCACCGCCATGCTGGCGGCGGTCAACGCCCCGGGCGCGCTGCGCACCCCGCGATACCATAGAACCGGCGCCAGGCCCCCGGTGGCCGCGCCCCAGTAGACCAGCGCAGCCCAATCCCAGGCCCCTGCGTCAAGCGGCTGGAAAGGCGCGGAGTCGAATATCAGCGCCAGCGCCACGAACAGCGGCATCGCCATGAGCGAGGCGCCAAGCGTCGCCTCGAGCGACGTGATCCCCTCCGACAGACGGCGCGAGAGAAGCGTGAAGGCGGTCTCAAGGCAAACGGCGAGTGCCACGAGTATTGCGCCCAGCGCCACCGCGTCACCGTCGCCCGCTCCGGGATCACGCAGCAGGTTGATCGCGACGCAGCCCGCCACGGCCAGCGACAGTGCGCCGGCCTTGCGCCAGTTCATGGCCGCGCCGAGGAACAGAACGGCGGCCAGCGCCGTGACCGCGGGGGTCGAGCTCATGATCGTCGCGCCGATCACGCCGGTGGTCAGGCGCATCCCGAACAGCATCGTCGCGGTGAAGCCCACCATGCCGGCCGCAGCGATCCCCATCATCACCCACAGGTCCGACCGCCGCATCTCGGTGAAGCGCGCGGTTGTCAGCCAGACGATTGGCGCGAGTACCGCGCTCGCGATCACCATCCGCGCGAAGGACGCCGTGAAGACCGGAAACGCGTCGCCGATGATCTTGCTCATCGGCGTGGCCGAGCCGAAAAGCGCCATGCCGGCAATGAGCTGTACGACCGTGACGGGCGCAAGCGAGCGGTTCGCGAATGTACTGATGACGGCCTCCTTTCCCGGCGGCAAGGCTAGGGCCGGGCGGGACGACGGCAAGGGCGCTGCGAGCCTCACATCCCGATCCGGCCACGCCCGCCCGAACTGACCGTCAGCCAGTCGGGCCAGCCAAGCAGCCGGTCCACCAAGGCCAGCCTAAGGCAGAGCGCCAAGACGGCAAGGATGAAAGCCACCCGCCGCGCGCTTGGCGGGGTGTGCACCCAACGCCTTGCCCGCTGCAGCCAGTGCAGCGTTACCCGGTGAACCGCACCGCGCCGATGAAGGGCAGATTGCGGTTGAGCTGGGCATAGTCGATGCCGTAGCCAACCACGAACTCGTCGGGGATCTCGAACCCGACCCAGGTCGCCTTAACGCCCACCTCGCGCCGCGAGGGCTTGTCGAGTAGCGCGCAGCATTCAAGCCGACGCGGCGCGCGCGCCTGCAGCAAGTGCAGAACGTGCGACAGCGTGTGCCCGGTATCGACGATGTCCTCGACCACCAGAACGTCGCGCCCCTCGATCTTGCCGCGAAGGTCCTTGAGGATGCGCACTTCGCGCGAGCTTTCGGTGGCATTGCCGTAGGACGAGGTCTCGATGAAATCGACCTCCACAGGCCGGCGCAACTCGCGCACGAGATCGGCAATGAACACGAAGGAGCCGCGCAGGAGTCCGACGACCACGAGCTTGTCGCTGTCGGCGAAATGCCGGGCGATCTCGGCGGCCAGCGCCTCGACCCGGGCGGCGATCGTCTTGGCCGAGAGCATCTCGTCTATGACATAGGGTCGCTTGCCCATGCCTTCCCCCTTGATTTCGGCTGCTCACTAGCAGAAATGGCAGCCCACTGTCAGCAGCAAAGCGGGATCATGCCGAGACATTCCGAGAACCGCGAGATGCCGTATTCGGCGCAGGAGATGTATGACCTCGTCGCCGATGTCGCCTCCTATCCGAAATTCCTCCCCTGGACGGCAGCGGCGCGCATCCGCTCACGCACCCCGTTCGGAGATCACGAGGTCATGGAGGCCGACCTTGTGATCTCGTTCAAGGTGTTCCGCGAGCGCTTCGGCAGCCGGGTGACCCTCTGGCCAGACCTCTACCGGATCGACACCGAGTATCTCGACGGGCCGTTCCGCTACCTCAAGTCGCACTGGAAGTTCGAAGATATCGGCGAACGGCGTTGCAAGGTCGATTTCTTCGTCGATTTCGAGTTCAAGAACCGGGTGCTGCAAAGCGTGATCGGGGCGGTGTTCAACGAGGCGATGCAGCGCATCGTGCGCGCCTTCGAGGAGCGCGCCGAAGAGCTTTACGGCACAGCACACTGCTGACCTCCGCTCATGGCCCTTGAAGGTGCCGCGAGGCCGGGGCAGTCTGGCGCGAGAGGAGGGGCGCATGGGCAGGATCACCGAAGAACTGGCCGAATTCGCGGACTCGGCGCGCGGCACCGAAGCGTCCGAGCGGATGATGCGTCTGTCGGTCTTCGACTGGGCGGCCTGCGCGCTGGCCGGTGCCGACGAACCCGTCGCGCGTCTGGTGCGCGACATGGTGCGCGAGGAAGGCGGGGCGGCGCAGGCCGGGCTGGTCGGCGCCGCGGCGCGGGTGCCGGCGCGGGCGGCGGCGCTGGCCAATGGCGCGGTCTCCCACGCGCTCGACTACGACGACACCCATTTCGCCCATATCGGCCACCCGTCGGTGGCCGTGGTCCCTGCCGCGCTGGCGCTTGCGCAGAAGACGGGCGCGGACGCACGGGCCTTTCTCGAGGCGGCGCTGGTCGGGGTCGAAGCGTCGATCCGTGTCGGCATCTGGCTGGGGCGCAGTCATTACCAGGCCGGATTTCACCAGACGGCGACAGCGGGCGCCTTCGGGGCGGCGCTGGCCGGTGCGCGGCTTCTGGGCGCCGACGGGGCGCAGGCTGTGGGATTGGTCTCCACCCGCGCCTCTGGACTGAAATCGCAGTTCGGTACCATGGGCAAGCCCTACAACGCCGGCATTGCCGCCGCGAATGGCGCCGAGGCGGCGCAACTGGCGGCCCGCGGCTTCGTTTCGACACCCGACGGGTTCGACGGCACGCAGGGCTTCGGTGAAACCCATGGGGGCAGCGCCGCGCGGGATGCGCTGGACGGTCTGGGCCGCCACTGGCTGTTCGAAGGCGTGAGCCACAAGTTCCATGCATGCTGCCATGGCACGCAAGCGATGATCGAGGCGCTGAAGACCCTGACCCCGCTGGATCCGGCGACCGTGCGCGGGGTGACCGTTCTAACTCATCCGCGCTGGCTGAAGGTCTGTAATCAGCCCGCCCCGCAGACTGGGCTTGGCGCCAAGTTCAGTTATCGGCTGATCGCGGCGATGGTGCTTGCGGGACGCGACACCGCCGCGCTCGCCACGTTTTCCGACGCGGCCTGCGTTGACCCCGCGTTGGTCGCCCTGCGAGACCGGGTGACGGTGGCGGTGGACGAGTCCATGCCCGAGACCGCGGCGCGTGTGATCGTGGAGACCGCGACCGGTGCTGCGGAGGCGTCGCATGACCTCGATGCGCCGCTGGCGATAGACACCCGCGCACAGAGGCTGCGGGCGAAGGCCGAGAGCCTGCTCGGGCCGGGTCGCGCGGCGCGACTGTGGGAGAGTTGCATGGCTAGCGAGGGGCCGGACCCGGAAGCGCTTGGCGCCACCTTGGCGGGGCTTGGCCTCACCGAGGAGGCCTGAGCATAGGGGAACGCCCGGCAGCGCTGGGGGAAGCCTTTGGGCACCGATCTCCCGAAGCGCGGCAAGCCGCGCGGTTATTCGGCCTCGCCGATAGCCTCGGTCAGCATCGAGAGCGCGTGGTCCCGGCTCGCCGCGCGGACCCGGTCCCGCCCGAGCCGGCCGAAATCCACCATCTCGGTCTCGACCTCCGCGCCGCGGCGGGCAAGGGCAAAGCAGACCCGGCCTTCGGGCTTGTGGTCCGAGCCGCCGGGCCCCGCGATGCCGGTAATGGCCACGGCGAAATCCGCCGCCGAGCGATCGAGCGCGCCTTGCGCCATCTCGGTGGCGACCGCCTCCGACACCGCGCCATGCGCCGCCAGCGTCTCGGCCCGCACGTCCAGCAACGCCTGCTTGGCCGCGTTGGAATAGGTGACGAACCCGCAGTCGAACATCTTGGACGCGCCGGGTATGTCGGTGATGGCCGCCGCGAGCATGCCGCCGGTACAGCTTTCGGCGGCGGCGATCGTGATGCCGCGCTCGCGGGCGAGGGCAACGAGGGTGTCGGGTCGAATGGTCATAGCAGGAAAATATGCGACACGGCCGCCAGCGCAATGACCAAAAGCCCGGCGGCAAACCCGGCCAGCACGTCGTCCAGCATCACGCCGAGGGGCGTGTTCTGGCGATCCGCCCAGCCGATGGGGCCCGGCTTCCAGATGTCGAAGAGGCGGAAGCCGAGGAACGCCGCGATCCAGCCGGGATAGAGGTCGAGAACGCCGACACCGGCCACCGCTGCCCCGAACGAGACCGGCATGAGCGCGAGCCACATGCCTGCCACTTCGTCGATTACATATTCGCTGCGATCCGGGTCGGTGGTGCCGCGGGAGGCGTCGCGCACCGCCCACCAGCCCGCTAGCGTGACCAGCGCAGTGGCGCCCAGGGCCAGCCACGGCCCGCCGAGGACGTGGAGCGCCCAGAACAGCGGCAACGCGGCCAGCGACCCCCAGGTGCCCGAAGCCGGCCGCAGGAAGCCCACGCCGAATAGGGTTGCGACCATGCGGGCCAGCATCACGGTCGCACCAGCGTCACGGTGGCAAGCGCCGCGATCCCTTCTTCGCGCCCGGTGAAGCCAAGCCGTTCCGAGGTCGTGGCTTTCACGCTGATCCGGTCCTCGTCGAGTCCCATCAGTCGCGCCATCTCGGTTCGCATCGCGCCTGCCACGGGACCGATCTTGGGCCGTTCGCAGATCAGAGTGAGATCGGCATTGGCGATGCGGAAGCCGCGCTCGGCCACCCGGCCAACGGCATGCTTGAGGAAGATGTCGGAAGCCGCGCCCTTCCATTGCGGGTCGGAAGGCGGGAAATGCGTGCCGATATCGCCCTCGGCCAGCGCCCCGTAGATCGCGTCGGTCACCGCATGCATGCCGACATCGGCGTCCGAGTGGCCCTTGAGCGCCTTGTCGTGCGGCACCTTTACGCCGCAGAGAATCACTCCGTCGCCCTCGCAGAAGGCGTGCACGTCGAAACCGTTGCCGGTGCGAATATCCATGTCCCTCTCCCTGAGGACCCGTTCGGCGCGGGCGAAATCCGGGCCGTGGGTGATCTTGATGTTGTCTTCGTCGCCCGCGACGATCGCCACGGACAGCCCGGCGGCCAGAGCCACCTCGACATCGTCGGCTGCGCCGCCCGGATGCGCGCCATGGGCAGCGCGAATTGCATCCAGCCGGAATCCTTGGGGCGTCTGCGCGCGATAGAGCCCGTCGCGCGGGTGGGGGGTCTCGACCAAGCCCTCCGCGCCCCGCCAGAGCGCATCGGTCACCGGCAGCGCGGGGGCGGCGCCGGGATGGGTGTCCAGCGCGTCGATCACCCGGTCGATCAGGTCCGCATTCACCAGAGGCCGCGCGCCGTCATGGATCAGAACCCGCGTCGTGCCTCCGGGCACGGCGTCGACCCCGGCCATGACCGAGGCGTCGCGGGTGGCGCCGCCTCGAACCGGGGTGACCTCGGCCGCCAACACCCCCGCCACATCGGTGAAAAACGCGTCATCCTCGGGATGAACCACCGCCACCAGCGCGTCGACTCGGGGATGCGCCATAAAGGCGGCCAAGGTGTGCGCCAGCATTGGGCGCCCCGCAAGCGTCTGATATTGCTTGGGACGGTCACCGCCCGCCCTGGTGCCGCGCCCCGCGGCCACGATGATCGCCGTGACTGTCATCTGCCTCTCTCACACCGTCGCTGGCTTCTTAGGCGGGGCGGCGCTGCGGGGCAATGGGGCAATGTGGCGGTATGACCTGCTTAAATTTCAAGCAATTCGTGTTTCGGGCGTCGCACTGGCAGGCCATGAATTGTATTTCCGACAAGCGCGTTCTACATCCGAGAGAAATGCACAAGGTTTAATCACTTGTCCATTCAGTTGGCAAACATGACGCTCGCCCCGCCGGTGCTGCTGGCTCCGATGGCCGGGATCACCGATCTGCCATTTCGGCGGTTGGTGGCCTCCTTCGGCGCCGGCCTGGTCGTCTCGGAGATGGTGGCAAGCCAGGAGATGGTGCAGGCCAAGCCCGGCGTGCGCGAGCGGGCCGCGCTTGGTCTCGACGGATCGGCGACCGCGGTCCAGCTGGCTGGGCGCGACCCCGCCTGGATGGCGCGGGCCGCTGCCATGGTCGCCGACCAGGGCGCGCGTATCATCGACATCAACATGGGCTGCCCGGCCAAGAAGGTGACGGGCGGCCTGTCGGGCTCGGCGCTGATGCGCGACCCAGACCGGGCGCTTCGGCTGATCGAGGCGGTGGTGGGCGCGGTCCGCGTACCGGTCACGCTCAAGATGCGGCTCGGCTGGGACGACGACATGCGGAACGCAACGGAGCTTGCGCGGCGTGCGGCGGCGGCCGGCGTGCGGATGATCACCGTTCATGGCCGCACCCGCTGCCAATTCTACAAGGGGGTGGCCGACTGGGCCGCGATCCGCGCGGTGAAACGGGCGGTGGACGTGCCTGTCATCGCCAATGGCGACATCGTCGACGGTGCAACGGCAGGCCGTGCGCTCGCGCAATCGGGTGCCGATGGCGTTATGGTCGGCCGCGGCGCGCAGGGGCGGCCGTGGCTCCTGGCGCAGATTGCCGCCGCGCTGGAGGGCCGTCCTTTCCCCGACGCTCCGAAAGGCGCAGCCTTCGCCGACATGGTCTGCGGCCATTACGAGTCCGCACTTGCGTTCTACGGTCGGGAGCTGGGCGCGCGGGTGATCCGCAAGCACCTGGGCTGGTACATGGCCGAAGCAGGCACCCCGAACGATATGCGCCGCACGGTGCTGACTGCGCACGACCCGGCCTGCGTGCTGGCGTACCTGCCGGAGGCGCTCGGCGCGCGCGGCGAGCGGGTGGCCGCATGAGCCTTGGCCATGACGCGATCTGGACTGCGCTGCCGATCCCGGCCTTCCTTCTGGACGCCGAGGACCGCATCGCCGCGATCAACCCCGCCGCCGAGCTGTTCATGAACGCCACGCTCAGGACACTGCGCGACATGCCTGTCTTCGACCGGCTCGCCGTGGATGCGCCGCTGGACGAGGCCTTCGCGCGGGTTCGCGCAAACCACGCGGCGCTGTTCATCAACGATGTCGACGTGACGGCCGGGGCGCGGGCGCCGGTGCAGTGCAACCTGCAGATCGCGCCGATGAACGACCAGGCCAAGCATGTGCTTTTGCTGGTTTCGCCGCGTGAACTGGCCGGGCGGCTGGGGCGGGCGCATTCGGTGAAGACGGCGGCGAAATCCGCCATCGGCATGGCCGAGATGCTGGCCCACGAAATCAAGAACCCGCTCGCCGGCATCACCGGGGCGGCGCAACTCCTGTCGATGAACCTCAGCGGCAGCGACCTGGAGCTGACCGACCTGATCGTCGCCGAAAGCCGTCGGATCGTGGCGCTGCTCGACCAGGTGGAACAGTTCGGCAACCTCAGCCCGCCCAAGTGCCGGGCGGTCAACATCCACGATGTCCTGGACCGGGCGCGGAAATCGGCGACGGTCAGCTATGCCGCGCATATGAAGATCGAGGAGGATTACGACCCCTCGCTGCCGCCCACCTGGGCGGATCCCGACCAGCTGATGCAGGTGTTTTCCAACCTCATCCGCAACGCCGCCCAGGCGGCTGGGCCAGATGGCGGCACGATCCGGCTGCACACCTTCTACGAACAGTCGCTACGCTTGCGTCACCCGGACGGCTCGGGCGTGCCGGTGCCGCTGCAGGTCGAGATCATCGACGACGGCCCCGGCCTGCCCACCGAGATCGCCGGCGACATTTTCGAGCCCTTCGTTTCGGGCCGCGAGAACGGCACCGGGCTGGGCCTCGCGCTGGTCTCCAAGATCGTCTCCGACCACGGCGGCTGGATTGCGGTCGACTCGGTGCCCGGGCGCACCGTCTTCCGCATCTCTTTGCCCGTCGCCCCCAAACCCCGAGAGGATGAGACCTGATGGACGGAACCGTTCTTGTCGCCGACGACGACCGCACGATCCGCACCGTGCTGACGCAAGCGCTGACCCGCGCGGGCTGCAAGGTGCACGCGACCTCGTCGCTGACGACGCTGATGCGCTGGGTGGGCGAGGGCAAGGGCGACCTGGTGATCTCGGACGTGGTCATGCCCGACGGCAACGGTCTGGAAATGCTGCCCAAGATCGGCGAGGAACGCCCCGGCCTGCCCGTGATCGTGATCTCGGCCCAGAACACGATCATGACCGCGATCCAGGCTGCCGAGGCGGAGGCCTACGACTATCTGCCCAAGCCGTTCGACCTGCCCGACCTCATGAAGCGGGCGGCCCGCGCGCTGGAGACCAAGCGCCGCGTGCGTCCGACCCGCGAGGTGCCCGAGCCGCCGGACGAGCAGGACGACCTGCCGCTTGTCGGGCGCACACCGCAGATGCAGGCGCTTTATCGTTTGGTGGCGCGGGTGATGAACGCCGACCTGCCGGTGCTGATCACCGGGGAGTCGGGCACCGGCAAGTCGCTGATCGCCCGTGCGATCCACGATTTCTCCGACCGCCGTTCACTGCCCTTCGTGATCGCCGCTGCCGCCGATCTCGAAGGCGTCGACGGCCCCTCGGCACTGGTCTCACGCGCCAAGGGCGGTTCGATCCTGTTCGACGAGGTTTCCGATCTGGACGAAGAGGCGCAGGGGCGCATCGTGCGGATGCTGGACGCGTTCGGCGACAATGCCCCGCGCGCCATGGCCACCAGCCAGACGGACCTGATGGCGCGGATGGAGGCCGGCGAGTTCCGGCAGGATCTGTTCTACCGCCTCGGCGGCGTGACCATCGCCGTGCCGTCCCTCCGCGAGCGGGTCGACGACATCCCGCTGCTCGCCGAGCACTTCCTGGCGCGGGGCGAGCGTGATGGGGCCCAGCCGCGGGTGCTCGCCTCCGACGCGATGGACCTGATCCGCGCCTATAGCTGGCCGGGCAACGTGCGCCAGCTGGAGCACACGATCCGCCGCCTCGTGGTCACCAGCCCGGAAGAGGTCATCACCCGCGCAGAGGTCGAGGCGGTGCTGGGCAACCAGCCCGAAATCGAGCCACTGGTGGGCGGCGGCGACGGCGAAAAGCTGTCTGCCTCGGTCGCCAAGCATCTGCGGCGCTATTTCGACCTGCATGGCGGCGTGCTGCCGCCACCGGGCCTTTACGCCCGGATCCTGCGCGAGGTGGAGTTTCCGCTGATCGAGATCGCGCTGGACGCCACAGGGGGAAACCAGGCCAAGTGTGCGGATTTACTGGGAATCAACCGGAATACGCTGCGCAAGAAGATCACCGACCTCGATATTCGCGTGACACGTCGCCGCAAATTGATGTAATTTCGCAACAGAACGTGGCGGCGAAAGCGCAGATTCGCCGCCTCAACGGGGAGCAGTCCGCGCGCCAGGCGCGGCCTTAGCGAAAGAGGCGACAAGTGGCAAGCGCCACGGGCCGGATGGCCCTCGAGCGGTTCTTCCAGTGGCGGCCGTCGCGGCGCGCGCAGAACGCGGCGACATTGGGGCTCGTCGTTCTGGGCCCGCTGCTTGCCGTCGGCACGTTCCTCCTGCTCGGCCCGCTCGACCAGGGCGCGACCTCTACCGGGCTGCGCGCACTGCTGCTGGCCGATCTCGTCTATTCGCTGGTCGTCGCCACGCTGGTATTTCGCCGGATCGCTCGCATGGTTGCCGCGCGGCGGCGGCATTCGGCGGGCTCGCGGCTGCACCTGCGGCTGACCGGCGTCTTCGCCATGGTCGCGCTTGTGCCCACGGTGCTGGTGGCGGTCTTTGCCGGTCTGACCATCAATATCGGGCTCGAGGGATGGTTTTCCGAGCGCGTGCGCAACGCCGTGGGCGCCTCGCTCGCCGCGGCCGAAGCCTATGAGGACGAACACCGCCGCGATCTTGCGGCCGATGCGCGCACGCTGGCAGGCTATCTGAACGTCGCGCGGCAGGGGATGTTCTTCCTGTCGGACGGTGAGTTGCGCCAGCTTCTGACCCAGGCCCAGGCGCGGGTTCAGCGCGGGCTGAAGGAGGCATACGTCATCGACGGGGGCGGCGAGATCAAGGCGCGGGGCGAGCGTTCCTATCTCTTCGACTATGAACAGCCCGCTCCGGCCGAGATCGCCCGCGCCGCCGAGGGCGAGACCGTCATCCTCGAGGACTGGGACAACAACGAGTTCCGCGCTCTGCTCTCGCTCGACGCCTATGCGGATCGCTTGCTCTACATCTCGCGCAACGTGGATGGCGACCTGCTGAGCCTGCTCGACGACACCCAGGAGACCTCGCGCCTCTACCGTCAGCTCGAAAGCGAGCGAGGGCGGGTGCTGTTCGAGTTTGGCCTGCTCTACCTCGGCTTCGCCGTGATCCTGATCCTCGCGGCAGTGTGGCTGGGCCTGTGGTTCGCCGAGCGGCTGTCGCGACCCGTCGGCCGGCTGGCGGGCGCGGCGCAGCGGGTGGGCGCGGGCGATTTCGACGTGCGCGTTAAGGAAGAGGACGGCGACGACGAGATCGCCATGCTGGGGCGCATCTTCAACCAGATGACGCACCAGTTGAAGGGCCAGCGCGAGGCGCTTCTGGAGAACAACCGCCAGACCGAGCGCCGGCGTCGGCTGTTCGATTCGGTGCTCTCCTCGGTCACCGCGGGGGTGATCGGGCTCGATGCCGAGGGGCGGGTGGAATTCATGAACCGCTCGGCGCTGACCCATCTGCAACTGGACGACGCGCGCGACGGCGGGCAGGAGCTCAAGGTCGCGGTGCCGGAATTCGCAGCGCTTTTCGACCGGTTGCGCCGCGACCGGCGCGGCACCGCGCAGGAGGAGATCCGGCTGATCCGCGGCGGCAGGATGGAGAACCTGCTGGTGCGGATGGCCACGCGGCGCGGCGCGGACGGTCGGCGCGAGGGCTACGTGATCGCCTTCGACGACGTGACCGACCTCGTGACCGCGCAGCGCATGGCCGCTTGGGGCGACGTCGCCCGCCGCATCGCCCACGAGATCAAGAACCCGCTGACGCCGATCCAGCTTTCGGCGGAACGCATCAAGCGCAAGTTCCGCGCGGCCGCGGGCGACGAGGCCGAGACGCTCGACCAGTATACCGACGTGATCGTGCGCCAGACCGCCGATCTGCGCCGCATCGTCGACGAGTTTTCGAAGTTCGCCCGGATGCCCGAGCCCGAGCGCAAGCCCGTCGACCTTGCCGCGCTGGTGCGGGACGCGGTCGTCTTGCAGGAGAGCGGCCAGCCCGGCGTGCGCTTCGCCGCCGACCTGCCCGAGGCGGCAATTCCCGCGCAGCTCGACGCGACGATGATCAGCCAGGCGCTCACGAACTTAATGAAGAACGCTGGCGAAGCCATTGAAACATTTATGGAGCGCGGTGCACCCAAGGGGTTCGTGCCGGAGATCCGCGTGCGACTTTCGCGCGACGACGAAACCGGGCTGATCGAGATCCAGGACAACGGTATCGGCCTGCCCGAGGACCGCGCGCGGCTGTTCGAACCCTACGTGACGACGCGCGATTCCGGCACCGGGCTGGGGCTGCCGATCGTCAAGAAGATCATCGAGGAGCATGGCGGCACGCTGGACCTGACCGATGCCGAGCCCTTCGCCCCGGGCACCCATCGCGGCGCGCGGGCCGGGATCCGCCTGCCCGTCGGGCCGACGGGCGCGGCGGAAGACACGACGTCACCAAAAGAACGAGCGGTAACTGGGGAGTAGACCATGGGCGATATCCTGATCGTCGACGACGAGCGCGACATCCGCGAACTGATCTCGGACATCCTCAAGGACGAGGGCTACACCACGCGGCTCGCCGCCAATTCCGATGCCTGCATGGCCGAGATCAACGCCGAGCCGCCGGCGCTGATGATCCTCGATATCTGGCTTAAGGACAGCAACATGGACGGGATCGACATCCTGTCCAGGGCCAAGCGCGACAACCCCGACATCCCCATCGTCATCATCTCGGGCCACGGCAATATCGAGATCGCGGTCGCGGCGATCAAGCAGGGCGCCTACGACTTCATCGAGAAGCCGTTCAACATCGACCAGCTCCTGGTGGTGATCCGCCGCGCGATGGAGGCCGCGCGGCTCAGGCGCGAAAACCAGGAGCTGCGGCGCAAGGATGTCAGCCAGGCCGAGATGGTCGGGTCGAGCCCGATCTTCAAGGCGCTGAAGGCGCAGCTCGACAAGGTGACCCGGTCGAACGGGCGGGTGATGCTGAAAGGCCCGCCGGGGTCGGGCAAGGAGGTGGCCGCACGCTACATCCACGCCCAGTCCAACCGCGCGAACGGGCCCTTCGTTGTAGTCAACTCCGCCTCGATCGAGCCCGAACGGATGGAGGAGGTGCTGTTCGGCCGCGAGAGCCCGACCCGCGGGATCGAGCACGGGCTGCTGGAACAGGCCCATGGCGGCATTCTCTATTTCGACGAGGTAGCCGACATGCCGCTTGGCACCCAGTCCAAGATACTACGGGTGCTGGTCGACCAGCAGTTCCAGCGCGCCGGCGGCACCGACAAGGTGCGCGTCGACATCCGCGTGATTTCGTCGACCACCCGCGATCTGCATGCCGAGATCGCCGCCGGGACGTTCCGCGAAGAGCTTTATCACCGGCTCAACGTGGTGCCGATCGACGTGCCCGCGCTGGATGACCGCCGCGAGGACATCCCTGCGCTCGCCGCCCATTTCATCGCCAGTTTCAACAAGTCTCAGGGTCTGCCGCTGCGCCCGCTGTCGGACGAGGCCGAGGCGCTGCTCCAGACAATGGGGTGGCCCGGCAACGTGCGTCAGTTGAAGAACGTGATCGAGCGGGTGCTGATCCTGGGCGAGGGCACCGCGCCGATCGCCTCGGCCGAACTGCCGGCGAGCAATGACGGCCCGGCCGAGGACGGCCGCGTTGTGCTGTCGGCGGGGCTGGCAACACTGCCCTTGCGCGAGGCGCGCGAGCTGTTCGAGCGCGAATACCTGCTGACCCAGATCAACCGCTTCGGCGGCAATATCTCGCGGACGGCGAATTTCGTCGGCATGGAACGCTCGGCACTGCACCGCAAGCTGAAATCGCTGGGCGTCGTCACCTCGGCCCGGGCCGGGTCTCGGGTCGCCCATGTCGACGACGAGGAAGAGGCCGACACCGCCGCAGATTGACCCCCCTTGCGCCTTCTGCAATGCATGGGGCGCGTTTTGCCCAGTGTCGGATAGCGTGAATGAAGATCATCATCTGCGGCGCGGGCCAGGTCGGCTGGCAGATCGCCCGCCACCTCTCGGGCGAGCGGAACGACGTCACCGTTGTCGATCTCAACGGCGACCTGATCCGGCGGGCGACGGACGCGCTTGACGTGCAAGGCATCACCGGTCACGCGTCCTATCCCGATATCCTGCAACGGGCGGGCGCGCGCGATGCCGACATGATCATCGCGGCCACGCAGTCCGACGAGGTCAACATGGTCACCTGCCAGGTGGCTCATTCGGTCTTCGCGATTCCGCGCAAGATCGCGCGGCTGCGCTCGCAATCCTACCTGACCGCGATCTATTCCGACCTTTACCGGCGCGACCACATGCCGATCGATGTGGTCATCAGCCCCGAGCGCGAGGTGGCCGAGGCGGCGCTCCAGCGGCTGTCCTCGCCCGCGGCCTTCGATACCGAGAGCTTTCTTGGCGGCAAGGCGCAACTGCTGGGGATTACGCTGGAAGAGGACTGTCCGGTGGTGAACACGCCGCTGAGGCAGTTGACCGACCTGTTCTCGACATTGCGCGCGCTCGTCGTGGGCGTGCGCCGCGAGGGCACGCTGTTCGCGCCGGAGCCGAACGACCAGCTTTTTCCCGAAGACCAGATCTACGTGTTCTCCCATATTGAGGACATCGACCGCACGCTGGAGATCTTCGGCAAGCCCACGAAACGGCAGGAGCGGGTGGTCATCATCGGCGGCGGCAATGTCGGACTGGCCGTGGCCGAGGCGCTGGAGAACCGCGAGGACCGCATCCGCGCCAAGGTCATCGAGAAGGACCGGACGCGCGCCGAGATTGCCGCGGATGCGTTGGAACGGACCATCGTGCTCAACGGCGACGGGCTCGACGTGAACCTCCTGGAAGAGGCGAATATCGAGCGCGCCGACGCCGTTCTGGCGGTTACCGACGACGACAAGACCAACCTGCTTGCCGCGGTGCGTGCCAAGCTGGCCGGCTGCCCGATGGCCATCTGCCTGGTCAACGACCCCTCGCTGGTGCCGCTGATGGGCCCCCTCGATATCGACGCCTATATCAACCCCCGCGCCACGACCGTCAGCTCGATCCTGCGCCATGTCCGTCACGGCCGGGTGCGCGGCGTCTACTCGATCGGCGATGCTGAAGCCGAGGTGCTGGAGGCGCAGGTGCTCTCGACCTCGCCGATGTGCGGCCAGCGCGTGCAGGAGATCGACTTCCCGGAGGGCGCGCTGGTCGGGGCGGTGATGAAGGGCGAGAAGGTGATCCGTCCGACCGGCTCGACCCGGATAGAGGAGGGCGATGTGGTGGTGATCTTCGCGCTGTCGGCTGACGTCCCCGAAGTGGAGCGCCTGTTGCAGGTCTCCATCGACTTCTTCTGAGCGCCGATGCTGCGGCGGATCTACGACCTTCCGCTTCTGGTGATCCTCATGGGCGTGGGGGCCGGGGCGATGTTCCTGCCCGTGGGCGTGGCGCTGGCAGAGCGCGACTGGCTGACGGCGCGCAGTTTCCTCTATTCCGGGCTTCTGTTCTCGGTGCTGGCCGCGCTGATCGGTCTGGCTACTGTCCGTAACCGCGTCTCGAACCAGGCCCGTAGCCACCTCTTGGCAATGCTCAGCTTCTACACGGTGCTGCCGCTGATGCTGGCGGTGCCCGTTGTGGAGTCGGTGCCGGGGGCAAGCTTCCTGGACGGCTATTTCGAGATGGTTTCGAGCCTGACGACGACCGGGGCCACGCTCTACGATGTGCCCGGGCAGGTATCGGGCGCGCTTCATCTGTGGCGGGCGATGGTGGGCTGGCTTGGCGGTTTCTTCATCTGGGTCACCGCGATCTCGATCCTGGCGCCAATGAACCTTGGGGGCTTCGAGGTGACCGCCGGGGCCGGCGCGGGCACGCCGACGGCGCCGCACCCGGTTGGCGGCGGGGCCGAGACCGGGAAGGGCGCGGACCCGCGCGGCCGGCTTGTGCGTTTCGCAAGCCGTCTCGCTCCTGTCTACCTGGGGCTTACTGCCGCGCTGTGGGTGCTCATGCTTGTCGCCGGCGAGGGACCGCTGGTCGCCGCTTGCCACGCGATGTCAATCCTCTCGACCTCGGGTATCTCGCCCGTGGGCGGTGTGCCCGGCGGGCAGAGCGGTTTTGCCGGCGAGTTGTTTCTCTGGGGCTTTTTCATCTTCGCCTTCTCGCGGCGCACCTTCATGTTTGATTTCCGCGCCGAAAGCTGGCGAGCGCTCAGGAGCGATCTGGAAATCCGGATGGGGGTGGCGATCGCCTGGGCGGTGACGTTGTTCCTTTTCGTCCGCCATTGGCTGGGCGCCTATGACATGGCCGCCGAGGAGAACCTTTTCGCGGCGTTGCGTGCGCTTTGGGGCGCGGTCTTCACGGTGACCTCCTATCTGACCACCACCGGGTTCGAATCTGCCGACTGGGCGGCGGCGCAAAGCTGGTCGGGGCTGGCGACTCCGGGGCTGATCCTGGTCGGGCTGGCCGTCTTCGGCGGGGGTGTTGCAACCACCGCGGGAGGGGTCAAGCTGCTCAGGATCTATGCGCTCTACAAGCATGGCGTGCGCGAGATGGAAAAGCTCGTCCATCCCTCCTCGGTGGGCGGTGCGGGCGCCTTCGCCAGACGCATGCGGCGGCAGGGCGCGCAGATCGCCTTCGTGTTCTTCATGTTGTTCGCATTGTCGGTTGCCGTGACCATGGTCGCGCTTGCCGCGACCGGGCTTGGATTCGAGGCCTCGATGGTCCTGACCGTGGCCGCGCTCACCACCACCGGGCCGCTGGCCTCTGCCGGCAGCGAGGCGGCGCTGTCCTACGCCGCGCTCGGGGATGGCGCACGTATGATCCTCGCCGCGGCGATGGTGGTGGGCCGACTCGAGACGCTGGCGATCATCGCGTTGCTGAACCCGGATTTCTGGCGCACCTGAGGCGCAGCGGCCAATTTTCGGCGTAAAGGCCGGTTAAGAGGGCTGGAATCTCCGAAAACCTCGCGACATACTCTCCCGCACGGAACGACGGCTGTCCGGGGAAGGGCAGAACCAGAAAAAAGGGCAATAACCGAATGGCTGCCGAAAAAAACCAGAATTTGCAGGACGCATTCCTTAACCATGTTCGCAAGACCAAGGTCCCGGTGACGATCTTTCTGATCAACGGGGTCAAGTTGCAGGGTGTGATCACTTGGTTCGACAATTTCTGCGTGCTCCTGCGCCGCGACGGGCAAAGTCAGCTCGTTTACAAGCACGCGATCTCCACAATCATGCCCTCGCAACCGATCAACCTCTACGACGGTGAGGATTGAGCTCCGAACTGCGTGAGGAGTCTGCGCGCCGGGTCACCCGGGCCTTTGTGCTGCACCCCGACATCGCCAGCGACCGGTCGCGGCGCGAGGCCGCCCCGGCGCTGGAGGAAGCGGTGGCCCTGGCCCAGGCGCTGCCCGACATGGAGATCGTCGGCGCCGAGACCGTGCCGTTGTCGAAGGCCCGCCCGGGACAGCTGTTCGGTCCGGGCAAAGTCGAGGAACTGGCTGAGCGCCTAGGCGAGGCCGAGATCGAGCTGGTTCTGATCGACGGCCCCGTCACGCCCGTCCAGCAGCGCAACCTGGAACGCGACTGGAAGGTCAAAATCCTCGACCGGACCGGGCTGATCCTCGAGATCTTCGCCGAGCGCGCCCGCACCCGTGAGGGCGTGCTGCAGGTGGAACTGGCCGCGCTTAGCTACCAGCGCACGCGGCTGGTGCGCGCCTGGACCCACCTCGAACGCCAGAGGGGCGGCCTGGGATTCGTCGGCGGCCCCGGCGAAACCCAGATCGAGGCCGACCGCAGGGCCATAGACGAGGCGATCACCCGGTTGCGCCGGCAACTGGAAAAGGTCGCCAAGACCCGCGACCTGCACCGCGCCGCGCGGCGCAAGGTGCCGTTCCCGGTGGTGGCGCTGGTGGGCTACACCAATGCCGGCAAGTCGACGCTGTTCAACCGGCTCACCGGCGCCGAGGTGATGGCCAAGGACATGCTGTTCGCCACGCTCGACCCAACGATGCGGGCAGTGACGCTGCCGACGGGCCTGAAAGTCATTCTGTCCGACACGGTGGGCTTCATTTCCGACCTGCCGACGCAGCTGGTCGCGGCGTTCCGCGCGACGCTGGAAGAGGTGCTGGAGGCCGATCTCGTCGTGCATGTGCGCGACATCGCCCACCCCGAGACCGGGGAGCAGGCCGATGACGTGCGCGCTATCCTAGCCGATCTGGGAGTTGCCGCCGAGACGCCGCAGATAGAGGTCTGGAACAAGACCGACCTGCTGGACCCGGCGGCCCGTACCGCGCTTGAAACGGCCGCCGCGCGCCATGACGGCGTCCTAACGCTGTCGGCCTGGACCGGCGCCGGGCTTGAGGCGCTTCTGTCGGCTGTAACGCGGGCGCTCGATGACGCCCGGACGCGGCGCGCGCTGATGCTCGGCTTCGATGAAGGACGCAAGCGCGCCTGGCTCTACGACCAGGGCGTGGTCGAGGCCGAGACGCAGGTCGACGAAGGCATCCGCCTTACGGTCAACTGGACCGCCCGGCAGGAACAACGGTTCCGGGCGTTGGACGCGGGCTAGCGCAGGGCTGCGGCGTTCTTCTTCTTGGCCAGAATACTCGCGGGGGCCCGGGGGCGCAGCCCCCGGCTGGTCGCCTTGCGCAAGCAAGGCGAAACCAAGGGGTGCTGGGCTCGCATCGCTTCCGGCATCGAACCGGTCCGCGGCGCGTCAGTCGCCTTCCGGCAGCAGGCGTGTAACGCCTACCGCCGCGGCGCGGGCGAGGTCCGGGTCGAGGCTCATGGGAATGTACTCGCCGCGTCGCCACAATTCGCCCAGGTCGTCGTAATGGCGGCTCAGCGGGTGGCCTGACTGGCCGGTGGAGATGACGAAGACCGAACTGTCGGGGTCGGCGAAGTCGTAGACGCCGCGATACCCTGCCCCGTGGATATTGGCGAAGGGGTGGGGCTCGGTGCCGCGGGTCAGGCCGCGGTTGAGCGTGTTGTCGCCCCCCGAGGTCGGCTGGCGGATGTTCACGAACCACTTCAGCGCCGAGTCGCCGAGCACCGGGTGGTCGTGCCGGGCTTGGTGCGCCGCGCCCCAGCGCAGGGACTCCAGCGAGCCGCCATAGGTCTCGGCAAGCCACAGCAGCGCCTCGTCCAGCGACCGACGGGCGATCTCGGTGCAGGTCTCGACCGCGCTCGACTGGCGGATGTCGCACCATGCGCCCGCGCCGTCGATGTCGCGGAAGACCCGCTCGATGAAAAGCGGTTCGACATGGGTGAACTCGTTCGCGAGGGGGCCCAGTTCGTCGCGGATCAGCCGGTCCTGCAACCGCCGCAGCCAGGCGGCATAGATCAGCGGTTCGGGCAGGTGCTCGTTCATCTCGCCGTTCCATTCGGCCAGTAGTTCGAGCGCCGTCTGGCGCCGCCGCTCGGGGCTGCCCAGCGGCGCGGGTTCGCCGGTGAACCACAAATCGCGGCCGATCAGCGGCAAGAGCGCGCGCGCGGTGAACGACACGGTGTCGAGCTGCGCTTCGATGAAGCTCTCGCGGGTATGCACCTCCCGGGTTTCCATCAGGCGCTTCCAGCGCTGGATGCGCTGGCTGTCGCCCCAGTCGAAGCTGACATGCAGCGGAAACGGCCGGTCGACGAGCTTGTTGTTTGTGTTGCCCAGGATGCCGCTCGCCGGCGCGACGAAGCGGGGGTTCGCGGCATAGTTCAATCGGCCTTGCCAGCGGTTTTCCGGTCTCCAGCCCGCCACGGGCAGGCGGCCTTGGCTCTGGTGGCCCGCACGCCGCCCGGGCATGGCGCCAATGGTCTGCAGTGCGATCGTCTCCTCGTCCACCACCATCAGGTTCTGTGCCGGGGCGACGTGGAGCCGGCCGGCCTCGATCGCCTCGTTCACGCTGGCCGCCCGCATCAGCTTGAGCCCCGCACTCATCGAGGTGTCGGCCGCATCCAGCAGCGTCCAGCCGAGCGCGGCTACGTGCCCCGCGGGTGTGATAGAGGCGAGGTCGTGATGGGTGGCGGGCAGCACCGGTCCGTTCTCGGTCCAGCGCATCTCGATTGTCACCGGCTGTGCATCTGCCACGCGGATGATCGTGCGCTGCATCTCGAAAGGCGCGTAGCCTTCGGGCGTGCGGTATTCATTCGGGTTTTGGGGGTTCAGGGCTTCGAGAAATACGTCCTGGTCGTCGAGATAGGCCGTGGTCAGGCCCCAGCCGAGCCGCGCCGAACGGCCTGCAAGGACCACCGGCATCCCCGGCACCGTACCCCCGATCACGCCGCCCGTGGAAAGCTCGAGCCGGGCGAGATACCAGATCGAGGGGGCCGAAAAGCCCAGGTGCGGGTCGTTGGCCAGAAGCGTGCCGCCGGCCGCCGAGCGGCGAGGCGCGGCGGCAAAGGCATTCGAGGCGGAGGCGAAGGGCCGCCCCTCGGGAAAGGGCGAGAGCGGGCCGGCGGCGGCCTTGTGGCGTGGCGTTGTCGAAGGGGAGACGCCCGGTGCAAGCTCGCTGTAGTCGGGCAACGCCGCGATCCCGCTGCCCGGGGCGTCGGGCAGAAGGTCGCGCACGCGGTCCTCATCGAGCAGCAGAGAGACGCGCGCGCGCAAGACCTCGGCATCGAGATGGGTCGAGACCGTCAGCCCCATAAGCTTGGCGATGGCCAGCGAATCGGCCGGTTGCCAGTAGGGGACTTCCGGCGTGAACAGGAAGAATTCCGGCGCGCCCCGGCCGCGTGCCTCGGCATTGACGGTGCCGATCCAGGCATTGACGCCACGGGCATACGCTTCCAGCGCGCCGGTGGTGTAGGCATCCTGCACCGCGACCGAGCGTTCCGCGAGCCCGTAGAGGTCGAGCCGGCGGATCAGCTTGTCGATTTCCAGCGTGCGGGCGCCGAAAAGTTCTGACAGCCGGCCCTGCGCGGTGCGCCTTAGAACCGTCATCTGCCACAGCCGGTCCTGAGCATGGGCGAAGCCGAGCCCGAAGAACACGTCGGCATCGCTCGCCCCAAAGACATGCGGCACGTTGGCGTTGTCGCGCACGATCTCCACCGGCTGCGACAACCCCGCGACGCGATGGGTCGCATCGTAGTCGGGCAGGGACCGCGACGCGAGATAATAGACGGTCGCCCCGGCCAGCACGGCCAGGATGACGACGGCCATGAAGAGCCGCAGAAGCCATCGGAAGAGCCCGGCCATGTCCGCCCTGTTGTTGACGCCCCGGATGGGGCCGTTAGTTAGGGGCAAACGCCGGCGCATGCAACGAGGGGGGAGAGGCCGATGGCGAAAGTCGCGTTCCTGGGACTGGGGGTGATGGGTTACCCGATGGCGGGGCATCTCGCCGCGAAGGGGTGCGATGTCACCGTCTATAACCGTACGGGGTCCAAGGCGGAGGCCTGGGTGGCCCAACATGGCGGGCGAGCCGCGCCCACGCCGGCCGACGCGGCCGCCGGTGCGGAGTTCGTGATGGCATGTGTTGGCAATGACGACGATCTGCGCGCAGTGTGCACGGGGCCGGGGGGCGCCTTGGCAGGTATGGGCGAGGGGGCGGTCTTCGTCGATCACACGACCGTTTCGTCAAAGGTGACCGAGGAGATGGCGGCAACCGCAGCCGAGTCGGGCGTAGCCTTCGTCGACGCGCCGGTTTCGGGGGGGCAGGCGGGGGCCGAGAACGGCCAGCTTGTCATAATGTGCGGCGGCCCCCAGGAGGCGTTCGACCGGGCCGAGCCTGTCATGGCCGCCTATGCAAAGCTCGCCAAGCGGATGGGCGGCACCGGGGCAGGGCAACTGACCAAGATGGTCAACCAGATCTGCATCGCGGGGCTTCTGCAGGGGCTGGCGGAGGGGCTGCATCTCGCGCAGAAGGCTGGGCTTGACGGGCGCGCGGTGGTAGAGGTCATCGGTGGCGGCGCGGCTGGAAGCTGGCAGATGGTCAACCGCCACGGCACGATGCTGGACGACCAGTTCGACCATGGCTTCGCCGTCGACTGGATGCGCAAGGACCTTGCGATCTGCCTGGCTACCGCCGAGGAGAACGGCGCGAGCCTGCCGGTTACCGCGTTGGTCGATCAGTTCTACAAGGACGTGCAGAATATGGGCGGCGGCCGCTGGGACACCTCGAGCCTGATCAAGCGACTGCGCGCGATGGGCTGACGAGGCGCCGCGGCACCTGGGCCGATCCTAGGACAGATCATAAGCGCCTGGCGGGTCGCCCGCGCCGGTGAAGGCGTCATTGCTCCAAAGCCCGTCAGTCAGGGCATACCAGACGCCGTAATGCACCCGGTACAGCCAAGAACCGAGCGCGAGCCAGAACAGCCGCAGCGCCCAGTCGCGGTGGTGTTCCAGGTTTCCGGCGCGCCCGCTGCGCAGGGTCTGAACCGCCGCCACCATGAGCAGGACGCCATAGCCGGCAAATCCCGCGTCCATGACCGGCCCGCCGATCGTGCCGCGCAGCACGATGTAGGCGGTTCCCGTGACGCCCGCGATCAGAGCGCCCACGGCAAGGAGATGTCCGCCGGCCCTGTGAGCGCCGGGCAAGCTGCGGCGGAGCGCACCGAGCAGTTACAGCGGCGCCAGGATCGTGATGGCCGCGCCGGCCAGCATGTGCAGGAAAATCGCGCCTTTCGATGCCCAGGCGCCGTCGCGGAACAGATAGGTCGGCTCGGCCAAGTTGCCCGCCAGTCCACCAACGCCGAATTCGACCGAGTAGCGCAAAAAGGGCCAAGCCAACAGCAACGCCGCTGCCAGCAGAATGTGTCGTGTGACGGACGCCCGTCGTAGCCTGATCACCCCTTCCTATCCGTTTCGAACGGTTTCGCTCGCCCCAGCGACAGACTAGGGCGGCGAGGCCGAGGTCCAGGCCACGGGCAGCGCGGCTTAGGGGATGATGCGTGTGTACTTGGTCCCTTGCAGCGAGGCGCCGGCAATCAGCCCCTGCTGGCCGAAGATCACTGCGATCACCGGGTCGAGCGAGGTCATCGTGTCGGCCGAAACCGCGCCCGCGTCATCCATGAAGGCGTATTCGAGATCGGCACCCGCCGACCATCCGGCCCCGGCGCGGAAGGTCTGCAATGCCTCCGGCGTCATGAAGAACAGCGCATGCGCATATTGCTGCGCGCCAACCTGGAACCCGATGCTCGCCGAGGTCGCGGAGTAGTAATCGACCGTGACATTGTTCACTCGCAGGGCACCGCGGCCATAGGCGCCACCAACCCAGAGGCCCGCCTTGGTGATCAGCGGCATCCAGAGAATGCCCTGCGCCTTGTCCGCCAGTTCCCGCGTGCCGGGATATCGGCTGAAGAGATAGTTCCGCGTCGAGTCCACCCGGCTGTCGATCTCGGCGCCGCCCTGGCTGCCCACGCCGTTGCCGCAGGCCGCCAGTGCCGTTGTTGCGCCCATGGCGCCCAGGAAAACCCTGCGGGAGAACAGGCTCGTGTTCTTGCCGTCTTGCATTGCTCCGTGCCTCTTGTTGTGGCCTTTTCGACCCTTGCCACAAACTATAGAGGTCCGCGCGCGCCCTGTCACCACCAAGAGCGCCCGTCTAGGCAATTCCTTGCAGGTCGCCATGGCACGCTGATCGGCGCGCCCGGCGGGCCGGCCCATGGCGCGAGATGCGGCGAAGACACGCGCGCGCCCAGCGACCGGCGTCAGCCCGCGCGCAGCCGTTTCGCCGCCTCGGGCGCGAAATAGGTGAGAATCCCGTCGCAGCCCGCGCGTTTGAAACTCATCAGGCTTTCCATCATCACCTTCTCGCGGTCGAGCCAGCCGTTCTGAGCCGCGGCCATCAGCATCGCGTACTCGCCCGACACTTGGTAGGCATAGGTCGGAATGCCGAACGCGTCCTTCACCCGCCGGCAGATGTCCAGATAGGGCATGCCCGGTTTCACCATGACCATATCCGCGCCCTCCATTAGGTCGCGTTCGACCAGCCGGATCGCCTCGTCGGAATTGGCCGGGTCCATCTGGTAGGTTTTCTTGTCGCCCTTCAGCGCGCCCGAAGCCCCGACAGCGTCGCGGAACGGCCCGTAGAATGCGCTGGCGTACTTCGCGGTGTAGGACATGATCGTGACGTCCGAATGGCCGGTCTCCTCCAGCGCCTTGCGGATCGCGCCGATGCGGCCGTCCATCATGTCCGAAGGGCCGAGGATATCCGCTCCGGCCTCGGCCTGGGCGAGCGCCATCTTCACCAGCGCCTCGACGGTCTCGTCGTTCACGATGATCCCGTCGCGCACGATCCCGTCATGGCCATTGGCGTTGTAGGGATCGAGCGCGATGTCGGTCATCACCGCGATCTCGGGCACCGCCTGCTTGATCGCCCGGATCGCCCGGTTGGACAGGTTTTCCGGGTTCCACGCCTCCTCGCACTTTTCCGTCTTCAGCGCAGGGTCGGTATAGGGAAACAGGCAGATGGCCGGAATGCCCAGATCGGCCGCCTCCTGAGCCGCCTCGACGACCCGGTCGAGCGAGCGGCGCGCCACGCCCGGCATTGAGGGCACCGACTCTTCCACGTCTTCACCCTCGCGGATGAAGATCGGCCAGATCAGGTCGCCCACGCCCAGCGCCGTCTCGCAGGTCAGCGCCCGCAGCGCCGGCGTGCGGCGGGTGCGGCGCAGGCGAGTCATCGGGAATGGGGCGAGAGTGGGGCGCATGGCAACGGCTCCTTCAACATTTCCTGCGACTGCGTTACACGGATCGGAGCACACCTCAAGAGCGGGAATCGTCCCAGCGGCGCCCCGCCCCAGAGGCCCCGGATGGAGCAGCGGCGCCCTTGGACTGGAACCAGCAAGTCTTCGAGTTGATCGACATGCGGTCGTTCTCGAACCTCTGGTACTGGATCGCGCTTGCGGTGCTGTGGTCCACCTCCAGCCACTGGGTGCTGGGCGTGCCCTACGACATGATCCGGCGCGCCCGCCGTACGGGCGGCGAGGCGGCCGAGGACGTGGCCGACCTGCTGCGGATCAATGCGCGCCGCTACCTGTACATCGCGCGCGTCTCGGGGCTGTGGATCACCGGTTTCGCGGGCTTCTTGCTCAGCACGTTGGCGATCATAGGGTTCCATTACGGAAACGAGTTCAGCCAGGCGGTGTTTCTGTTGTTCGCGCCGATGACGTTGGTCGGTCTATGGTCGATCCGCACGGCACGGATCTACGAGCGCGGCGGCCACCGGGCCGAGGCGCTTTACCGGCTGTTGACCTGGCACCGGCTCGGCGTGCAACTCTTGGGGATCGTCTCGATCTTCGTTACCGCGATGTGGGGGATGTGGCAGAACATGTCGATCGGTGCGCTCGGCGGTTGACACCGCCCCCCGCGTCCTTATTTCCGGCGCCCATGGCCGATCTCCTCCACATTACCGCCGGCGGCGCCCCCGAGGGCTATGACGCGCGCCTTCTGGTGCGCGAGATGGACCGCACCGGGCAGTCCGTCATGCATGTTGCGCGCGACGACAAGCGGCTGTCTGCGATGCGCGCCGCGCTGGCCTTCTTTGCGCCCGATGCGGTGGTGCTGGATTTTCCCGCCTGGGATTGCCTGCCCTATGACCGGGTCTCGCCCAACCCGGATGTCGAGGCGGCGCGGATGGCCACACTTGCCGGGCTGGTCGCCGGGATGCCGGCGCCGTTCATCCTTCTGACCACCCTGAACGCAGTTACCCAGCGCGTGCCTGCGCGCGAGGTCCTGCGCGCGGCGTCCTTCACCGCGCGGGTGGGGGCGCAGGTGGACGAAGAGGCGCTTAAGGCGTTTCTCGTGCGTATGGGCTTCACCCAAGCGCCGACGGTGCTGGAGCCGGGCGACTACGCCGTGCGGGGCGGGATCATCGACATCTACCCGCCGGGCGAGTCGGGGCCGGTGCGGCTCGATCTCTTCGGCGACGTCCTCGACGGGGCGCGCCGCTTCGACCCTGCGACACAGCGCACCACGGAACCGCTGCAAACAGTGGAACTGGCGCCGGTCTCCGAGGTGATCCTGGATGACGCGGCGATCACCCGGTTCCGGCAGAACTACCGCATCGAGTTCGGCGCCGCCGGCACCGACGACCCGCTCTACGAGGCCGTCAGCGCCGGGCGCAAGCATGCGGGCGCCGAACACTGGCTGCCGTTCTTCCACGACCGTCTGGAGACGCTGTTCGATTACCTGCCGGACGCGAGTGTCTATCTCGATGACCAGGTGCCGCCCGCGCGGCTCTCGCGGTGGGAGACGATCGACGACCAGTACCAGGCCCGGCGCGAGGCGATGACCCAGAAGGGGCGCATCGACAGCGTCTACAAGCCATGTCCGCCGGCTCTGATGTATATGGACGATGACGCCTGGACCGCTGCGATCGCCGGACACCGCGTGGTGCAGCTTTCGCCGCTGGCGCAGGGCACGGGCCCGGGCGTGATCGACGCGGGCGGGCGCATCGGGCGCAACTTCGCGCCCGAGCGCAAGCTGGAACAGGTCAGCCTTTTCAGCGCCTTGAAAGACCATGTTCAGGCGCGCCGAGAGGAGGGGCCGGTGGTCGTCGCCTCCTATTCCGAGGGTGCGCGCGAACGGCTCAGGGGGCTTCTGGAGGACGAGGGCGTCAGCGATGCCCAACTCGCCGCCGATATCCGCGACGTGGCTGAGGGGCGGGGCCTTTACCTGACCGTGTGGGCGCTGGAGCACGGTTTCGAGGGGCCGAAACTGACGGTGATCTCGGAACAGGACGTGCTCGGCGACCGGCTGATCCGCGCCCCGAAGAAGCGCCGCAAGGCCGAGAACTTCCTGACCGAGACGCAGTCGCTCTCGCCCGGCGATCTGGTCGTCCATGTCGAGCACGGCGTCGGACGCTACAACGGGCTCGAAACCATCACTGCCGCCGGCGCACCGCATGAATGCCTGGCGCTGGAATACGCGGGCGGCGATCGGCTGTTCCTGCCGGTGGAGAATATCGAACTGCTCAGCCGCTACGGTCACGAGGAAGGGCTACTCGATAAGCTGGGCGGCGGGGCCTGGCAGGCCAAGAAGGCCAAGCTGAAGGCACGCATCCGCGAGATCGCCGACCGGCTGATCCGGGTGGCTGCCGAACGCCACCTGCGCAACGCCCCGATGCTGGAACCCAACCACCACATGTGGGAGGCGTTTTCCGCGCGCTTCCCGTATCAGGAGACCGACGACCAACTCGCCGCCATCGAGGACGTGCTGACCGACATGGCCTCCGGCACACCGATGGACAGGTTGATCTGCGGTGACGTTGGGTTTGGCAAGACGGAGGTGGCGATGCGCGCGGCCTTCGTTGCCGCGATGTCGGGCGTGCAGGTGGCGGTGATCGCGCCGACCACGCTGCTCGCCCGCCAGCACGCGAAAAGCTTCTCCGGACGGTTCCGCGGCTTCCCGCTGGAGGTGCGCCAGCTTTCGCGTTTCGTCGGCCAGAAAGAGGCGGCGGCCACCAGAGCCGGGCTGGCCGAGGGCACGGTGGACATCGTGGTCGGCACCCATGCACTGCTGGCCAAGGGCATCCGTTTCCGCAATCTGGGCCTGCTGATCATCGACGAGGAGCAGCATTTCGGCGTCGCCCACAAGGAGCGGCTAAAGGCCATGCGCAGTGACGTGCATGTGCTGACGCTGACCGCGACGCCCATTCCGCGCACGCTGCAGATGAGCCTGACAGGCGTGCGCGATCTCTCGATCATCGGCACGCCCCCCGTCGACCGCCTCTCGATCCGCACCTATGTCAGCGAGTTCGACGCGGTGACCGTACGCGAGGCGCTGCTGCGCGAGCATTTCCGCGGCGGCCAGAGCTTCTTCGTGGTTCCGCGAGTCAAGGACCTTCCCGAGATGGAGGCGTTCCTGCGCGACCAGGTCCCGGAGGTCTCCTTCGTCGTCGCGCATGGCCAGATGGCGGCGGGCGAGCTCGACGACCGGATGAACGCCTTCTACGACGGGAAATACGACGTGCTGCTGGCCACGACCATCGTGGAATCGGGGCTCGACATCCCGACCGCGAACACGATGATCGTCCACCGCGCCGACATGTTCGGGCTGGCGCAGCTTTACCAGATCCGCGGCCGGGTGGGGCGGTCGAAGACGCGCGCCTATGCCTATATGACGACCAAGCCGCGCGCGCCGCTGACGCCGCAGGCGCAGAAGCGGCTGCGTGTGCTGGGCTCGCTCGACACGCTCGGCGCGGGGTTCACGCTGGCCAGCCAGGACCTAGACATTCGCGGCGCCGGGAATCTCATCGGCGAAGAGCAGTCGGGCCATGTCCGCGAGGTGGGCTTCGAACTTTACCAGTCGATGCTGGAAGAGGCGATTGCCAAGATCCGCTCGGGTGCGGTGGAGGGGCTGGCCGAGACCGACGAGGATTGGTCGCCGCAGATCAACCTCGGCGTTCCCGTCCTGATCCCCGACGATTACGTGCCCGATCTCGACGTGCGGCTGGGGCTTTACCGGCGGCTTTCGGGCCTGACCACCAAGGTGGAACTCGAAGGTTTCGCCGCCGAGCTTATAGACCGGTTCGGCAAGCTGCCGCGCGAGGTCAACACGCTTCTGCTGGTAGTCCGCATCAAGGCGATGTGCAAGCGCGCGGGCATCGCCCGGCTGGACGGGGGCCCCAAGGGCGCGACGATCCAGTTCCACAATGACAAGTTCGCCAACCCTGCCGGGTTGGTCGAGTTCGTGCATGGCCAGCGCGGCCTGGCCAAGGTCAAGGACAACAAGATCGTCATCCGCCGCGACTGGGCGAAGGACAGCGACCGGATAAAGGGTGCCTTCGCCATAGCGCGCGATCTGGCTGAGAAGGTCAAGGCGGTGGCGTAAAGGGCGCAGGCCGCGTCCGCGATTCGCCAGGCTCCGGCGCGACGGTGTCGCTGCCGAATACGCCGAGATTCAAACGGCGGGCGCAGCGCGCGCAGGCTGGAGACAGCTAGGCGCGCGGCCACTGGCGGGCGTACCTCCCGGGTCGCCGCAGAATACGATTCGTCAATCGCCAACGCACACAAACTATGGTGGGTGCCCCGTCCGGGGCCGGAATTTGGGGGCACCGGGACGGACAGGACCGCGCCGCAACACATCTGCGCATATGTGTTCGGGCCTTGAATCGCAGGCTTGCCGGGGGCGCAAAGGCGATTCTACCGTCGAGACACAAGACAAAAAGAAACGTCGAGCAGGACAGCAATCATGAAAAACATCGCGGAAATCGCGCCGGTCCCTTTTGCCTGGACGCGCGGTCTGGTCAGCGAGCGCGCCGGCGCTCTCATGGCCGATCTCTTCGCCCCGGCTTCCGAGGCGCAGCCCGGTGAATGCGTGGGCATCGTAAAACGGTTCGTGGCCTATGGCCGCCGGTCGATCACGGGGCACAAGGCCGATGCCATGATCGTCATGGGATACGATGGACGGCCCGTACAACTGTCGGGCGCGGCGCTCGGAACCGAGGGCCGAAGCGAACTCGCGCGCTTGGAGCAACTGGTTGCCGCTCCGGGCTGCCTGGCCTTCGGCGCGCTCGCGCCGCATGTTTCCGGGTTTCACGCGCCGGATGCCGCGCCGCGCCATCTCGAACTCATACTTGGCCCGCAAGTGCACCTGCTTCGCACCGCCGACTGGCAGACCGACATTGCGGTGCGCCAGAGCGATGGCCAACCGCTCGCGCCCGCGCTTGCCGCCAATCTCCGGCTTCTGGCCGAGCACCCCGGCTCGCCCGAGGCGGTATCGCACCGGATGGAGGTGCTATACGCGCAGGCGGGCTTCCTCATGCGGCTTCTTGAGTTCGACAGCCCGGTGCTGCCTGCGATGGGGCCTATCGCGGCCTGAGGCGTTCTGACCGGCGCATTAGCGCTCGGGCAAGCGGGTCATGAGCGCCACTGCCGCCGTCACGGCGAGAAACACGCCTAGCGCGAGCGGGCGCGGCGTGCCATCGAAGGCCTGGCCGACGGGCGCGGCGAGGATCGCGGAAAAGACTGTGGCAAGCGCCCCCATGATCGAGGCGGCCATCCCGGCGATATGGCCGAGCGGTTCCATCGCCAGCGCGTTCAGGTTGCCGATCGTCAGCCCCAGCATGCCGAACAGCGTGATGGCCCAGAGCACGAAGGCCGGGAATGCCGCCCAGTCCGGCCACAGCCCGGCCCAGAACATCACCGCCATGACGCCGGAAATGCCCATCTGCGCGATGAGCGTCGTGCGGATCAGGAACCGCATCCCCAGCTTGCCGACGAGCATCGCGTTGGTGAAGCTCGCGCTGCCTGCGATCACCGCGATCAGCCCGAACCATAGGGGGAAGCCGTCGCCGCGTTCGAAATGTATGTCAAAGACCTGTTGGATTGATGTAAGGGTCATGAACAGCACCGAGAAAACCAGCGTCTGCACCAGCACCGCGATACGCGCCACCGGGTCGGCAAACACCTCGCGAGCGGCCTCGATGAGCGGTGCAGCCCGCAGTGGGCGGCGGCCGGCAACGGGCAAGGTCTCGGGCTGGCGCAGCGCGTACCAGCCTATGGACAGCAGAGAGAAGACGAGGAAGGCGCCGAAGATCGCGCGCCAGCCCGCCAGCGCGATGATGCCGGCACCGATCAGCGGCGCGATGGCCGGCAGCAGCGTGAAGATCGTCATCACGAAAGAGACGATCCGCGCCATGTCCCGGCCCGCATAGAGATCGCGCACAACCGCCAGCGCCACCACGCGGGGCGCCGCGGCACCCAGACCCTGCACCGCTCGGCCAAGCAGCATCAGTTCCAGCGACTGGCCGAGGCCCGCCAGGACCGCCCCCGCGAGATAGAGCGCCGCACCACCCAATATCACGCGCTTGCGCCCGAAGGAGTCTGACAACGGCCCGGCAAACAGCGTTCCCAGGCCCATACCCGCGACGAAGACGGTGATGACGTATTGGGCGTGGTTCAGGCTCTCGGGCGTGAGTTCGCGGCCGATCTGAGGCAGGGCGGGCAGCATCGCGTCGATCGAGAACGCGACGGTTGCGAACAGAAGCGCCATCATCGCCACGAATTCCGGGCGGGACAGGCGGCGCGCCTCGGTCATCGGGCGCTGGTCGATCGGCAGTTCAGACATCGCCCCCTCTTGCGCGAGAACCGGCGCAGGCGCCAGCGGTTTTTCCCGCGCTGCCCGGGCCGGGCGGCGATCCGCGTCCAGAGGCTATTGCAGCGGTCCGGCCCCCGGATCGCCCGCCAGTTCCGCGATCACCTTCTCCCACAGCGCGGTGGGCTGGGCGCCGACCAGCACGTGGCGCTCGGCCACGACGAAGGTGGGCACGCCGGTAACGCCGCGTGCGCGGGCATGGGCGTCGCGGCTGCGAACCTCCTCCACGTCCGCCTCCGAGGCGAGCAGGCGCGCGACCATGTCCGGATCCATGCCCGCAGCCGCAGCGATGTCTGTCAGCACGCCCACGTCACCGATATCATGGCCCTCGAAGAAATAGGCCGCAAACAGCGCATCGACCAAGGCCGACTGCCGATGCTCAACGCCGGCCCAATGGATGAGCCGGTGCGCGTCCAGCGTGTTCGGCGTGCGCCTTATCGCGGCAAGGTTCAGGTCCAGCCCCGCCGCCCGCGCCTTTTCGTCGATCTCGGCATAGGTCTTCGCGGCCGCTTCCCGACCGCCGAACTTGGCTTCGAGATAGGCGCGCCGGTCCATGCCGCCCGCGGGCATGTCGGGATTCAGTTGGAACGGGTGCCAGGCGATTACGAAAGGGTGGTCGGGGCGTTTGGCCAGAGCATTTTTCAGCAGCCGCTTGCCGATAAGGCACCACGGACAGATCGGGTCGGCGAGGATGTCAAGCGGCACCATATGCGGCCTCGTAGTTCGCCCGGATACGGCGGCGGTTGAGCTTGCCGTTCGGGTTCTTGGGCAACTGGTCCATGTGCACGTAAAGGCGCGGCTGCTTGTAACGTGCCAGACGTTCGGCGGCGAAGGCCCGCAAGTCGTCTTCGGCAACCGCCTCGCCGGTATAGAACGCGGCGATGACGGTGGTGTCGGCTTTTACCGCGATTTCCGTCGCCGCGACCTCGTGGATGGCGGGGTGGTCGTGCAGCGCGCGTTCGACCTCCAGCGGCGAGACCCTGACCCCGCCGGCGTTCAGCATGTCGTCGGATCGCCCGAGATAGGTGATCGCCCCGTCATCGGCCATGTCGACCACGTCGCCGGTCAGGAACCATTCGCCGTGGAAGCGCTCGGCGGTCTCGGCCTCGGCCTTGAGGTAGCCGAGCATCAGGCCTGGATCGCGGTTGGACACCGCTAGTTGCCCTGCCTCGCCGCGGCCGACCGGCGCAAGGTCTGGTCCAAGCACCGCGACGCGGCGGCCGGTTTGCGGATAGCCCGAGGCGGGCGGCGGCGCGGGGTGCGCGGGACTGCCGGAAATGAAGGTCGAGCATTCGGACATGCCCAGCGCCTCGTAGACCGCGGTGCCCGTGGTCTCGGTCCAGGCTGCGCGGGTCGCCTCGGGCATCTTTTCGCCCGCCGACAGCCCGTGGCGCAGCTTCGGCAGAACCAGATGCGGGTGCTCGCGCAGCATCTGGCGGTAGACGCCCGGCGCGGCGGCGAAGATCGTGGCATCGAACCGCTTTAGCAGCAGCGGAAGCTGCCCGGGCCGGACCCCAGGGGCCGGGATCAGCGCGGTCGCGCCGGCCGACCAGGGATCGAGCAGCCCGGTGCCCAGCGTGTAGGTCCAGTTGAACGCGCCAGCATGCAGCAGGCGATCATCCTCCTGCAGAGCATACCAACCCTCCCACATCATCCGCCGCGCCCAGACCGCGCGATGGGCGTGGATCACCCCGCGCGGGTTGCCCGAGGTGCCCGAGGTGTAGACGATATAGGCGGGCCGGTGTGGGTCGCCCATCGCGTAATCGGCTGGTGCGCCTTCGTAACGGGCGCGCTGCGCGTCGATGTCGAGCACAGGCGCGGGGCAGTCTTCGGGCAGCGGGACATTCGGGCCGGCAAGGATCGCCGCGGGCTCGATCTCACGGGCAAGCTTGGTGATCTCGGGCGCGGTCAGCAGGGCCGAGGTCGGCACCGGCACCAGCCCCGCGGCGATCGCGCCGAGATAGCCGATGGGAAACTCCACCCCGTTGCCCAGCCGCAGGAGAACCCGCGCCCCGGGCGCCAGCCCCATCGCGGAAAAGCCGCCCGCCAGCCCGCGCACCGCAGCCTCCAGCCGGCCATAGCTCCACCGCTCCGCGCCATGCGGCCCGACGACGGCAAGCGCCACCTTTTCCGGCGTGGTGGATGCCGGGGACAGGACGTAGGCCGCCAGGTTGAACGGCGTGGGGCAGGGGGGCGGGGCGCCCTCGTCGAAAATCGCGTGCATGGACGCGGTGCTAGCCCCCGTGCCTTGCGGTTGCAAGGGCCAAGCTCTATCACACAAAGGCATGGGACGGCCGCGCGACCACCGGCTCATCCGCATAGACCGGGCGGAGGGCGAGGCGGAAACGCCCGAGCCGCTGGACCTGGGCCAGCGGGTACGCGAATTGCGGACGGCGCGGGGCTGGACGCTGGAACAGGCCGCGCGCCGGGCCGGGCTTGCGCGCTCGACCCTCTCGAAGATCGAGAACGACCAGATGTCGCCCACCTACGAGGCGTTAAAGAAGCTGGCCACGGGCCTGGGCGTGTCGGTGCCGCAGCTGTTCACACCGATGCGCGGGCCGCGCACGGGCGGACGCATGGCGGTGACGCGCACTGGCGAGGGCGCTGCGCAAGCCACCGCCACCTATGAGCACGAGCTGTTGGCCGGGGCGCTGTCGCGCAAGCGGATGCTTCCCTATCGTACACGGGTGCGGGCACGAGACGTCGCGGAGTTCGAGGGCTGGGTACGCCACGAGGGGGAAGAGTTCCTCTACGTGCTGACCGGGGTGATCCGGCTCTATACCGAACTTTACGCGCCGGTCGAGATGCGCCGGGGAGACAGCGCCTATTACGACGCGACGATGGGACACAACGTGATTTCGGTCAGCCAGGAGGATGCGACGATCCTCTGGGTCACGTCGCTGGACTGACGGCCAGACTTGCCGCGGCGCCGGGCCGCGCCATCTTCTCGCCCAGAGGAGGGCGCTCCGACCAGGGTAGAAACACTCGCTGTCGGCGCGAGGCGCCGGCGCACCTTCTGTCAGCGGGAGGACAACATAATGCGAATTTCCATTCTGACCGGCGCCATCGCGGGGGCCGCGCTGCCCGCCCTGGCCGAGGAGCTAAGCTACGAGGTCGATGGCGCCGCCTATACCGGCTATTTTGCCGCTGCCGAAGATGCG
This sequence comes from Rhodovulum sp. ES.010, assembly GCF_900142935.1. Taxonomy (NCBI): domain Bacteria; kingdom Pseudomonadati; phylum Pseudomonadota; class Alphaproteobacteria; order Rhodobacterales; family Paracoccaceae; genus Rhodovulum; species Rhodovulum sp. ES.010. Next base: position 793,274 of record NZ_FSRS01000001.1, on the reverse strand, counting down.
GCGGGACTCGTCCTGATCGTGCATGACTGGGACGGGCTGACCGACTACGAGCGGCAGCGCGCCGACATGCTGGCCGAGATGGGCTACGACGCCTTCGCGCTGGACATGTTCGGCGCGGGCACGCCGACCGAAACCGTCGACCACCGCCGCGCCGCGACCGGGGCGCTCTACCAGGACCGCGAGAAGATGCGCGCGCTGATCCAGGCGGGCGTGGCGCAGGCGCGGGCGCTATCGGACGCCGGCAGCATGGCGGTGATGGGGTATTGCTTCGGCGGCGCCGTCACGCTGGAAATGGCCCGCAGCGACTTGGCCGGCGAGGCAGCGGGCTACGCCAGTTTCCATGGTGGGCTGTCGACGCCCGAGGGGCAGGGCTGGACGGGCGACGAACCGCCGCTGTTGATCCTGCACGGGGGCGCGGACACCTCGATTACCATGTCCGACTTGGTGTCGCTGGTGAACGAATTGGAGGCTGCCGGAACCCGCTACGAAGTGCAGGTCTATTCCGGCGCACCGCACGCCTTCACCGTATTCGGCTCGGACCGCTACCGAGAGACGGCCGACCGTGAAAGTTGGGATGCTTTCACCGACTTCCTCGGCGACCGGCTCGGTCGTTGACACGCCGCGAGCGCGGGCGCCCGCGCGCCTCAGAGCGCGTTGCGCACCGCCCGTGCCCCGGCCGATATGTCCTCACCCATGCCCTCGACGGTGCCACAGGCGGCCAGCGTCAGCGCGATGAGGATAAGAAGGGTACGGCCCATCTCTCAGTTCTCCTCGGTCCACCAGATGTCGGGCAGGAATCCGATCCAGTCGCCGTAGATCGGGATCGTTTCCGGATAGTGCAGGTCGGCACCGTGGGCAATGCGCGAGTGCCGCGCATACCAGATCGGAATCACGTAGCGCCCGGTGGTCAGCACGCGGTCGAGTGCACGGGTCGCGGCGACGAACTCTTCGCGCGTCTCGGCCGTCAGCAGCGCGTCGATCATCGCGTCCGCCGCCGGGCTGTCCATGCCCATCCAGTTGCGCGTGCCGGGACGGTCGACACCTTCGACGCCCCAGTAGAGCCGCTGCTCGTTTCCGGGCGAGAGCGAAAGCGCGCGAGTGTAGAAGGTCATGTCGAAATCGTAGGCGTCAGTGCGCTCGGTATATTGCGCGCTGTCCACGGCGGTGACGCGCACCGCGATGCCCAGCCGTTTCAGGCCCTCGACGAAGATGTCCACGATCTTCTCCGTCTCGGTCGCGCCTTGGCGCAGGAGGATCTCGAAGGTGAAAGGCGCGCCGTCCGCATCGCGCAGCACGCCGCCGTCGCCGACGGTCCAGCCGGCCGCCTCCAGTTGCCCGAAGGCCGTGCGCAGGTTGTTGCGGTTCGACGGTCGGCCGTCCGAGACGGGCAGCGCGTAGCCGTCGAGCGCGCCGGGCAACAGGTGATCGTCATAAGGCTCCAGCAAGGCGCGCACGCGGCCCTCGGCCGGCCCCTCGCGCATGCCAAGGGTCGAGTTCGAGAAAAACGAGGCGATGCGCGGCTGCTCGCCGCCGGTCAGGGTGTCGCTGATGAACTCGAAGTTGAAGGCGTGCAGCATCGCGTCGCGCACTCGCCAGTCGGCGAAGATCGCGCGCCGCGTGTTCATCACCAGCCCTGCGATGCCCGAGGGCCGCTCGTGCGGGATCTCGGCCTCCACGATCTCGCCCGACGCGATGGCGGGGAAGTCGTAGGCGCTGTCCCACTTGGCCGCGCTCGACTCGCGAAAGACATCGATCGCGCCGCCGCGGAACGCCTCGAACACCACGTCGCCATCTCCGAAATACTCGTAGCGGATTTCCGCGAAATTGTGCTGGCCGCGGTTGAAGGGTAGCGCGCGCCCCCACCAGTCCTGGTCCTGCTTCAAAACGAGATACCGTCCCGGTTCGTGGTCGGCAATGACGTAAGGCCCCGTGCCGATCGGCGCTTCGAGCCCGCTTTCGCCGAAATCGCGCCCCGCCCATTGGGCCTTTTTCAGGACGGGCCGCAACCCGAGGATGAGCGGCAGTTCGCGGTCCTCGGTGTTGAAGGTGAAGCGGACGCTGCGTGGGCCGGTCGCGTAGCCCCGCGCGACCTTGTCCCAGGCGCCGCGGTAGCGGGGGTGGCCCTCGCGGCCCAGCGTCTCGAACGACCACAGCACGTCCTCGACCGTGACCGGGCTGCCGTCGGAGAATCGCGCCTCTTCGCGGAGGGTGAATTCCACCCATGTCCGATCCGGCCCGGTCTCCACCGATTCGGCGAGCAGGCCGTAAAGCGTGAAGGGTTCGTCCCAGGACCGGCCCATCAGGCTTTCGTAGCCGAGCATCCGCAGCGGCCATGGGGCGTTGCCTTTCAGGATGAACGGATTGAGGCTGTCGAAGCCGCCCGTCTCGCCCAACACGAGGCGCCCGCCGCGGGGGGCGTCGGGGTTCACGTAGGGCAGGGACACAAAATCAGGTGGAAGCGCCGGCTCCCCATACATAGCGATGCCATGGCTCGGCTCGGCACGCAGATGGGGCGCGAAGGCGAGTAAGATGGCCACCACACACGCCACGGGCGAACGAGTGAAAAACACCGATCTCATCTGGGGGACAATCCTGCTCGGGCCTTGTTTTTCTGGCTGTCAGCCTAGGCGCCCAGCCCAGGTTTTTCAAACTTTTAGCTTGGACCTCCGCGCCGGATTGCGTATAAAGAATTCACTGCTCGATAGGTTTCTTGCCTGTATGAAACCTGCCTCAATAACTTAACGCCCGCCTCGTGCGGGCGTTTTTTTTGCCGCCTTCCGGGGCCGCTACGCTCCGCGATCACGGCCCGTGTCGGCGCCACCGGAGTCGCAGGACCAGCACAAAACCCATCCGGTCCGATGCAGGGCCGGCTGGCGGGATCATGGTAGTACTGGGTGCGACGGAGCGGCGACGGGTGTGCGGCCGGCGCGCCGCTGCCCCGTTGTTTGGGCGATTCGCAGGGAAGTGGGCGGGGTCTTCGACGCGGGAGTTCGGGGCGAAGTTGATGCCAAGGAGTCGGAACCGGCCCTGCAGCCCGCCCCCGTCATCACGCTTTCACGCCGCAGGTGCAGCATGTAGGCTCGCCACTGTCTGGACCTCTGTAACAAAAAGGACTCCGCCATGTCGCTTTCCGGCAAGACTGCCATCGTAACCGGCTCAAATTCGGGCATCGGGCTCGGCGTGGCCCATGAACTCGCCCGCGCGGGCGCCGATGTCGTTCTGAATTCCTTCACTGACAGTGATGAGGACCACAAACTCGCCCATGATCTGAGCCAGGAGCACGGCGTGTCGGCGCGCTACATCAAGGCCGACATGTCCAAGCCGGACGAATGCCGCTCGCTGGTGGAGCGCGCGGGCGTCTGCGACATCCTGGTGAATAACGCGGGCATTCAGCATGTCGCCGCGATCGACGCCTTCCCGGTCGAGAAGTGGGACGCCATCATCGCGATCAACCTGTCCTCGGCCTTCCACACCACCGCCGCTGCGCTGCCGCTGATGCGCAAGGCGGGCTGGGGCCGGGTGATCAACATCGCCTCGGCGCACGGCCTGACCGCCTCGCCCTTCAAGTCCGCCTATGTCGCGGCCAAGCACGGGATCGTAGGCCTGACCAAGGTGACCGCGCTTGAGACCGCGCGCGAGCCGATCACCGCCAACGCGATTTGCCCGGGCTACGTGTTGACCCAGCTGGTCGAGGCGCAAATCCCCGATACGATGAAAGAGTACGGCATGGAGCGCGACGAGGTGATCGAGAAGGTCCTCTTGGAGCGTCAGCCCTCCAAGGAATTCGCCACTGTCGAAGAATTGGGCGGGACCGCCGTGTTCCTTTGCTCCGACGCCGCGACCCAGATCACCGGCACCACGATCAGCGTCGACGGCGGCTGGACCGCGCTGTAAGCGCGCGCCGGATCGATCCGTCCCCGGGGGCTGGCCATGAGCGTGACGCCGATCAACCTTGCGCTTCAGGGCGGCGGCGCCCATGGCGCCTTTACCTGGGGGGTGCTCGACCGGCTGCTGGAAGACCCCGAAATCGAGATCGCCGGCATCTCGGGCACCTCGGCCGGGGCGCTCAACGGCGCGGCGCTCAAGGCGGGGATGGTCTCCGGGGGCGCAGAAGCCGCGCGCGAAAATCTCGATTGGCTCTGGGGCCAGGTCGGCGCAGTCGGCGATCTGCGCCTGACCCACTGGATGGCCGCTTTCACGCCAGGGGCCGGCGCGGTCGCCCGGATGCTGGAATTCGCCCTGCCCTGGTCGCTGACCGATGCCGCAAGCCGGATTGTCAGCCCCTATGTCTACGGCCCGTTCTACCGCAACCCGCTGGAGCGCGTGGTCGAGCGATTCGATTTCGGCCGGGTTTGCGCACACATCGCGCCCGCGCTTTTCGTCGGCGCCACCAACGTGCGCACCGGCAAGGTCAAGATCTTCGAGGGCGACGCGATCTCGACGGAGGCAATCCTCGCCTCCGCCTGCCTACCCACGCTGTTCCAAGCGGTAGAAGTGACCGATCCCGAGACCGGCGAGGCGGACGCTTACTGGGACGGTGGCTATACCGGCAACCCGGCGCTCTTCCCGCTTTTCGCGGCCGACCTGCCCGAAGACATCGTGGTGGTCTCGATCAACCCGCTTGAACGCAACGAGGTTCCGGTCAGCAGTCAGGAGATCCAGAACCGGATCAACGAGATCAGCTTCAACGCCTCGCTCCTGCGGGAGTTGCGGGCGATCCAGATGGTCCGGGACATGATCGCCGAGGGCCAGCTCGCCGGCGGCTCGATGAAGGACGTGCGGATCCACATGATCGCCGATGACGGGGTTATGCGCGAGCTGAACGTGGCGACCAAACTCGTGCCCAGCCCGGTCGTCCTGTCCGAGCTCAAGGCCGCGGGCCGGGCGGCGGCCGACCGCTTCATCGCCGATGTCAAGCCGCGCCTCGGCCGGGCCGGCACTGTGGACCTGCATCGGCTTTGCGACTGACGCGCCCGGCCTGCGTCTTGACCGAAATACTCCCGCCGGAGGCACGCGGCCGCAGGCCGCGCCCGGCCGATCCGTTCAAAACCCCGCGATCAACCCGCCGGCAATCGTCCACATCGTAACACCGATGCCGAAATCGAGCAGCCGCCACGCCCGCGGGTCGGCCATCGCCGGCGCCAGAAGCCGGGCACCGTAGCCGAGCGCAAAGAAGAACACGAAAGAGGCGGCGACCGCGCCGCTGCCAAAGGCAAGCCGCTCGGACGCGTCCCCAAAGCGGGTCGACACTGCGCCGATCAAGCCCAGCGTGTCGAGGTAGACATGGGGGTTGAGCCAGGTCAGTGCCGCCGCGGTTCCCAGTACTGCCCACTGCGATCCGGCCCGCCCGGCGGCTGCCAGCGCGTGTGCGCCCGCCCAGGCGGCACGGAACCTGACCGCGCCGTAGATGAGAAGGAACGCCGCGCCGCCCAAGGTCAGCGCCGCTGGTAGCCAGGGCAGGGTGCCCGAAAGCGCGCTGAACCCGGCCACCCCTGCGGCGATCAGCACAGCGTCGGAGGCCGCGCAGAACAGGCACAGCCCGAACACATGGGCGCGCAGCAATCCCTGACGGAGCACGAAGGCGTTCTGGGCACCGATCGCAAGGATCAGCGAAAGCGATGTGGCAAAGCCGGTGACGGCGGCGGCAAGCACCGAAAGATCAGGCGCCGATCTTCTGCCGCGCGACTTCCTGCAGCGGCCCGGGCGCCGGGATCACCTTGTCCTCGGGGGCGACAAGCCCGGCCGAGATCACCAGCTTCGCGGCCTCTTCGACGGTCATGTCGAGTTCGATCACGTCGCTTTCCGGCACGAAGAGCAGAAAGCCCGAGGTCGGGTTCGGCGTCGTCGGCAGGAAGACCGAGATCATCTTTTCATCGCGCGGGATCTTCCGGTTCACCTCGCCCTTGGCCCGGGTCGAGATGAAGGCCATCGCCCATATTCCCTTGCGCGGGTATTCCACCAGGCAAGCTCGGTCGAAGCTCGTCTCCGACTGGGCGAAGACTGTTTCGGATATCTGCTTGAGCCCATTGTAGACCGAGCGGATCACCGGCATCCTGTCGACCACCCGCTCGCCCCAGTGGATAAAGGACCGGCCGACCATGCCCTTGGCCGTCCAGCCGACCAGCAGGGTGAACAGCAAGAAGAAGATCACACCCAGCCCGCGGATGTCGATGCCGATGTACTGCTCGGGTTGGAACTTGTTGGGCACCAGTGGCAGCACGAACCCGTCGATCCAACCGGTCACCGTCCAGATCAGCCAGACGGTCAGGCCGACCGGCGCGATCACGACCAGCCCTGCCAGGAAGTTGTTCCTGAACTTGGCTAGGATCGAGCGCCCGAAATGCCGGGTCTGGCCGTCCTGGGGCTCGTCGTGGTGGGGGTCGGGAGTCTCGAACATTGGCCCAATCCTGTCTGCCCCTTAAAGCTAGGATGCGGCAGGCCCGTCTACAATAGCGCAAGCTTCGTTAACATGCCGCGTGACGCGCTTTCCGTCCGGCGGCCCGCCTGCTGTGCAGCCCGTCGTCGGCCTGCCGGTCAGAGCGGCGCGAGAGGCTCGCGCTCGACCGTCCTCAGTGGGGCCGGAGATACCGTGTGCATGCACGGGCTTCTGGACAAAGTTCGCGCGTCGCGTCGGTGGACCGGCTCTTTTTTCGTACGCGTGTTCGCGTCGCTGGTCTCGGCCGAAACAGTCTGAGCACGCCGTATGTCCGCACAGGGGCTTGCATTCGCGCGCCAAACGCGTTATCCGCGCGCCACTTCGACAGGCGGGGCTGGGCCCTTGCGGGGAGACATCCCGCTTGCGGTCCGCCGGTTGGGCAGATGCCCTTAATGCCCCGCCCAGGCGCAAACCGGAAAGGATAGGATTATGGCGCTTCCCGAGTTCTCGATGCGTCAGCTTCTGGAAGCTGGCGTGCATTTCGGTCACCAGACCCAGCGGTGGAACCCCCGCATGGGCGAGTTCATCTATGGCGACCGCAACGGCATCCACATCATCGACCTGACGCAAACCGTCCCAATGCTGGACGCCGCGCTGAACGTCATCCGCGAAACTGTAGCCAAGGGCGGCCGTGTGCTGTTCGTCGGCACCAAGCGCCAGGCGCAGAAACCGATCGCCGAGGCGGCCGAGAAATGCGCCCAGTACTACATGAACCACCGCTGGCTGGGCGGCACGCTGACCAACTGGAAGACCGTGTCCCAGTCGATCAAGCGGCTGAACGACATCGACGAGCAGATGGCCGCTGGCGCCGAGGGCCTGACCAAGAAGGAACGCCTCGGCATGGAGCGCGAGCAGGCCAAGCTTCAGGCGAGCCTCGGCGGCATCCGCGAGATGGGCGGGCTGCCGGACCTTCTGTTCGTGATCGACGTGAACAAGGAGGACCTTGCCATCGCCGAGGCCCGTAAACTGGGCATCCCAGTCGTGGCGGTGGTCGACACCAACTGCTCGCCCGAGGGGGTGGACTATATCATTCCGGGCAACGACGACGCCGCCCGCGCCATCGGGCTCTACTGCGATCTGGCCAGCCGTGCTGCGCTTGATGGTATGAGCGCGCAGATGGAGACCGCGGGCGTCGATATCGGCGCGCTGGAGGACTCCCCGGCCGAGGAGCTGCTGGCGGAGGCCGGCGAAGGCGAGAAGACCACCGAGGAAAAGGCCGACGCCTGACCCGGCGGCCTGTCACGGGTTTGACACCCGGCGCGGATAAGGCCGCGCCGGGCACATGTATGCGATAAGGACAATCGAGGAGAGCCGAGCCATGGCAATCACCGCTGCACTGGTGAAAGAGTTGCGCGACAAGACCGGCGCGGGCATGATGGATGCCAAGAAGGCGCTGACCGAGACCGGCGGCGACATGGAGGCCGCGGTCGACTGGCTGCGCACCAAGGGCTTGGCCAAGGCGGCCAAGAAATCGGGCCGTACTGCTGCCGAGGGCCTCGTGGCCGTCGAGGTCGCGGGCGGAAAAGGCGTCGCCGTCGAGGTGAACTCGGAAACCGATTTCGTCGCGAAGAACGCCGAATTCCAAGAGATGGTGGCCGGCATCGCGAAGGCGGCGCTGGAAGCCGACGATATCGATGCGCTCAAGGCGGCCGATCTGGGCGGCAAGTCGGTCGAAGACACCTTGACCGACAAGATCGCGACCATCGGCGAGAACATGACGCTGCGCCGGATGGCCAAGGTCGAGGGCGAAACGGTCGTGTCCTACATGCACAACGCTGCTGTGCCCGGCATGGGAAAGATCGGCGTGCTGGTCGCAATGACCGGCGGCGACGAGGCATTCGGGCGCCAGATTGCGATGCATGTCGCCGCCGCGAACCCCGCGTCGCTGGGTGCGGACGATCTTGATCCGGCGGTGCTTGAGAAGGAGCGCCAGGTTCAGGTCGACATCGCGCGCGAGAGCGGCAAGCCCGAGCAGGTCATCGAGAAGATAATCGAAGGCCGGATGAAGAAGTTCCTGTCTGAGATCACGCTGCTGGGCCAGGCTTTTGTGGTCAACCCCGACCTGACGGTCGAGGCCGCCGCCAAAGAAGCCGGCGCCACGATCACCGGTTTTGTCCGGCTCGAGGTCGGCGAGGGGATCGAGAAGGAGGCGGAAGATTTCGCCGCCGAGGTCGCCAAGGCTGCGCAAGGCTGACTAAGGGCTCGATCTGAGTATCCGGGGCGGCGCGGGCATCGCGCCGCCCAACGCGTTTTGCGAACTGCGCGACCGCCCGCACGCAAAGGCGGTGCGACACCCCTTCGCCGCACCGCCTCCGCTTCCCGCTTCCCCAACCTGAGGCCATGCGTGCAAGAAGCGACGCCACGAACGGCCGACTATAGACCGCCCGCGACGCGTCCGGTTTCCCGGGCGACCGGGAGGCTCGCAGAATGCGGCGAGTTCCCTCCCGGTCGCGGTTCCTGGCCTCAAGGCCACCACTCACGGAACAAGCGGATTGTTGCCGGTTAACGCTTGGTAAAGAAAGTCAGGGAATCCTTACTCGCCCCTAAGGCGCCGAGCCGTCCGCGTCGCGATTCGCGTGTGCATCATGGCGGGGCGCTGAAAATCTGGTTTTGAAACCATGCCTTAAGGACGGCTTGAGCGGTCGTTTCGACATCTAGCGTTTCGCGAGCAAGGCGCAGGTGCTTTTCAACGGTGGCGGGTGTCACGCCGAGAATTGTCGCGATGTCCTGCGTCGTCTTCCCGTCGCCAACCCATTCGAGGACCTCGCGCTGGCGGGGGGTCAGCGGCGGCCGGGTCGAGGCATAGGGGAGGTTCTGAACCTTCAGGTGCATCAACTCGTTCATCAACAGCAAGTCCCGCCCGTGCTCGGCCCAAACCGAGTCCACAGCCTCTTGGTCGAGCCCGGGGCGCGCGACGAGGCCGATCGCTCCTTTCGCCCGGACCGAGATGTCACGGAAAGCGATGGTATAGCCGGCGGTCATGCCCATCGAGCGGTTGAACTCCACCGCCTTCGCTTCCTCTTCCGTGAGCTCGCCGCGCGCCCGGCGCCGTTCAAGCTCGCTCCAGCTGCAGACTCCCTCGTTGTCGGTCGCCCAGCGGACCATCGGGGCCTCGCGATAGAGCCCGCGCTCGACGAACGCCTGCATGTACTCCGCGCAGAGGTTGGAGAGCACGACGAAGTCTTCGCGGTCGCCGAACGACCGTGCCGTGCGAAAGCGGGTAAAGCCGTAGATGATGCGATCGAAGCCGAAATCGGCCATCTTCCGCGAATGGAGCGCCCAAAGTTCCTCGACGCTGCGGACATTCACAAGGGCACGGACGTAGTCGAGCGTCATTGCGCCTCCCCGACGGTGGGGCTGGCGCGGTGCGTTTTGGGAATAAGCCCCGCCTCCGCGTGAAATCGGCACGCCATGCCCCCGAACTGTCTGGTGTTTTAAGGCAATATCCCCGGCAATGTCGAGACTGCGACTGGTCGCTAGGAGGTACCGGGCGCGAGAGCGCATTTTGCAGGGGGGCAGGGCGGTGACTAAAGGGCCGACATCGCGTTCGTAGGGGGTGCCGTCATGGGCGCGTCGGCCGCATTCTGGCTGTGGCGGCTTGGCCCGCCGGACCTTCGTATCGTCGTGGTCGAGCCGGACCCGGGGGGCGCGCGCGCCTCAACCGCGCTGGCGGTGGCCTCGATCCGGCAGCAGTTCAGCACCGCGATCAACGTGAGGATTGCGAGGTATGGGATTGATTGCCGGCGCAATATCGCAGCAGAGACTGGTCCGCACCCGGTCGTTGTCCGAGGACCGGCCCGTGATGGAAAAGGAAAAGACCGTGGTTTGAGGCGTTTGGTGACGCATAAAAGGTGACATAATACTTATTATCGGAGTAAAGATCGCGGCCTGGTGCCGTTAAGCGCACCGTAAGCATAATGCTCTATCTTGGTTGCCAGAAGCGCCACCCGATGGAGGCACCCATGACGATGCTGTCCCCCCTTCCGGTCACCCCACGCGGCGGCCCGACACAAAAGGCCGCGCGCGACGAGGTCGAGATCGACGTCTACCACATGACGCCCGCCGCCATCGTCCGGGCCGAGCTACTGGCCGCGGTCGACGACTTGATGGATACCGTTCGCGTGCGCGGTTAACCCAGCGCGTAGCCCGCGCCGCGCACCGTGCGCACAGGGTCCTCGCCGCCGTACTGGCATAGGGCCTTGCGCAGCCGGCCGATATGCACGTCGACCGTTCGCGTGTCGACGTAGATGTCCCGCCCCCAGACCCGGTCGAGCAATTGCTCACGGCTCCAGACGCGGCCGGGCTTCTCCATGAAGGTCGAGAGCAGCCGGAACTCTGTCGGGCCGAGCTTCAGGGGCTGGTCGGCGCGGAACACCTTGTGGGTCTCGGGATCGAGGCGGATATCCTCGAATTCGAGCGTCTGCCCGACCGAGGCGGGCCGCGTACGGCGCAACAGCGCCCGGACCCGCGCCATCAGTTCGATCACCGAATAGGGCTTCACCACGTAGTCGTCGGCCCCTGTTTCCAGCCCGCGCACCCGGTCGACCTCCTCGGCGCGGGCGGACAGCATGATGATCGGCATAGCGCGCGTGTCGTTGCGGGTCTTGAGCCGGCGGCAGACCTCGATCCCCGAGACCGAGGGCAGCATCCAGTCCAGCACGATCAGGTCGGGCGCCATCTCCTCGACCAGCATCAGCGCCTCGTCGCCGTTTTCGGCCTTGGCCACACGGAAACCCTCGGCCTCGAGATTGTAGGCGAGCACCTCCCTCTGGGCGGGCTCGTCCTCGACGATCAGGACCGTCGGTTGCTCGGTATGGGTCAGCATTTCGTTTCGGTGGCCTCGTAGGCCGTGCGATCGGCCTTGGGGCGGTCGTCCTCGGGCAATTCGCCGGTCACGAGGTAGATCACCTGCTCGGCGATGGAGGTGACATGGTCGCCCATCCGCTCGATGTTCTTGGCGATGAAATGCAGGTGCATGCAGGCGGTGATGTTGCGCGGATCCTCCATCATGAAGGTCAGGAACTCGCGGAACAGCGCGTTGTACATCTGGTCGACCTCGTGGTCGCGCAGCCGCACGTCCTGGGCGAGTTCCGCATCGCGCTGGATATAGGCGTCGAGCGCGTCTTTCAGCATGGCCTCGACAGCGCGCGCCATGCGCCGGATTGCACCCGACGATCCGTCGATGGGCGACATCTGCAGCAGCACACCGGTGCGCTTGGCCATGTTCTTGGCGTAATCCCCTACTCGCTCTAGGTTGGCGGAGATCTTCATCACGCTGAGCACGGTGCGCAGATCGCCCGCCGAGGGCTGGCGCAGCGCGAGCAGCCGCGCGGCTTCTTCGTTCACCTGCTGTTCGAGCGCGTCGATCGCGCCGTCATTCCGGCGTACGCGCTCGGCCAGTTCCTCGTCGCGGTTCTCCAACGAATTGGCGGACTCGAGGATAGCCGCCTCGACCATCCCGCCCATTTTCATGATCAGCGCCTGGATCGCCTCGAGATCCTTGTCGTAGGATTTGACGATATGCGGGTTCTTCAGGGAATCCGACATGGAAATTCCTTTCTCAGCCGATCCGGCCGGTAATGTAGCTTTCGGTGCGCGGGTCCTCGGGATTGGTAAAGATGTGTCCCGTCTCGCCGTATTCCACGAGGTTGCCGAGATGGAAGAAGGCGGTCTTCTGGCTGACCCGCGCCGCCTGCTGCATCGAGTGGGTGACGATCACCACCGAGTAGTTCTCGCGCAACTCGTCGATTAACTCCTCGACTTGGGCCGTTGCGATCGGGTCGAGCGCCGAGCAGGGCTCGTCCATCAGCAGGACCTCGGGTTCGGTGGCCACGGCGCGCGCGATGCACAGGCGCTGCTGCTGGCCGCCCGACAGACCGGTGCCCGGCTCCTGCAGGCGATCCTTGACCTCGTCCCAAAGCGCGCCGCGGCGCAGCGCCCGCTCGACGATCTCGTCGATCTCGGCCTTGTTCTTGGCCATGCCGTGGATGCGCGGACCATAGGCGATGTTGTCGTAGATGGACTTGGGGAACGGGTTCGGTTTCTGGAACACCATGCCGACCTTGGCGCGCAGTTGGACCGGGTCGACCTTGGGGTCGTAGATATCCTCGCCGTCGAGCAGGATCGTGCCCTCGACGCGGGCGACATCGATCGTGTCGTTCATCCGGTTGAGGCAGCGTAGGAAGGTGGACTTGCCACAGCCCGAGGGACCGATGAAGGCGGTGACAGTCTTGTCCTCGATGTCGACATCCACATCCTTGATGGCGTGGGTATCGCCGTAATGGACTTGACAGTTCCGCGCCGAAATCTTCACCTCTTTGGTCACCGTGTCCCTCTTCGTCAGTGGATTGTCGTACATCGTGGCGTCCTTTCCGCGGCTCTACCAGCGGCGCTCGAAGCGGCGGCGCAGGATGATGGCGATGATGTTCATGGTGATCATGAAGACGAGCAGGATGATGATTCCGCCCCAGGCGCGTTCGTAGAAGGCCGGGTCGGCGCGTTTCGCCCATTCGAAGATCTGCGCCGGCATCGCCGAGTTCGGATCGAGGAAGCCCGAGGCGACCCCGTCGGGATAGTTCGAGGCGATATACCCGACCATGCCGATCAGCAGAAGCGGCGCGGTCTCTCCGAGCGCCTGGGCAAGGCCGATGATCGTGCCCGTCAGGATACCCGGCATCGCCAGTGGCAGCACGTGGTGGAACACAGCCTGCATCTTGGAGGCGCCCACCCCCAGCGCGGCATCGCGGATCGAGGGCGGCACCGATTTCAGCGAGGCGCGTGTCGAGATGATGATCGTGGGCAGTGTCATCAGCGTCAGCACGAGTCCGCCGACCAAAGGCGCCGATTGCGGCAGGTGCATGAACTGGATGAACACCGCGAGGCCCAGGATGCCGAAGACGATGGAGGGCACCGCCGCGAGGTTCGAAATGTTCACCTCGATCAGGTCGGTGAACCGGTTCTTGGGCGCGAACTCCTCGAGGTAGATCGAGGCGGCGACACCGATCGGCAGGCTGAGCAGGAGCACCACCAGCATCATGAAGAACGAACCCAGAATCGCCACCCCCATCCCGGCCTGTTCGGGCCGCGCATCGGACGCGTCGGGGCCGGTGATGAAGGCCACGTTGAATCCCTTGGCGACAACGCCCGCCTCGCGCAATTCGTCCACCAGGTCCAGGTGGACTGCGTCGAGGTTCTTATCTCGGGCGATGGACTCGCGGGTCACGCGCTCCTTCAGGTAACCGTCGACGCGCGAGGAGGCGAGGATGCGCACCTCGACTGTCTGTCCGATCAGGGCGGGATCGTCGAGCACCATGTTCCGTAGCGTTGCGGGAGCCCCGTCCGAGAAGACATTGTCGAGTTCGGAGGAGAACCCCTCGACCTTGGCCTCCGACAGCGGCGTGTCGATCCCGTTTCGCTCGATCTCGCGCAGCAGCGCGGCGCGCAGCAACGGCTTGTAGGCGAAGGTCTTGGCCTCGCTGATATCCGCGGGGTCGCGGTTGCCATTGGGATCGAGCACGTCTTCCGACAACTCCACCTGCAACGTGAAGGCGGTCTGCTGAAAGGCGCCGATTCCGTTGATCAGGATCGCCGTGAGCAGCCAGACCAGAAAGAACAACCCGGTTCCGATTGCCAGCATCCCATAGATCTTGAACCGGCGTTCTGCCGCGTTGCGCTTGCGGGTGCGCTCGTCGAGTTGCAGCAAGGAACCCGAGCGGCCGGGGGCGGCAGGTGCCGGGGCGGCGGTGGCGTCGGTCATTCGTACTGCTCCCGGTATTTGCGCACGATATAAAGCGCGAAGACGTTGAGCCCCAGCGTGATGACGAACAGCGTCATGCCGAGGGCGAAAGCGACCAGCGCTTCCGGAGAGGCGAAGTCCGCGTCGCCGGTGAGCTGGCTGACGATCTTGGCGGTGACCGTGGTCATCGCGTCGAACGGGTTGAGGCTGAGCCGCGCGGCGGCCCCTGCCCCGAGCACCACGATCATCGTTTCGCCGATGGCGCGCGAGGCGGCCAGCAGGATCGCGCCCACGATGCCGGGCAGCGCGGCCGGCAGAACCACGTGCCGCACCGTCTCGGACGGCGTCGCGCCGAGCCCGAGCGAGCCGTCGCGCATCGACTGCGGCACCGCGTTGATGATGTCGTCGGATAGCGAACTCACGAAGGGAATCAGCATGATGCCCATGACGATCCCCGCGGTCATCACCGCGGTGCCGGCCTGCATGATGCCGACACCGCCGTCGCCGAACACCTTCATCAAGAGCGGACCGACGGTCAGCAGCGCGAAGAGGCCGTAGACGATGGTGGGAATGCCCGCCAGCACTTCGATCAGAGGCTTGGCGATGGAGCGGACGTGAGAGGAGGCGTATTCCGACAGGTAGATCGCGGCGAAGAGCCCGACCGGCACCGCCACAGCCAGCGCGATGATTGAGATGTAGAAGGTGCCCCACAGCAGCGGAATGATGCCCAACTCCGAGCCGCCGCCGAAACTTGGGCTCCACGTCAGGCCGAAGAAGAAATCGGTCGCCGGGTAGAGCTTGAAGAACTCGATCGTGTTGAACACGAGCGAGAGCAGGATCCCGATGGTCGTGAGGATCGCGACCGTTGCGGCGAAGATCAGCAGATAGCGGATCGCAGTCTCGACCACGTTGCGCGCGCGGAAGGCGGCGTTCGTCCGCAGAAGCGCGGTGCCGAAGCCCCCGGCGGCGGCGAGCAGGACGAGACCGGTCATCATGAGGTTGCCAGTGCCCGCGACCGCGCGGTAGCTCTGGGCGGCCCGCAGGACCTCGGGCCCGACATCCGAGCCGAGCGCCACTCCGATCTGGCCGAGCCGCTCGCGCACGTCGGTGAACTCGGTGCGGATGCTCGACGCGTATTCGCGGGTCATCGCGCCCTCGGCCACGGCTTGGTCGAGCCCTTCGGCCACGCGACGCACATCGGCCATGAACAGCCCCCGCGTGCTTCGGTCGGAGATCGCGGCGTCGGAAATGTGCGACGACACGCTGCGTTCCACCACCAATGGCTGCACCAAGAGCCAGCCGATCATGATGGCAAAGGCCGGCACCAAAGTCAGGATTGCAATGTGGTAGCCGTAATAGGAGGGCAGCGAATGCAGCGCGCGGATGTCGCCCCCGGCTGATTTAAGCGCCCTGCCCCGCCCGATGACATAGCCGGCGATGGCGAGGGCGAGAACGATGAGCACGAGCCAGAGAACAGGCATGTCCGCTCCGCTTCCGTTTGAAAATGATCTGAGAGGAGGGAGGGCGGCCGTGCGGGCCGCCCTCCGGAACGCGATGAGCTCAGTTGCTCATGGTCACTTCGTTGGCGACCTTTTCCTGGGTCTCGGCCAGTTCCGGGTCGGCAACGAGGCCGTATTCCGACAGCGGGCCGTTGGGGCCGGCAATCTCGTCCGAGACGAAGAACTCGGCGTATTCCTTGAGGCCCGGGATCACGCCGATATGCGCCTTCTTGATGTAGAAGAACAGCGGGCGCGAGACCGGGTATTCGCCGCTGGCGATGGTCTCGGTCGAGGGCGCGACGCCCGACATGGTTGCGACCTTCAGCTTGTCGGTGTTGTTCTCGTAGAACGCCAGGCCAAACACGCCGATGCCTTCGGGGTTGGAGTCGATGCGCGCAAGCGTTTCGGTGTAGTCGCCGTCGATGTCGACCGACTTACCGTCGGTGCGAACCGCCATGCAGGCGCTTTCCACGGCGTCTTCGTCCATGCCCATCTCTTCCATAGCGGCCATGGCGCCGGTGTCCTCGCAGCCCTGCAGGAGGACCTTTTCTTCGAACACTTCGCGGGTGCCGTGCTTGGTCCCCGGAATGAAGGCGGCGATTTCGACTTCGGGCAGGTCACCGTTCACGTCGGCCCAGGTGTTGTTGGGGTTGGCGACCATCTCGCCGTCCTGCGGCATTTCGGCGGCCAGCGCCTTGAACCAGTCGGCGGGCACGAAGGTGTCGAACGCCGGACCGTCGATCTGGCTTGCGAAGACGATGCCGTCATAGCCGATGCGGACTTCGATGATCTCGTCCACGCCATTCTCGGCGCAGGTGGCGACTTCCTTTTCGCGGATCGCGCGCGAGGCGTTCGCGATGTCGATGGTGTTTTCGCCGACGCCTTCGCAGAAGCGCTTGAGACCGGCCGAGGAGCCGCCCGATTCGACGACCGGGGTCGGGAAGTCGAAGTTTTCGCCGAAGGCTTCGGCCACGATCGAGGCATAGGGCAGCACGGTGGAGGAACCGGCGATCTGAACGTTGTCACGCGCGGCGGCTGCGGTGGCCGACACGGCGGCGATCGCCAGCGCGGAGGCGGTCAGTTTCGAAAACGACATGGATAGCTCCTGATTGTGTGTTCGGGCCAGCGCCCCGGTGGGCGTGGCCTCGGCGCGGTCCTATTAACCCCGGGCCAAGCTTTTGTGACAGGAAGGTAACGTTTTCATGACAGCGCGGATGCCTATCCGCTTGCGCCGCTTCAAGCCACTGGCAACATGACTGAAAAGGTGCTGCCTTCACCCGGCGTGCTGTCGATACGGAACCGGCCACGGTGCCGGTTCACGATGTGCTTCACGATCGCCAGCCCCAGCCCCGTGCCGCCCATCTCGCGCGAGCGGTGGCTGTCGACACGATAGAACCGCTCTGTGAGTCGCGGGATGTGGACCGGATCGAATCCCTCGCCCCGATCGATCACGTCGATCCGCACGCCGGGGCCACGGAACGCGAGTTCGCGCTCGCTCAGGGTCAGAACCAGGCGCACCGTCCCGCCCGATCCGCCATACTTGATGCCGTTCTCGATGAGGTTCTGGAACACCTGGGTCAGCTGGTCCGCGTCGCCCAGCACCGGCACCGCGCGGTCGGCGCCTTCCAAGGTGATCTCGACTCCCGACTCGGCGGCCAGCGGCCGCAAGGTCAGCACCGCCGAGCGCAGCAGCGCCGCCACGTCGGCGCGCGTGTCGGGGCGCATCCGTTCCTCGGCCTCGACCCGGCTCAGCGAAAGAAGATCGCTGACCAGCCGGTTCATCCGCGCCGCCTCGCGTTCCATGATGTCGAGAAACCGCTCCCGGGCGGTCGCATCGTCGCGCGCCGGCCCTTTCAGCGTTTCGATGAACCCCAGAAGCGCAGTCAGCGGTGTCTTGAGCTCGTGGCTGACGTTGGCCACGAAATCGCGGCGAATCTGGCCCATCTGCTCGCGTTCCGTGATGTCGGTAAAGGCGACCACCACGCCCGCCTCGCCCTCGGGGCCCAGCGGGCTAGCGATCACTTCGTATGTAGCCTCCCGCGCCATGTCCGTGGTCAGGAATCGGACTTTGCGGGTCTGGCGCAGGCGCAGCGACTCCTCGACGCAATCAAGCAGCGCCGGCTGGCGCAGAACCGTGATATAGTGCCGGCCGGTGCCCCCCGGACCGAACATGGCCTCGGCGGGCGCGTTCATCGCGTGGACCCGCTCGGCCCGGTCGACCAGCATAACCGGCAGCGGAATCCCCGTGATAGTTGAGGGTGCGAGGTCTGGGTTCATGGAAGTGCTCCGCGGAGGTCGGACACCGCAATGGTATCGGCGCGGGTTGCTGTGCGATCAAGTCGCATCTGGTTGCGCGTTGTCCGCACCGTGAATCAGGCTAGGTCTGGACATGGCTAAAACCTGTCTTAAAAGTCATGTTGACAACAATTGATTCGCGCTGCTTTGCGGCGCTGCCCAACCGGAGAACGGCTGCATGGAGTATCGCCCAGCCCAGATCGCCCCGACCGCCTTTCGGGCCATGGCCCCGTCGGTGGCGTTGTTGGTGGGGTTCGGGGGCGAGTCGCGTCCCGAACTCGGCATGCCCTTCGCGCATGCCCGCTGCGAACGCCTGCCCTTCGCCTTGCTGCATGCCGCGCTGGCCTGCGCGCCCGAGACGGACTTCGTCGCCTCGCCCCTCGTCTGCCGGCAGTTCGATGCGCTGGACATGGCCACGCAGTTGGCGCTTGCGGGGTATCGCGGACGGTATGTGGTGGTGACCCCCGCCCTGCCCGCCCCCGGCATTATTCGACAGGAGATCCGGCAACTCTGCCCAGGTCTCGAGGTGGAACTCATCCCCCGCGCCCGCAACTGACGGCGCTCAGCCCGCCGCCCGCACCCCCGCCTCGAACTCGGCAAGGAGAGTTTCGGCCGGCTCGACCCCGACCGAGACCCGGAAGAACCCTTCCGAGATTCCCAAACCCGCCCGCGCCTGCGGTGTGAGCGCGCGGTGCGACGACGAGGCCGGGTGCGACAGCGTCGTCGCGATATCGCCGAGCGTTGGCGCGAAGGCGACCGGACAGGCCCGGGTGAAGGCGTTGGCCGCCGCGCGCCCGCCCTGCAACTCGAAACTAAGCATGTTGCCGAAGCGGCCCTGCAAGAGTGCGCCCGCCCTATTGTGGTCGGGGTGATCGGCGCGGCCGGGATAGAGCA
The DNA here is from genome assembly GCF_900142935.1 of Rhodovulum sp. ES.010. Taxonomy (NCBI): domain Bacteria; kingdom Pseudomonadati; phylum Pseudomonadota; class Alphaproteobacteria; order Rhodobacterales; family Paracoccaceae; genus Rhodovulum; species Rhodovulum sp. ES.010. The sequence continues at coordinate 774,415 of NZ_FSRS01000001.1, read as the reverse complement.
CACGCGCCACCCCCGGCAGCGTCGCGAGGTGGTCGGCCAAGCGCGTCGCCGTGGCCTCCGCCCGGTCATAGCGCAACTCGAAGGACAACAGCCCCCGCTCCGCCAGCCAGCAGTCAAATGGGCTGGGCGTCGTGCCCCAGGTCGCGGTGGCTGTGCGCATTGCCTCGGTCAGGGCGGGGTCGCGGGCGGCGACGTAGCCGAGTGTCGCATCCGCATGGCCGGCCAGCAGTTTCGTCACCGAGTGGATGACGATATCTGCGCCATGCTCGAACGGGCGAAGCGCGCGGGGCGTGGTGAAGGTATTGTCCACGGCCAGCAGGATGCCGCGGTCGCGCGCCAGCCGCGCGATCCCGTCGAGATCCGCGACGCGCAGCGTGGGGTTCGAGACCGTCTCGATCAGGATCATCCGCGTTTCGGGGCGCAGCGCTGCGGCGATGGCACCGGTGTCGGTCGCATCGGCGAAGGTGGTGGAGATGCCAAGGCGCGGCAGGTCCTCGGTCAGCATCCGCAGCGAGCGCCCGTAAAGCTGGTCGCCGCCCACGACATGATTGCCCGCCTTCAGCGCGGCGAGCATCGCCACCCCGACTGCGGCCATGCCCGACCCGGTGACGACACCTCCTTCGGCGCCCTCCATCCGGTCGATCGTCGCCGCCAGCACGTCGGCATTGGGGTGGCCCTCGCGCGCGTAGGCATAGCCCCGCGTCCGGCCTTCGTATTGCGCGTCCAGCGCGTCCGGGTCGAGTGTGGCGTAGACCACCGAGGGCTGGAGCGGTGTCGCCACGGGGCGCGCGGCATTGTCGGGCCAAGGCTGGCGGCGGGCAGGAATATGCGGGCTGTCGGTCATGGCAAACGGGGTCCGGTCTGGTGCCGAAACTCCTGGAACGCGGCCTCGGCAGGGATCGTCGGAAGGGGCGCGCCTCACGCCTCGGCAAGCCCGGCGCGGTAGCGGCGCATGTTCTCCTGGTAGTGCCGGGCGGACTTGCGCAAGCTCTCGATGGCCGCCTCGTCGAGCTGGCGCACCACCTTCCCGGGGCTGCCCATCACCATACTGCCATCGGGAATCTCCTTGCCCTCGGTAACCAGCGCGCAGGCGCCGATCAGGCAGTTCTTGCCGATCCTCGCGCCGTTCAGGATCGTTGCGCCCATCCCGATCAGGCTGTTTTCGCCGATAGTGCAGCCATGCAGCATCGCCTTGTGCCCGATGGTGCAGCCGGGCCCGATCACCAGCGGAAAGCCCATGTCGGTATGGCAGACGGTGTTTTCTTGCACGTTGCTCCCCGCGCCCACGGTGATCGGCTCGTTATCGCCTCTGAGCGTGCAGCCGAACCAGACCGACGCGCCGCTTTCGAGGGTAACCTTGCCGATCAGGTTGGCATCGGGCGCCACCCAGCAATTGCCGTCGACTGGCAGCTTCGGGGCGATACCGTCGAGCGAGTAGAGCGTCATCACAGGGCCTCGAATTCGGCCTGCAGGGCGCGCACATGCTCGGTAAGGCCGGGCTGCTGGCTGCGCCGCAGGCGGGTTGCGGTCAGGATCGTTTTGAGTTTCGCCTCGGTGGCGTCGAGATCGTCGTTCACCAGCACGAAATCGTAGCCGTCCCAGTGGCTGATCTCGTCCCAGCTCTTCTGCATCCGTTTGCCGATGGTCTCGGCCGTGTCCTGGCCGCGCGTCTCCAGCCGGCGGCGCAGTTCCGCGATGGATGGCGGCAGCAGGAAGATCGACAGTGTGTGTTGGCCGAGCGCCGAATTCCGGATCTGCTGCGCCCCCTGCCAGTCGATGTCGAACAGCACGTCGCGGCCCTCTTCGATCGCCTCGCGCACCGGCGCCTCCGGCGAGCCGTAGAAATTGCCGAAGACGAAGGCGTGTTCCAGCATCGCGCCTTTCGCCACCTCGGTCTTGAACTGCGACTCGCTTAGGAAATGGTAGTCGCGCCCCTCGACCTCGCCGGCGCGGGGCGGGCGCGTGGTGGCCGAGACCGAGAACACGATCTCGGGGTCCCAGTCGCGCAGCCGGCGGGCCAGCGTCGACTTGCCGGCCCCGGAGGGCGAGGAGAGGATGATGAGAAGCCCGCGCCGGTCGTCCATCCCCTACTCCACGTTCTGGACCTGCTCGCGCATCTGGTCGATCACGTGCTTGAGGTCAAGCCCGATCCCTGTCAGCGTCGTAGATTGCGCCTTGGAACACAGCGTGTTGGCCTCCCGGTTGAACTCCTGCATCAGGAAGTCGAGCTTGCGCCCTATCGGCCCCGCCCCGTCTAGCAGCGCACGCGCCGCCGCCACATGCGCCGCCAGCCGTTCGAGTTCCTCGCGCACGTCCGATTTCACGGCGATCAGCGCAAGCTCCTGCGCCACGCGGGCCGCGTCAGAGCCCTCGCTGTTGTCCAGCACGCGGGCAAGGTTCATGCGCAAGCTCTCGGCCCACTGGTCACGGCGCGCCTCCGCCGCTTCCGCCGCGGCCTCGACCAGTTCGGCGATTTCGGCCAGGTGGTCTCGCAGCACCGCCTCCAGCGCATTGCCCTCGGTGGCGCGCATCGCCGCGAATTCGTCGAGCAGCCCCTCGAAATTGGCAATGAGCGCCGCACGCAGGGCGGCCACATCCGTCTCGGGCAGCACGGCGCCGGTGACGCCAGGCAGCGCCAGGATATCCGCCGCGGTCGGGGGCGCGAGCCGCAGGTTGTGCTCGGCCGCGGCAGCCTCCACATGCCTGACCATCGCCAACGCGGCCTCCAGCGCCCCGGCATCGAGCGCAGCCGCCCCGGCGCCCGGCTCGTGCGAGAGTTTCAGTCCTACCGTGACGTTCCCGCGCCCAAGGCGCCCCTGCACCGCCGTCCGCACCGCCGGCTCGAGACCGGGCACCCAGTCCGGCACCCGAAGGCGCAGGTCGAGCCCCTTGCCGTTGACCGACCGCATCTCCCAGGTCCAGGCGTGGTCATGAGCCTGCCCGCGCCGCGTGGCGAAGGCTGTCATCGAGTCAGGCATCTGCGTTAACCATCGGTAAAGACTCTCTTCCGCGCCGTGGCTTTTTTGTGGCAAGATTTCGTCAGTGGGGGCTGGTTCGCACTAGCACTTCCCGCCGGGGGTCACAACGGCCGGGGCGGGCGTCGCGGTCGCAGCCTCGGTTGGTTTGACGAGGGTGAGAGGATGACGGAGAAGGAAAATCGTCTGCGCGCGGCGGTCATCGCACTGGCCGGCTATCGCAGCGGAGAGCGGCTGTCGGCGCTCGACGAGATCGAGGCCTACTGGCAAGGGCTGCGCGACGACTCCGGCATCGCGCCCAGCCGCGCGGAACTCGATCCGCGCGGGTTTTCCAAGGCGTTGTCGAACTGCTTCGTTGCCGAGGCGATCGCCCCGCGCCACCTGCGCCTGCGCCTGACCGGCCAGCATCTGACCGAGGTGATGGGGATGGACATGCGCGGGATGCCGCTTTCTGCCATGATCCTGCCCGATTCCCGCCCGCATCTGGAAGAGTTGCTGTCCGAAGCGATCGCGGGGGTGCCTGAACCGCTGCGCCTCACCCTGTTCGCGCCGCCGCGTTTCGGCCAACCGGCGCTGTATGGCGGTCTGCTGCTGCTGCCGCTGCGCGGCGAAATGGGCGCGCCGCAGCGCATGCTCGGGGCCTTCGCCACGGTCGGCAAGCCGGGCCGGGGCCCGCGCCGGTTCCGCATCATCGAGGCTGGCGAAACCCAGCGTCCAAGCCCGGAGGCAAACGGCCGGCCGGCGCTGCGCGTGATTGAAGGCGGCCTCAGCGAAACCGTCTAGTCCGGGAGAAAATTCCCACGAAAAAGGCGGCGCTTGGGCCGCCTTTTTCATGTTCCGCTACAAGGCGCGTTCAGAGCGCCGCTGCCGCTGCCGTCCCGTCATGACGGGCCGAAAGTTCCTCGGCTACGAGGAAGGCCAGCTCCAGCGCCTGGCTGGCATTCAGGCGCGGATCGCAGGCGGTGTGGTAGCGCGAGGACAGGTCCTCGTCGGTCACGGCCCGCACGCCGCCGGTGCATTCGGTTACGTCCTTGCCCGTCATCTCGAAATGCACGCCGCCGGGAATCGTGTCTTCCGCCTTGTGGACGGCGAAGAACTCTTGCACCTCGCGCAGCACGCTGTCGAATGGCCGCGTCTTGAAGCCTGACGCCGACTTGATCGTGTTGCCGTGCATCGGGTCGCAGGTCCACACGACTTCGGCCCCCATTTCGCGCACGACCTTGACGAGCCGCGGCAGGTGGTCGCCGACATTTCCCGCTCCGAACCGCGCAATCAGCGTCAGGCGGCCGGGGACATTCTGCGGGTTCAGCTTCTCGATCAGGGTCTTCAAGTCGTCCGCGCTGATCGAGGGGCCGCATTTCAGGCCGATCGGATTCATCACGCCGCGGCAGAATTCCACATGGGCGCCATCCACCTGGCGGGTGCGGTCGCCGATCCAGATCATGTGGCCCGAGCCCGCGATCCAGTTTCCGGACGTCGAGTCGATCCGGCAGAGCGCTTCTTCGTATTCCAGAAGCAAAGCCTCGTGGCTGGTGAAGAAATCGACCTGCGACATGCCTTGCATGGTGCCGCCGTTCACGCCCGCGGCCGTCATGAAGCCCAGCGTGTCGCTGATCCGGTTGGCCATGTCGCGGTATTTCTCGGCCTCGTCGCTATCGGTGAAGCCCAGCGTCCAGGCATGCACCCGGTGAATGTCGGCGAAGCCGCCCTTGGAGAAGGCCCGCAAGAGGTTCAACGAGGCAGCGGCCTGTGTGTAGGCCTGCAGCATCCGGTTCGGATCGGGTACGCGGGACTCTTCGGTGAACTCGAAACCGTTGATGATGTCGCCGCGATAGCTGGGCAGTTCCACGCCGCCCACGGTTTCCATCGGGGCCGAACGCGGCTTGGCGAACTGGCCCGCCATCCGGCCGACCTTGATGACCGGCAGCTTGGCGCCGTAAGTCAACACCACCGCCATCTGCAGCAGGACCTTGAAGGTGTCGCGGATCGTGTCGGCCGAGAACTCGTGAAAGCTTTCGGCGCAGTCGCCGCCCTGCAGCAGGAACGCCTCGCCACGGGCCGCCTGGCCGAGCTTGGCGGTCAGGTTGCGGGCCTCGCCGGCGAAGACCAGCGGCGGATACTTGGCAAGCTGCGCCTCGACGGCTGCCAACGCTTGCGGGTCGGTATAGTCGGGCATCTGCACCCGGGGCCGCGACCGCCAGTCGGATTTCTGCCACGTCGTCATCGTCTCGCTCCGCAGGTCTGGGCATTCGGTGGGCGCTTTATAGGGGCTAGCGTGCGGCCCTGCCACCTCCAAATGGCCCTGCATTGCCGCGCTCAGTCTTGATCCCCCTTCACAAACCTGCTTTCGCTGTTCGCACGGAACGCGCGGAGGTTGCCGTGGCGGAACACGCCCCGCAAGGCGAATTGATCGAGGTGGCCGCCGATGGCCGCCGGGCGCAAGAGCTGGTCTTCGTCCTGCTCGACCGCTTCACCATGCTCAGCTTCGCCTGCGCGATCGAGCCATTCCGGATCGCCAACCGCATGTCGGGGAAGACTCTTTATCGCTGGCGCCTTGCGGGCGAAGGCGGCGAGTGGGCGACCTGCTCGAACGGCACGCGCGTCGCGCTCGACATGGATTTGGGCGAGCTTGGCCGCGACGAGACGGTGCTGGTCTGCGGCGGCGTGGGCGTGCAGTCGGCCACCACCAAGCGGTTGGTCGGCTGGCTGCGACGCGAGGCGCGAAAGGGGCGCAACGTCGCGGGGCTGTGCACCGCGGCGCATGCGCTGGCCCGGGCCGGGCTGCTGGACGGCAAGCGCGCCACGATCCACTGGGAGAACCAAGACAGCTTTTCCGAGGATTTCCCAGAGATCGAGCTGACGAAATCGGTCTTCGTGATCGACGGCAACCGGATGACCACCGCTGGCGGCACGTCCTCGATCGACCTGGCGCTGACGATGATCGCCGAGACGCATGGCGAAGACCTCGCCAACGCGGTGGCCGATCAGCTGATCTATTCGTCGATCCGCACCGATCAGGACACGCAGCGGCTATCGATCCCGACGCGGATCGGGGTGCGCCATCCCAAGCTCAGCCAGGTGATCCAGGTCATGGAGAAGAACCTGGAGGACCCGATATCGCCGGCGATATTGGCCCGCGACGTCGGCATGTCGACGCGCCAGCTTGAGCGGCTGTTCCGGCGCTACCTTAACCGCAGTCCCAAGCGGTACTACATGGAACTGCGGCTTTCGAAGGCGCGCAACCTGTTGATGCAGACCGACATGAGCGTGATCAACGTGGCACTGGCCTGCGGCTTCGCTTCGCCGTCGCATTTTTCGAAATGCTACCGGGCGCATTACAACACTACCCCCTATCGCGAGCGCGGCAGCAAGGCGGGGCGCAGCCCGGGATAGACGGCCCGGTTCCGCACCCGGGCCTTCGCGTCTAGTCCGGTACGATCCGGTAAAGCGCCCCGTTGGTGACCGAGAGGAACCAGATCGCCCCGTCGGGTCCCTCGGCCACGTCGCGCACGCGCCCCGTCTGGGGTGCGGCGAGACGCTCCTCGGCAAAGCCCGCATCGGGGTCGAGGCGGGATATGAAGTCCGAATTCAGGCTGCCGGCGAAAAAATCGCCGCGCCATTCGGGCCAGAGCGCGCCGGAATAGACGACCAGGCCGGACGGGGCGATCGAGGGATCCCAGTAGTGCGCCGGTTGCGTCATGCCCGCCTTTTCCGTGCCTTCGCCGATTGTCGCCCCGGAATAGTGCCGGCCGTAGGAAATGACCGGCCAGCCATAGTTCACCCCCTTCTCGACCCGGTTCACCTCGTCGCCGCCGCGCGCGCCATGTTCGTGGACCCAGAGCCGCCCCCGAAGGTCGAGTGCCGCGCCTTGCGGGTTGCGATGCCCATAGGACCAGATCTCGGGCTGCGCCCCCGCCAGTGCTACGAAAGGGTTGTCGGCGGGCACCGAACCGTCGCGGTTCAGCCGGATGACCGAGCCCTTGTGTTGGCCGAGGTCCTGTGCGGAGGGACGATCACCGCGCTCGCCGATGGTGACGAAGAGATGACCGTCCGGCCCCTCGACGATGCGCGAGCCGAAATGGCGCCCGCCCCGGGCACCGGGCGCCATCTCGAATATCTCGCGGAAACCCTCGAGCCGCGCGCCGTCCGCCGACAGGCGCCCCACGCCGAGCGCCGTGCCCTCGCCCCGCCCTTGCGCCTTGGCGTAGCTGAGAAAGACCTCGCGGCTCTCGGCGAAGTCGCGGGGCACCATCACGTCGAGAAGTCCGCCCTGCCCGACCGCTGCGACCGACGGCACGCCGGCCACGTCCGTTCGTTTGCCCCCGGCGATATGCCAAAGCCGCCCGCCACGCTCCGTCACCAGAAGGCCGCCGCCGGGCAGGAACGCGACCGCCCAGGGTTCAATCAGCTCGCCGGCCACTCGCTCGATACGCAAGGGGCCCGTGGAACTATCCAGGGCGCGCGCCGGCGGCGTGGCGAGGGCGACGAGGGCCAGGCCGGCGAGGCCGAGAAGCGATGTACACACCGTTTTCATGTATGCCGTTTTAGTGCGTTCGGACGCGACTCCAAGCGCCTTGACCCCGCGCCGCGTGGCCTTTCCTTTTGACACGCCCGCGCTTACTCTCGCGCGGAACGGAATTCCAACACGGGAGAAAACCCATGAAAAAGCTGCTGACGGCCACCGCCGCGCTGGGCCTGATGGCCGGGGCCGGCGCCGCCGAAGAGATCAAGATCGGCGTCGTCGCCGCCTTCACCGGACCGCTGGAGTCTCTGGCCCCGCCGATCGCCGCAGGTCACGAACTCGCGCTGCAGGAGGCCAGCGAGTCGAGCATGTTCCTCGAAGGCACGACCATCGCACCGGTGCGCGGCGACTCCACCTGCGTCGACGCCGCCGCCGCGACGGCCGCGGTGGAACGCCTCGTGACGTCGGACCGCGTGTCCGGCATCCTTGGCCCGATGTGCTCGGGCGCGACCGGGGCGGTCGTGACCAACGTGGCCGTCCCGAACGGCATCGTCACGATTTCGCCGTCGGCCACCTCGCCGGCGCTCTCGACCATAGAGGATAACGGGCTGTTCTTCCGCACCGCGCCGTCGGATGCCCGGCAGGGCGAGGTGATGGCCGACATCATTCTCGATCGCGGGATCCAGGAGGTGGCGGTCACCTACACCAACAACGACTACGGCAAGGGCCTGTCGGACTCGTTCGCCAGTTCCTTCGAGCAGAAGGGCGGCACGGTGACGCTGGTCGCCGCGCATGAGGACGGCAAGGCCGACTACTCCGCCGAGGTCGGCGCGCTGGCCTCGGCCGGTGGCGACGCGCTGGTGGTCGTGGGCTACGTCGACCAGGGCGGCTCGGGCATGGTGCAGGCCGCGCTGGATACCGGCGCCTTCGATGTCTTCGTGTTCACCGATGGCATGGTGGGTGACCAGCTTGTGGAGAATTTCGGCTCGGATATCGACGGCTCGTTCGGACAGAACCCGGCCGCGCCGGGCGAAGGCCGCGACATGTTCACCGAGATGGCCGCTGAGGCGGGCTTCGACGGCAGCTCGGCCTTCTCGGCCGAGGCCTATGATGCGGGCGCGCTGATGGTATTGGCGATGCAGGCGGCGGGGTCGACCGATCCCCAAGTCTACAAGGACAAGGTGATGGAAGTCGCCAACGCCCCCGGCGAGGCGATCATGCCCGGCGAGATCGGCAAGGCGCTGGAGATTCTCGCCAATGGCGGCGACGTGGACTATCAGGGCGCTTCCGCGATCGAACTGATCGGCCCCGGTGAAAGCGGCGGCTCCTACCGCGAGGTGGAGATCGAGGGCGGCGAACTGCAGGTCGTGGGGTTCCGCTGAGACGCGGGCTGCGACACCGCGTATGATCGAGGAACGGCCCGGGGCTTTTCCGGGCCGTTTCTTTGCGCTAAGAGCGCGCGCCAAGGCGCAAGGGACAGAGACGTGATCCGGGTAGAGAACCTGCACAAGCATTTCGGCGGCTTCCATGCGGTGGAAGGCGCCTCGATCGAGATCGCCACGGGCTCGATCACCGGGCTGATCGGGCCGAACGGGGCGGGCAAGTCGACCCTGTTCAACGTGATCGCCGGCGTGCTGCCCCCGACCGGCGGCACCGTGACGATGGATGGCGAAGACATCACTGGCCTGTCCCCGCACGAGTTGTTCCACAAGGGGCTGCTCAGGACCTTCCAGATCGCGCATGAATTCGCCTCGATGACGGTGCGCGAGAACCTTATGATGGTACCTCCGCGCCAGTCGGGCGAGACGCTGTGGAACGCCTGGTTCGGGCGGGGCCGCATGGCCCGCGAGGAACGCGCGCTGGCCGAGAAGGCCGACGAGGTGCTGGCGTTCCTGACGATCGACCACTTGGCCGACGAGCGCGCTGGTAACCTGTCGGGCGGGCAGAAGAAGCTCTTGGAACTCGGCCGTACGATGATGGTGGACGCCAAGGTGGTATTCCTCGACGAGGTCGGCGCGGGCGTGAACCGGACGCTGCTCAACACCATCGGGGACGCCATCGTGCGGCTGAACAAGGAACGCGGCTATACCTTCTGCGTGATCGAGCACGACATGGACTTCATCGGGCGGCTCTGTGACCCGGTCATCGTTATGGCCGAGGGCAAGGTGCTGGCCGAGGGGCGGGCCGACGAGATCATGCAGAACGAGGCGGTGATCGAGGCCTATCTGGGCACAGGGCTGAAGAACAAGATGAAGGCCGGGGGCGCCTGAGCGGGCGTTGCCGGCGGGACGACGGGACGAATGAGTATTTGGACCAAGAAGAAGCGCGGGGCTTGCGGGCATGGCTGAGCCCTTTCTGATCGGCGACGGGATGACCGGCGGCTACGGCCGCGGGGCCGACATCCTGCACGGCTGCACCGTGGCCGTGGAAAAGGGCGAGATCGCGGTGATCGTGGGCCCGAACGGCGCGGGCAAGTCGACCGCTATGAAGGCGGTCTTCGGGATGCTGGACATCCATTCCGGCAGCGTTCGGCTGGATGGTGAGGACATCACCCGGCTGTCCCCGCAGGCGCGCGTGGCCAAGGGCATGGCCTTCGTGCCGCAGACGAACAACATCTTCGCCTCGATGAGTGTGGAGGAGAATCTGGAGATGGGGGCGTTCCTGCGCCGCGATGACATCTCGGCGACGATGGAGGAGGTCTATCACCTCTTCCCGATCCTGCGCGAAAAGCGCCGGCAGGCCGCGGGCGAGTTGTCGGGCGGGCAGCGCCAGCAGGTCGCGGTGGGCCGCGCGCTGATGACCCGGCCGACGGTGCTCATGCTGGACGAGCCGACCGCCGGGGTCTCGCCCATCGTGATGGACGAGTTGTTCGACCGGATCATCGAGGTGGCGCGCACCGGTATCTCGATTCTCATGGTCGAGCAGAATGCGCGCCAGGCGCTGGAGATCGCCGACAAGGGTTATGTGCTGGTGCAGGGCCGCAATGCCTATTCCGATACCGGCAAGGCGCTTTTGGCCGATCCCGAAGTGCGGCGAACATTCCTTGGGGGCTGATATGCGAAAAACGTTCTTAATCATGGCATTGGCGGCCGGCCTTGCGGCACCGGTCGCGGCCGCGCCGATCGCTTTGGACTGCGAGGCGACGCGCGCCTGCGTGGCCAATCTCGACGCGGCCTGCGACGCGACGCGCGTGTCCTACCAACTGGACGTGGGGGAGGAGGTCGGCGACAAGGTCGTGCTGACAACCGATGAGGGCGACCGCTTTTACGAGTTCCGCCGCTTGGCCGGGGCCGAGGGCGTTGTCTTGCAGGCCGCCGGCGGCGCGCTCGAGTCCGACCAAGGCGCGGGCGCGATGACCGTCTTCAAGGATCTGCGTTTCGTCCTGACCCGCCACGGCCTGCTCGCGCTGGAAGGTGACGAGGTGCCCCCTGCGGCGGTGTCGATCTCGGTCTTCGGCACCTGCACCCCTCGCGAGTGACAGCGCCACGAAATGCCCCATCCCGTTGTGCAAGCCCCTATGGAGTGACCTCAGAGACGCGCGTTATCCTGCCGGCCCTACCGGCCGAGCCTGCCCGGAGACCAAAGATGCCGACTGACCGCCTTGTGCCCGTTCTTGCAACCGCGCTGCTGTTGGCCGCGCCTACCCACGCCCAGGACGCCGCCGCGCCCGAGGCAACTACGGAGAACGATTTCGCCCTCGCCTGCGCCTTCGACCGCGAGTGCTACGACGCCGAAGCCTGCGCCGAGACCGCCTATGAGATGACCGTGTCAGGCCGCGTCGGCGGGATGGGCGCAGGCGTCGTGCTGGCCCGCGCGACCCTCTCGGCAGTGTCGGGCGATGTCGAGGTTTTCGGCACGCTGGGCGGCGGCACGCTGTTCCTGCAGGGCGGCGAAGGGGCCGCGCGCCATTATCTGGCGGTCACCGACGGCGCCGCGCGCTACAGCTTGCACATGGCCGAAGGCCCCGTCGCGATCACCTATCTCGGAGCCTGCGAGTGATGGATGTCCTGAACGCCCTCGTGGCGCTGGCGAATTTCGTGCTTATCCCGGCCACCGCCTATGGCGCGCAGCTCGCCCTCGGTGCGTTGGGGGTGACGCTGATATACGGAATCCTCCGGTTCTCGAACTTCGCCCATGGCGACACGATGGCGTTCGGAACAATGGTCACCATTCTCGCGACATGGGCGCTGCAATCGGCCGGCGTGACGCTGGGCCCGCTGCCCACCGCCCTGCTCGCCCTGCCCGCAGGCATTCTTGCAACTGCGGTCCTGCTGCTGATCACCGACCGGCTGGTCTTTCGGTTCTACCGCGAACAGAAGGCCAAGCCGGTTATCCTGGTGATCGTCTCGATGGGGGTGATGTTCATCCTCAACGGGCTTGTGCGCTTCATCATCGGCCCCGATGACCAACGCTTTGCCGACGGCGAACGGTTCATCATCACCGCGCGGGATTTCAAGGAGATGACGGGCCTGGCCGAGGGGCTGGCGATCCGTACCACGCAGGGGCTGACCATCGTCACCGCGCTCATCGTCGTCGCCGCGCTGTTCTGGTTTCTCACCTACACTCGGACCGGAAAGTCGATGCGCGCCTTTTCCGATAACGAGGACTTGGCGCTGCTTTCGGGCATCAATCCCGAGCGCGTCGTTGCCATCACCTGGATCATTGTCGCGGTGCTGGCGACCGTGGCGGGCGTTCTCTATGGGCTCGACAAGTCGTTCAAACCCTTCACCTATTTCCAGCTTCTCCTGCCGATCTTCGCGGCCGCCATTGTGGGCGGCCTCGGAAGCCCGCTGGGGGCCATCGCGGGGGGGTTCGTGATTGCGTTCTCCGAGGTCACGATCACCTATGCCTGGAAAAAGGTGCTGGGCTATGTGATGCCCGAGAGCCTGGAGCCCGACGGCCTCGTGCAACTGCTCTCGACCGACTACAAGTTCGCGGTCAGCTTCGTGATCCTGGTGATCGTGCTTCTGTTCCGGCCGACCGGGCTTTTCAGGGGGAAAGCGGTATGACGCAACGCGATATGGGCCTGTTCGCGCTGGTCGCGGCGCTGATCATCGGCACCGGGTTCCTGCAAAGCTGGAACTCGGCGCTCTTCATCCTGAACTATGGGCTGATCTCGGCGGTCATGGCGCTGGGCGTGAACATGCAATGGGGCTATGCTGGGCTCTTCAACGTGGGCGTAATGGGGTTCACGGCGCTGGGCGGCCTTGGCGCGATCATTATCGCCATGCCGCCCGTGGGCGAGGCCTGGGCCGCCGGGGGCGTGCGGGTTCTGGCCGCGCTCGCCGTTGGGGCTGTCGTGATCGTCGGGGCAATCCTGATCTGGCGCCGGCTCGAGTCAGGCCGGATTCGCGCGCTGGCGATGGTCGCCTGGTTGGTCGCGGGCTTCTTCCTCTATCGCGGGCTCTTCGACCCTGCGGTCGAGGCGATCGAGGCGGTGAACCCGGCCGCCACTGGCTATCTGGGCGGGCTGGGCCTGCCGGTGCTTTTCGGCTGGCCGGTCGGCGCGTTGCTCGCCGCCGGGGCCGCCTGGATCATCGGCAAGACGGCGCTGGGCCTGCGGTCGGACTACCTTGCCATTGCCACGCTGGGCATCGCCGAGATCGTCATCGCGATCCTCAAGAACGAGGACTGGCTGAGCCGCGGCGTCAAGAACGTGATCGGGTTGCCCCGGCCCGTCCCCTACGAGGTCGACCTGCAGCAGGACCCGGGTTTCGTCGAGCAGGCGCAATCGCTGGGCCTCGATCCGGTGACGGCCTCCACGCTCTTCGTCAAGCTTGCCTATGCCGGGCTTTTCGCCGTGGTGCTTATCGCGCTGATCTGGCTTGCAGAAAAGGCGCTGAACTCGCCCTGGGGCCGGATGATGCGCGCGATCCGCGACAACGAGACCGCGGCCGAGGCAATGGGCAAGGACGTTAAACGCCGGCACTTGCAGGTCTTCATGCTCGGGTCCGCCATATGCGGACTCGCGGGCGCTATGATGGTGACCTATGACAGCCAGCTCGTGCCCTCGGCCTATCAGCCGCTGCGCTTCACCTTTCTGATCTGGGTGATGGTGATCGTCGGCGGGTCGGGCAATAACTGGGGCGCGGTTCTGGGCGGTTTCCTGATCTGGTTCCTATGGGTCCAGGTGGAACCCTTCGGCGCTTTCCTGATGGAAACGCTGACCAGCGGCATGGCCGAGGACTCGGCGCTCAAGGCGCACCTGTTGGACAGCGTCGCGCATATGCGGTTGCTCACAATGGGGGTTCTCTTGCTGGTGGTCCTGCGGTTCAGCCCGCGCGGCCTGATTCCCGAACGCTAGCCGATTTGCGCCCGGGCCGCGTCCCGCGTAAGCTTGCGGCATGGGTGAGGTGCTGATCTTGGTGCCTGCCGCCGGGGCGTCGTCCCGGATGCGCGGGCGCGACAAGCTCCTTGAACCGGTCGAGGGCGAGGCGCTGCTGCGAAGGCAGGTGCGGGCAGCGTCGGCGACGGGCGCGCCTGTGCTGGTGACGCTGCCCAAGGGCGCCGGGGGGCCGCGTGCCGAGGTGCTGGAAGGCATTTCCCGGCTGCGGTTTCTCTGGATCGACGCGGCCGAGGGCATGGCCGCCTCGTTGCGTGCCGGAGCCGCGGCGGCGCGCAAGGCGCGCGCGGAAGGGCTGATGGTGCACCTGCCCGACATGCCTGATCTCACCGGGGCGGATCTGGCGCGCTTGCTTGCGGCCTTCGCTGTGGCGCCGGAGACCCCCCTGCGCGCCGGCAGCGAGGATGGGCGCCCCGGCCACCCGGTGGTCTTCCCGGCGCGGCTCTTCTCGCGCCTCGCCGAGGTCTCAGGCGATACCGGCGGGCGCGCCGCGCTCTCGGGCGAGAGTCCGCGGCTTGTGGCCCTTCCGGGGGACCGCGCGCTGACCGATCTCGACACGCCCGACGCCTGGGCCGACTGGCGCGCCCGTATCGGCCGCTAGGTCGCGACCGGCAGCAGCTAGTCCAGCGCGCCCACGACGCGCATCTGCCGTGCGTAGAGGAAGAAGACAAGCGCCATCCCGGTAGCTCCGGCCATCATCGTGACGCCGAAGGCCCCGGCGACCGCGCCGAGCGGAGGGGTGGCAAAGCCGATGAGCCAGCCCGCGCAGCCCAGCATCGCAAGGGCGGCGAGTCCCAGCACCCATGCCGCGGCGCCGACCCGAAGGAACAGCAGGATCGCGCCCAGAAGGCCGCCCCAGACCGCGAGCGCCCAGGCCGCGTCGACGGCGGCGGGCAGCGCGGTAAAATATGCCGCCTGGCTTTGGGTGAAAATTTGCAGGTAGGGGGCCGCGCCGTATTGCGTCATGACATAATCGGCCGAGCCCGCAAGGTTCCACAGAACCGCAAGGATCGCCACCGGCATCAGGTGCCATGTCTCGGTCTCTTCGGACATCGCCGCTCCCTTCCCGTGTCGGATACGGCGTTCAGCAGACCCCAGGCCGGTGCGCCTGTCCAGACGGCGCGACGCCTCAGGGGGAGTAGCCGATGCGCGAGCCAGCGCCCGTCTCAATCCCGCTTCCGCGTTGCCAAGTCGAGCGCGCTGCCGCGCCATGTGCGCGCCGATGCGCCCCTTTGGACGCGAAGGTGCCCCACAAAGGCAGCGCAATTATCGGCGATGACGCGGGGCAACCGAGGTAATTTCGGCACGAGCAGGGCTACAGGGCAAAACCGGGATAGCCGGGTACCCGCTGGCGCCGGGCATGGCACGATTGTTTTCCTTCCGAGCCGGGCTGTTGCCTTTGCGGGGACATTCCCGGCGTCATGCGCGCCTGCTTCGCCGTCCGGTCGGCGATGTCGGTATCCGCCTCTGGGGCATCGCCGCCCCAAAAACGCGCTGATCCGGCCGAGCCGGCGGCCTCGGCTGCGCTGCAACGATTGACGGCGGGCCAACAGCTCCGGTGTGAGGTCCAGGGCGTCGATCCATACCGTCGAATCGTCGCCCGCTGCGACTTGCCTGACGGCACCGACATCGCGTGCGAGATGGTCGCCCAGGGCCACGCCCTGACGATCAGTGACAGTGCACCCGACCGGTGCTGTTGTCCATGTGGCAGCACTGGCCCGGGGGCGAACTCTTTCGGCACCCTCCGCCATGGGCGTCCGCGATCTGAGGAAGGACAAGAGCTGCGCCAAATGCGGCCGCAACGACCGCGAAGAACAGAACATGACCGGAACGTGAAAGTGGGAACGGCATTGGGACCCCCTCTAACTCAAGAGGCCGAAACCGGCCGCACCAGGACGTTTCCAGCCCTGTCTTCAATGTGGTGCCCGAGGTCGGACTCGAACCGACACGCCTTGCGGCGGGGGATTTTGAATCCCCTGCGTCTACCATTCCGCCACTCGGGCCCAGGGTTTCGCATAGCGCGGGCCCGCGGCGTGGTCAATCGCGCGTCGTCCGGAGTTGGTAGACTCCTGCACCTCTGGTGCGAAGGCTTGACGACGCGCCCGGCCCGTGGCTTCTGGGGCGCGACTGCCACCATGGGTCCCTTGCCATGCTTCGCCGCCTCTATGACTGGACCCTGTCTCTGGCCGACCACCGACACGCGCTGCCTGCGCTGTTCCTCGTGGCGTTCGTCGAAAGCTCAGTCTTTCCGATTCCGCCCGATTTGCTGATGATCCCGATGATCCTGGCCCGCCCCGATCGGGCCTGGCTGATCGCTGCCACCGCGATGGTGGGCTCGGTGCTCGGTGGGCTTGCGGGATACGCGATCGGCTGGGGGCTTTATGAAAGCGTCGGCGAACCGGTGCTGAGATTCTATGGAAAGGACGTCTATTTCGACCAGTTCGCCGCCACCTACAACGACTACGGCGCCTGGGCGGTGCTTGTCGCGGGCATCACGCCCTTCCCCTACAAGGTGATCACGATCCTATCGGGCTCCACCGGGCTGAACCTTGGGGTCTTCATGGTGGCAAGCGTCATCGCGCGGGGCTTTCGTTTCTTCGTGGTCGCCGCGCTGCTTTGGAAGTTCGGAACGCCCATTCGTGCCTTCATCGAGAAATACCTCGGCTTGCTCTTCACTCTTTTCGTCATCCTCCTGATCGCTGGCTTCTACCTGGTGAGATTCCTGTGAGACCGACTCGAAACGACGCGCTTTTCCTGGCCGCCGCCGCATCGCTCGCAATCCTGCTGGCGGGCTACTGGTTCCAGTATGTCGTGGGGCTTGCGCCCTGCAAGCTGTGCCTCTGGCAGCGCTGGCCGCACCTGATCGCGCCTGTCCTGGGCATGGGGGCACTTGCGGTGGGCGGGCGGATGCTGCCGCTGGCGGGCGCGGTCACGATGGCGGTCTCGGCGGGGCTTGGCCTATATCACACCGGGGTTGAGCGGAAATGGTGGCCGGGGCCGTCGTCCTGCTCTGGCGACGTGGCGGGGTTCCGCGGGATGACGCCCGAGCAATTGCTCGACCCGACTCAGGTTTCACCGGTGGTGCTCTGCGACCAAGTGCAGTGGAGCCTTTTCGGCCTGTCGATGGCAAGCTACAACGCCCTGTTGTCTCTGGCGCTGTGTGCGTTTTGGCTGTGGGGATATGCGCTGAGCCGCACCACGCACTAGTGCAGCGTGAACTCACCCACCACGTTTTGCCATTCACCGGGCGCGATCATCTTGCGATGGGTGAAGCGCACGGAATGTAGCGGGCCCTCGATTTCGTCCTGCCAGAACTCGATGAACTTGAACAGCCGCGGATGGTCGGGCGCCAAGTCGTAGTCCTGCCAGATGAAACTGTTCAGAACGCTCTGGTAGTCGGGTATTCGGTAGAAGAACTCGGCTGTGGTCAGGCCGTAGCCCTTGAGCATCAACTCGGTCTCGGAATGCTGCACGTTTCGAACCTCCTGCTTGCGTCACCTCTTCGATGATGCCGCAAGACGGTTCATTTTCAATAAAAACAGAATGTTGGTGACCTGCCACTGATCTTTCATCCAGCCGCGACCGGAGCCCGGTTGGTGTTTACGCCAAATGGCGCGGGTTGAGCAATCGCCCGACGCGCGGAGCTCTCATCTCGCGCAGCGGGTCGGGCGATTGCGGTGGTCAGGGTCTGCGCGTAGTCAGCCGGGGTCTGATAGCCCAAGGCCGAATGGGGGCGCTCGGTGTTGTAGTCGGCGACCCAGGCGGCGATCAGGTCGCGGGCATGGGCGAGGTTACGAAACAGCGTCTCGTTCAAGAACTCGTCCCGCATCCGGCCGTTGAAGCTCTCGACAAAGCCATTCTGCATCGGCTTGCCCGGCGCGATGTAGTGCCATTCGATCCGGTTCTCGGCGCACCACTTCAGGATCGCGTTCGAGGTCAGTTCCGTCCCGTTGTCCGACACGATCATTCCCGGCTTGCCGCGACGTTCGATCAGCGCCGTCAGCTCCCGCGCGACGCGCCGGCCGGAGATCGACGTGTCCGGGATCGCGGCGAGGCATTCGCGCGTGACGTCATCGACGATGTTCAGCACCCGGAACCGCCGCCCGCACGCGAACTGGTCATGGACGAAATCCAGTGACCAACGGGCATTTGCGCGCGCCTCGACCAGGATCGGGGCGCGGGTGCCGATGGCCTTGCGCCGCGCGCGCCGCTTGCGGACGGTCAGCCCTTCCTCGCGGTAAAGCCGGTAGATACGGTTGATCCCCGAGGGCTCGCCCTCCCGCCGGAGCAGGACGAAGAGCCGCCGGTAGCCGAACCGCCGACGCTCGTTGGCAAGCTCCCGCAATCGGCCGCGCAGTTCCGTGTCGGGTGCGCGTTGCGACCGGTAGCGGATCGTCTTCCGATCCGCGCCGGCAATCTGGCACGCCCGTCGTTCCGACAGCCCGAACCGGGCCTTCAGATGCGCGACCGCCTCGCGCTTCACGACGGGCGTCACCACTTTTTTGAAACCAGCTCGCGCATCGCGGCCAGATCCAGCATCTGCTCCGCCAGCAGCTTCTTCAACTTGGCGTTCTCGTCCTCGAGCGCCTTCAGCCGTTTGGCCTCTGACACCGTCATGCCGCCGTATTTGGCTTTCCAGTTGTAGAACGTCCCCTCCGACATGCCGTGCTTGCGGCACAGATCGGCACACTTCGCCCCGGCCTCATGCTCGGCCAGGATGCCGATAATCTGCTCTTCGCTGTATCTCGTTCGCTTCATTGTCCGTCCCCTCCTTGGGTCGGACTCTAATCGCAGGTGGAGGAAAAATCCCGTGGCAGGTCATTGGCACTCCCGTGCGCCGGCTGACAGCGCGGCGGCGGCTCGCCCATTGCACCCAATATGAAGGTTCTGATAAAGTACGCTCAACAACATATAGCGCCAAGTCGAGAAGGCGAACCAGCACGTGAGCGATACGCCAGAACCCCCTGAAAACGAAGACGAAAACGGTGCAGGCGGCGGCTCGGGACGGCCGCTTCACGCCGGCCCGACCATCGCGATCGAAGAGGAGATGCAGAAATCCTACCTCGATTACGCGATGAGCGTGATCGTCTCCCGCGCGATCCCCGACCTGCGCGATGGCCTAAAACCTGTGCACCGCAGAATCCTCTATGCGATGCACGAGACCGGAAACTCCTACGACAAGCCCTACCGGAAATCCGCCCGCCCCGTCGGCGACGTGATGGGGAAATACCACCCGCACGGCGATTCAGCGATCTACGACGCGCTGGTGCGGATGGCGCAGGATTTCTCGATGTCGCTGCCGCTGCTCGACGGTCAGGGCAATTTCGGCTCGATGGACGGCGACAACCCCGCGGCCATGCGCTATACCGAGGTGCGCATGGCCAAGGCGGCACAGGCGCTTCTGACCGATATCGACAAGGATACGGTCGATTTCCAGGACAACTACGACGGCAAGGACCTGGAGCCCACGGTCCTGCCCGCGCGCTTTCCGAACATGCTGGTCAACGGTGCGGGCGGCATCGCGGTGGGCATGGCGACGAACATCCCGCCGCACAACCTCGGCGAGGTGGTGGATGCCACGCTGGCGCTGATCGAGGATCCGGACCTCTCGACCGAACAGCTGATGGAGTATGTTCCGGCCCCGGATTTCCCCACCGGCGGCATGATCCTCGGCCGGTCGGGTGCGCGCAAGGCCTATCTCGAAGGGCGCGGTTCGGTCATCATCCGCGCGAAGACGCGGATCGAGGAGATCCGCAAGGACCGCTATGCCGTCGTGCTGGACGAGATCCCGTATCAGGTGAACAAGTCGTCGATGATCGAGAAGATCGCCGAGGCCGCGCGTGACAAGAAGATCGAGGGCATCGCCCACGTTCAGGACGAATCCGATCGGGTCGGCGTGCGCGTGGTGGTCGAGCTGAAGCGCGACGCGACGCCGGATGTGGTGCTGAACCAGCTGTTCCGTTTCACGCCGATGCAGACCTCCTTCGGCTGCAACATGCTGGCGCTGAACGGGGGGCGCCCGGAAACCCTGACGCTCAGGAAATTCCTCACCGCCTTCATAGACTTCCGCGAGGAGGTCGTGGCGCGGCGCACGGCCTACGAGCTGCGAAAGGCGCGCGAGCGCAGCCACATCCTGTGCGGTCTCGCCGTGGCGGTGTCGAACGTGGACGAGGTGGTGGCCACGATCCGCGCCTCGGCCGATGCCGCCGAGGCGCGCGAGAAGCTGATGCAACGGCGCTGGCCCGCCGAGGACATCGCCGATTACATCCGGCTGATCGACGATCCGACCCACACCATGAACGAGGACGGGAGCTACCACCTGTCCGAGACGCAGGCCCGCGCGATCCTCGATCTGCGGCTGCAACGCCTGACCCAGATCGGCGTCAAGGAAGTCACCGACGAGCTCGAAGAGCTGGCGGCCAAGATAAAGGATTACCTCGATATTCTCCGCTCGCGCGAGCGGATCATGGCGATCATCTCGAACGAGCTGCGCGAGGTGCGCGAGCAGTTCGCCGTCCCCCGCCGCACCGAGATCGCCGACTGGGCCGGCGACATGGAGGACGAGGACCTCATCGAGCGCGAGGACATGGTCGTGACGGTCACCCAGTCCGGCTATATCAAGCGCACGCCGCTGGCCGAATTCCGCGCGCAGCGCCGCGGCGGCAAGGGTCTGTCGGGCATGCAGACCAAGGAAGAGGACGTGGTCACCACGCTCTTCGTAGCAAATACCCACACGCCGCTTCTGGTCTTCACCACCGACGGGATGGTCTACAAGCTGAAATGCTGGCGCCTGCCGCAGGGCGGGCGCACCTCCAAGGGCAAGGCGATCGTCAACATCCTGCCGATCGCCGGGGGCGTCTCGATCGCCGCGATCATGCCGGTGGACCGGCCCGAGGACGAATGGTCGGACCTGCAGATCGTCTTCGCCACCACCGAGGGCGACGTTCGGCGCAACCAGCTTAGCGATTTCACCAACGTCATGCGCAACGGCAAGATCGCGATGGACCTGCCCGAAGGGGTCAGCCTCGTGAACGCCCGCATCGCGACCGAAGAAGACGACGTGATGCTGGTGACCGCGATCGGCCGCGCAATCCGGTTTCGAACCACCGATGTCCGCGTCTTCAAGGGACGGAAATCGACCGGCGTGCGCGGCATCCGGCTGGCCGGCGGCGACCACGTCGTGTCGATGGCGGTGATCCGCCATTTCGAGGCCACGGCCGAAGAGCGCACCGCCTTCCTCAAGCAGCGCCGCCTGATGGCCGGGCTCACCGAGGAGGAGGAGACCGACGAGGACGACGAGGCCGTGGCCGGCGGCCAGCTTTCGCCCGAGCGTTACGCCGAGATGTCGGCGGCCGAGGATCTGATCCTGACGATTACGACCGGCGGCACCGGCAAGCTGTCGTCCAGCCACGACTACCCCGTTCGCGGTCGCGGCGGACAGGGGGTCCAGGCCATAGACAAGGGGCTGCGCGGCGGGCCGCTCGTGGCCTCCTTCCCGGTCGAGATCGATGACCAGATCATGCTGGTGACCTCGACCGGCCAGTCGATCCGCTGCCCGGTCGAGGATATCTCGTTCCGCTCGCGCAGTGCCGGCGGGGTCCGGGTGTTCAAGACGGCCCCCGGCGAAGAGGTCGTATCGGTCGCTTGGATCGCCGAGCAGCCCGAGGACGAGACGGCGCCGGACGGCGCGTGATGACAGCCACGGCGCGCAGTGCTGCGTCCGCGACCGCGGCTCGAAGGCCGGGCAAATGGTCTGCCGTTAAGCCGGCGTATACGCTGTGCTCAGAAAACCGGGGAGCGCGCCACCTTTCCGCCAAGTTTCGGCACTCGGGTCAATATTAGGTCAACTTCCGGCCGGAATCCTCTGGAAAACTGAACGACCAACGCCTCCGGATTGCAACCGAAGGGAGTGCCGCTGCCATGTCTGCTCCTCCATCGCGCGCGCGACCGGCCTCGTCCCGCCTTCAGGCCACGGCGCGCATGCTGATCGCTTCCTATTTCATCGCGAACGCGATGGGCCTCGTGGTGTCGCCCGAGGGAATCGTCGTAATGCCGCCGCCGGAAACCGGGACCGTGGCGTCCTGGGCCGGCGGCGTCGTGATCTGGCTGCTTGGGGCCGCTTTGTTCGCCGGCCGCATGGTGCGCCCCGCGGCGATGGTGATCGGGTTTCACACGCTCGGCACGGCGCTCTGGAGCGATGCGGGCGCGTTCGAGACAGGGTTGCTCACCGGCCAGATGTGGACACAATTGGCGATGACCGCCGCGCTGGCCGCTATTGCGCTGTCGGCCCATCGTGAAGCGACCGGCGGGACGCGCCCGGCCCCTGCGCCGATGCGCAATCAGCCGACTCGCGTCGCCGAGGCGGAGGCCGCCGCCTCGCGTCACCGTCTTGAACTCGCCGCGGCGCGGGCGACGCTCGCCGACATCCAGTCCAGTGACATCGGCCTTGCGCCCACTCCGATCCGCCGGTCGGCCTGACGCCCCTTTTCTTCCCCTGCCTCCGTGGCTAGATCGGGGCCATGTCACAGAAGCTCCATATCGTCGGCGGCGGGATGGCAGGCTCCGAGGCCGCCTGGCAGGCGGCCCAAGCCGGTATCGAGGTGGTGATCCACGAGATGCGCCCCGAAACCGGCACCTTTGCCCACCGCACCGAGAAACTGGGCGAGATGGTGTGCTCCAACTCCTTCCGCTCCGACGATGACGAGCAGAACGCGGTGGGCCTTTTGCATTGGGAAATGCGGACGGCCGGGGGGCTGATCATGGCGATGGCAGATGCGCACCGCCTGCCCGCGGGCGGCGCGCTTGCCGTCGACCGCGACGCCTTTGCCGCCGCCGTCACCAAGAGCTTGCTTGAGCATCCGAAGATCTCTGTCGAACGCTCTGAAATCGCGTCGCTTCCCGGCGACGGCCACTGGATCGTCGCAACCGGCCCGCTGACCTCCGATGCGCTCGGCCACGCGATCAGGTCCGAGACCGGGACCGAAGCGCTCGCCTTCTTCGACGCGATCGCGCCCATCGTATATGCCGACAGCGTGGACATGTCGACGGCGTGGTTCCAGTCCCGCTACGACAAGGGCGAGACCGCGGAGGAGCGCACCGCCTACCTCAACTGCCCGATGGATCGCGCCGAATACGAGGCGTTCATCGACGGGCTTCTGGCGGCCGACAAGACCGAATTCCACGAGGGCGAGACCGCTGGCTATTTCGACGGGTGCCTGCCGATCGAGGTGATGGCCGAACGAGGCCGGGAAACCCTGCGCCACGGGCCGATGAAGCCCGTGGGCCTGACCAACCTGCATGCGCCGGATGTCAAACCCCACGCGGTGGTGCAGCTGCGCCGGGACAACGCGCTGGGCACGCTCTACAATATCGTCGGCTTCCAGACAAAGATGAAGTACGGGGCGCAAGCTGATGTTTTTCGGATGATTCCCGGATTAGGGCAGGCCCGTTTCGCACGCTTGGGCGGCATCCATCGCAACACGTTCCTGAATGCGCCGTCTCTGCTCGACGCGCAGCTTCGGCTGAAATCGCGGCCGCATATCCGCTTCGCGGGCCAGATCACCGGGGTCGAGGGCTACGTGGAGTCGGCGGCGATGGGGCTGCTTGCCGGGCGGCTCGCGGCGGCGGAGTTGCAGGGGCGCCGGCTGCCGTCGGTACCGCCGACGACCGCGACCGGCGCGCTGCTCACCCACATCACCGGCGGGGCCGAGGCCAAGACGTTCCAGCCGATGAACGTCAATTTCGGACTGTTCCCGCCCGTCGAGGGGCTAAAGGTCGGCCGGCGGGGCCGGCGCGACCGCTACAGGGCCTATACGGACCGGGCAAAAACCGACTGGGCCGCCTGGCTGCGGCATGGCTGAGCGACCGCGCCGCACGCGCTTTGCCCCCTCGCCGACCGGGCCGCTGCATTTGGGCCACGCGTTTTCGGCGATCACTGCCTGGGAACGCGCCCGCGCGACGGGCGGCGAGATGCTATTGCGGATCGAGGATATCGACACGGCCCGCTGCAAGCCCGACTGGGAGGCACTTATCTTGGAGGACCTCGCCTGGCTGGGACTCGACTGGCCGCGCCCGGTGCTGCGCCAATCGGCGCGCCTGCCGGCCTATGGCGCGGCGCTCGACCGGCTGGCTGCCATGGGCCTGACCTACCCATGCGCGTGCCGCCGTGGCGATATCCGCGCCGCGCTGTCTGCGCCCCAGGCCGGCGACCCGGTGCGCGGGCCTGACGGGCTGGTCTATCCCGGCACCTGCCGCGGTCGTCCGATGGCCGAGGCCGGCCCCGATGACGCGATACGGCTGGACATGGCACGGGTCGTCGCCCTGCTCGACCCATTGCCGGGTTTCACCGAAACGGGGCCCGTTATCCTGGGCAACCACGAACTCGACGCCGTCACGCTGCTCGACGGCGTGGGCGATGTGGTGCTCGCGCGGCGTAATATCGGTACCTCCTATCACATGGCTGTGGTGGTGGACGACGCGTTCCAATGCATCACCGAGGTCGTGCGCGGCGAGGACCTGTTCGATTCCACGCAAATTCATGTTGTATTGCAGTCGCTTCTCGGCCTGCGCTCCCCTGCCTATCACCACCACCGCCTGATCGCCGACGATACCGGCAAGCGCCTAGCCAAGCGCGACGATGCCCGCGCCATCGCCAGGTATCGCGAGGAGGGCGCGACGCCCGAGGACATCCGCCGGATTGTGGGTCTGCCCGCCTAGGCCATGGGCGCCATAATCTCGATCTCTTCGCCGTCCCGCACGGCGGTGTAGAAGCAACTGCGCCGGTTGGTGTGGCAGGCCGGGCCGGCCTGGTCGACGATCAAAAGAAGACAATCCCGGTCGCAGTCCACCCGCATTTCGACCAGACGCTGGATATGCCCGCTGGTCTCGCCCTTGATCCACAACCCTTGGCGCGACCGCGACCAGTAGGTAACGCGCCCCGTTTCCAGCGTGCGCGACACCGCCTCGGCGTTCATCCACGCCATCATCAGCACCGCGCCGGTTTCGTCCTGGGCGATGGCGGGGATCAGCCCGGCCTCGTTGTAGCGCAGGCTTGACGGGTCGAAAGACATCGGCAGAACTCCTTTGAAAACCGCACGGCGCCGGTTATCTATGCCAGACGCGGGCAAAAGGAAACGCAATGACCGCCGACACCGACCTGATCAAGCTTTACTCGCAACGCATTCTCGCGCTCGCGACCGATATCCCGTATATGGAACGGCTCGACGCGCCTATGGCCAGTGCCCGCAAGCGCTCGCCGCTCTGCGGTTCCACCGTCAGCGTGGATCTCGATGTCGAGGACGGACGGATCACCCGGTTCGGCCAAGACGTCAAGGCCTGCGCGTTGGGTCAGGCCGCGGCTGCGGTGGTCGGCGCCAATGTCATTGGCCGCACCCGCGACGAGGTGGAGCGCGCCCACGACCAACTCAAGGCGATGCTCAAGGACAACGGCCCGCCGCCCGAACTGCCCTTCGACGGGCTGGAGGTGCTGGCGCCGGCGCGCGACTACAAGAACCGGCACGCGTCGATCATGCTCGCGCTTGAGGCCACTCTCGAAGCCTTCGACGCTGCCGAAGCCACTGCCTGCGCCTGACAAAAAAACCGCCGCGCTCCGGGTCGGGAGGCGGCGGGAGGCAAGCGGTCCGTGCGTCGGATCTGGAAGAGGCAGGTTCCCTTACCCCCAAGGCGGGGCGTGGCGCACAGACAGCGGGCAGTGTCCTCAGAGAAGCCCCGGCAGGTGCAGCCCTCCGAACAGGATCACCATCAGCGCGGCGGCGCCGAGCGCGTCCTGCCAGAGCGTGGACTGGGCGCGGACTAGGGCGGCGGACAGCTCTTTCAGCATCGGGGCGTCTCTCCGTGGCTATGTGTTGCCGCTTTGTTCTCATCTTTTGGTCATGCTGTAAAGAACTTTTTAAGAACATACGCGAACGCACGCGGAATCTGGGCGTTAACCGATCTTGATGAGGCGAATTGCGCGGTCCTGTTCCATCAGCCAAAGCAGCACCCTTGCGGCCGTGCCGCGCTCCGTTTCCAGCCCCGGATCGTCTGCCATGAGCTTGCGCGCATCGCTTTGCGCCAGCGCCATCAACGCCGATTGTCGCTCCAGGTCGGCGATCCGGAACCGAGGCAGGCCCGATTGTGCCGTCCCGATCAGGTCGCCGGCCCCGCGCATCGCCAGATCCTCCTCGGCGATGCGGAACCCGTCCTCGGTTTCGCGCAGGGTCTCAAGTCGGCGCCTTGCGCCCTCGCCCAGCGGTGGCTGGTACATCAACAGGCAGGTCGAGGCGGCGGCACCACGCCCCACCCGGCCGCGCAGCTGGTGCAGCTGCGCCAGCCCGAACCACTCGGCGCGCTCGATCACCATGATCGAGGCGTTGGGCACGTCAACGCCCACCTCGATCACCGTGGTCGCGACCAAGACCGACGTTTCGCCCTGCTGGAATCGCGCCATTGCCGCGTCCTTCTCTGTTGGCGGCATCTGGCCATGAACCAGCCCGACCGTGCGTTCGCCAAGTGCCGCCCTCAGCCGCTTGAACCGCTCTTCCGCCGCGGTCAGGTCCGAGACCTCGGATTCCTCGACCAGCGGACAGACCCAGTAGGCCTGCCGGCCTTGAGCGATAGCGCCGCGCAGATGCTCCACCACCTCGTCCATTCGCCCGGCCGAGACCAGCGCGGTCTTGATCGGCGTCCGCCCGGGGGGCTTTTCGTCTAGGACCGACACATCCATGTCGCCATAGGTCGCCAGCGCCAGTGACCGCGGGATCGGCGTCGCCGTCATAACCAGCACGTCCGCCCCCTGCCCCTTGGCGCTGAGCTCCATCCGCTGCGCGACGCCGAACCGGTGTTGCTCGTCCACGATCGCAAGGCGCAGCTCTTGGAAGGCGACGTCCGGCTGGAACAGCGCATGCGTGCCCACCAGCACCTGGATATGCCCCGCCGCGAGTGCCGCAAGCTTGGCGCGCCGCTCGGCCCCCTTGTCGCGGCCGGTAAGGATTTCCAGTACCACGCCCGCTTCCTCGGCCAGCGGGCGCAGGTTGTCCAGGTGCTGGCGGGCGAGGATTTCCGTGGGCGCCATCATGACGCCCTGCCCGCCCGCCTCGACGGCAACGAGCAGCGCCATGAACGCCACCAGCGTCTTGCCCGCGCCGACATCGCCCTGCAGCAGCCGTGTCATCCGGGTCTCTGCGCCCATGTCGGCGGCGATCTCGTCGAGCGCGCGGGCCTGCGCCCCGGTCGGCGTGTAGGGCAGCGCGGCCAGTACCTTTCGGCGCAGCCGCCCGTCGCCGGTGGTTACCCGCCCTTTGCCCCGGCGGACCGAGGCCCGGGCGAGTGCCAGCGTCAACTGATGGGCGAACAACTCGTCATAGGCCAGCCGCTGGCGTGCGGGCGCGGTGGCGGCCAACTCGCGGTGGCCGAGCGGGGCGTGGGCGGTGCGCAGCGCGGCGGCCCAGCCTGGCCAGCCCTCGCGGGCCCTTAGGGCGGGGTCGATCCACTCGGGCAGGTCCGGCAGCCGGTCGAGTGCTGACTGAACCGCCTTGCTCATCTGCTTGAGGTTGACCCCAGCTGTCAGCGGATACACCGGCTCGAAATCGGGGATCGCCTCGGCCTCGTCGGCAGGTAGGACGTGGTCGGGATGCACGATCTGGATCATCCCGTCGAAATGCTCGACCTTTCCGGATACGACGCGGCGCGCGCCCTCTGGCAGAAGCTTGCGCAGGTAATCCCCACGGGCATGGAAGAACACCAGCGTGAAGGCGGTTTCGGTGTCCTGCACCTGCACCCTGTATGGCCGGCCCCGAGACCGCGGCGGCTCGTGGCGCAGCACGGCGATCTCGACAGTAGCGACCTCGCCTGCGGGCACGTCGCGCAAGGAGGCGCGGCGGCGGCGGTCGACGCCCGCGTGGGGCAGCGTGAAGACCAGGTCGCGGGGTTTCGCGATGTCGAGCTGGGCCAGCAGCTTCGCGGTCTTGGGGCCGACGCCCTCGAGCCCCTCGAGATCGCCGAAGAGCGGAAACAGGATATCGGGCCGGCCGCTCATCGGCCCCCGACGAGATCCAGCCAAGCATCTTCGTCGAGTGTCTCGATGCCGAGCTCGGCGGCCTTCTTGGCTTTCGATCCCGCTCCGGGCCCGGCCACCACCAGATCGGTCTTTTTCGAGACCGAGCCCGAGACCTTGGCCCCCAAGGCCTCGGCCCGCGCTTTGGCCTCGGCCCGTGTCATCTTCTCCAGCGTGCCGGTGAAGACGACGGTTTTGCCGGCCACCGGGCTATCGACCTGGCCGCGGGGCTGAGCCGGTTCCACGCTCAGATGCGCCACCAGCCGGTCGATGGACGCACGCTCGGCCTCTTGCTGAAAGGCGGTCACGAGGCTTTCGGCCATCACCCGGCCAACTCCGTCAATGCCCAGTAGGTAATCCCAGTCGGGCCCCTCGTCCACTCTCGCGTTGGTCATCGCGGTCTCGAACGCTTCCCAGGTCTGATACGTGCGGGCCAGAAGGTCTGCATTGACCTCGCCCACATGCCGGATGCCGAGCGCGTAAATCAGCCGGTCGAGCGGGATCGTGCGACGCGCGTCGATCGCGGCGAAGAGATTGGCGGCGGATTTATCGCCCCAGCCCTCGCGGTTCTTCAGCTTGCTGAGATTTTGCCCGTCGCGCTCTTCCAGCGTGAAGATGTCGGCGGGCTCGCGGACCCGCAGGCTGTCGTCCCGGTAGAACATCTCGATCTGCTTGGCGCCCAGCCCCTCGATGTCGAAGGCGCCGCGGCTGACGAAATGCTTGAGGCGTTCGACAGCCTGCGCCGGGCAGATCAGCCCGCCGGTGCAACGGCGGACGGAATCGCCCTCTTCCCGGATCGCCTCCGACCCGCATTCGGGGCAGGTGGTCGGAAAGGCGTAAGGGGCCGCCCGCTCGGGGCGTTTCGACAGGTCGACATCCGCCACCTTTGGGATCACGTCGCCCGCGCGGTAGACCTGCACCCAATCGCCCTCTCGGATATCCTTGCCGTCGCGGATTGGGTTGCCGCTTGCATCGCGGCCGGCGATGTAATCCTCGTTGTGTAGCGTCGCGTTCGAGACGACGACGCCGCCGACCGTGACCGGGTGCAGCCGCGCGACCGGCGACAGCGCGCCGGTGCGGCCGACCTGGATCTCGATCTTCTCCAGCCGGGTCCAGGCGAGTTCGGCGGGAAACTTGTGGGCGAGCGCCCAGCGTGGCGTGGTCGAGCGGAAGCCCAGCCGCGCCTGCAGGGCGAGATCGTCGACCTTGTAGACCACGCCGTCGATGTCGTAGCCGAGGGTCGACCGGGCCTGCTCGATCTCGGCATAATGCGCGAGCATTTCGTCGGGGCCGTCGCAGAGCCGGGTCAGCGGGCTGATACGAAAGCCCAGTGCAGCCAAGCGGTCGAGCGCGTCCATCTGGGTCTTTGCAAGCGGATCGGATAACACGCCCCAGCCATAGGCGAAAAAGCGCAGTGGTCGGGCGGCCGTGATCTTCGGGTCGAGTTGGCGCAGCGAACCCGCGGCGGCGTTACGCGGGTTGGCGAAGGTCTTGTCCCCGGCCTCGGCCTGGCGGGCGTTCAGCGCTTCGAAATCCGCGTGCGCCATGTAGACCTCGCCACGGACCTCGAGGATTTCGGGCGCGCCCTCAAGCGTCTCGGGAATGTCGTCTATGGTGCGGGCGTTGCGGGTGACGTTCTCGCCGGTTTCACCATCGCCGCGTGTCGCGGCCTGCGCCAGCCGCCCCATCTCGTAACGCAGGCTGAGCGACAGCCCGTCGATCTTGGGCTCCGCGGTGTAACGCAGCGGGGCCTCGGCGCCGAGGCCCAGGTAGCGCCGGATCCGGGCGTCGAACTCCGCGATCTCGTCAGCTTCGAAGGCGTTTCCCAGCGAGAGCATCCGGCGTTCGTGACGGACCTTGGCAAAGCCTTCGGCGGGGGGCGCCCCGACCCGTTCGGAGGGGCTGTCAGCGCGCTTGAGCGCGGGAAACCGCGCCTCGATCTCGGCATTGCGCCGCTTCAGCGCGTCATAATCGGCGTCCGAAATCTCGGGCGCGTCCTTGCGATGATAGGCCTCGTCGGCGCGGGTGATCTGTCGCGCCAGCCGGGCGAGTTCGGCCCAGGCCTCATCTTCGCTCAAGTTTTCGACGGGTTGGTCTACCATGTCTCCCCCGTGGCGCTTTCGCGCTCTGTGATAGGGGGGAGTGGCGAGGATTTCCAGCCGGCCGATGTGTCTCGGCCGTGCTTGCTGTCTCAGGCGCCGAGCGCCATGGATCCGGGAAGCTCTTGCTGGGGTTCGGGATCGCGCAGGACGTAGCCCCGGCCCCAGACGGTCTCGATATAGGTTTCGCCGCCGGTGGCCTGTGCCAGCTTCTTGCGCAGCTTGCAAATGAAGACGTCGATGATCTTGAGTTCGGGTTCGTCCATGCCGCCATAGAGATGGTTGAGGAACATTTCCTTGGTGAGCGTCGTGCCCTTGCGCAGGCTCAACAGCTCCAGCATCTGGTATTCCTTGCCGGTCAGGTGAACCGGCTTGCCGTCCACCTCCACGGTCTTGGCGTCGAGATTCACCTCGATCTCGCCTGTGCGGATGATCGACTGCGAATGCCCCTTGGATCGGCGGATGATGGCGTGGATGCGCGCCACCAGTTCTTCCCGGTGGAAGGGTTTGGTCATGTAGTCGTCCGCGCCGAAACCGAAGCCCTTGATCTTGTTGTCGGTGTCCGAGGCGCCGGACAGGATCAGGATCGGCGTTTCGATCCGCGCGAGGCGCAGTTGGCGTAGAACCTCGTGGCCATTCATGTCCGGCAGGTTGAGATCGAGAAGGATCAGGTCGTAGTCGTAGAGTTTCGCCAGATCGATGCCTTCCTCACCCAGATCGGTCGTGTAGACGTTCAGATTTGCGTGAGTCAGCATCAGCTCGATGCTCTTGGCCGTAGTCGGGTCGTCTTCCACGAGAAGGACGCGCATGGTCAGGGTCTCCGCTTAGTCGTCTCAGTCGCCGAACATTTACGATCCTTGACGGACAATGGTTAATTTCGCCTTACCTTAAATTTAACCTTACCATTTACAATTACAGGTTGTCCACCCAAATTCGCGTTATGGTTGTCTCCCGCGTTTCAGAGCGGTCACCTTCAAGCCGTTAACGCCATGTTCGCGAACGGCTTTTTTCCAGCTTTCGAACTCTTCGCGTGACAACGTATACCGTTCCATGGCCTCGGATTCGGAGATCAACCCGGCGGCGACGGCCTTGACCACGGCGGCCTTGCGGCTGGCCACCCATCGATAGGTGTCGACGGGCGGCAGATCGGCACGGGTCATGGTGGTTCCATCCGGTAGCGTGACCGTGCGCGGCCCGTGGATACGTTTGAGAAACATCGGCTCACATCCCTCTTGCGGATGGTCCGAAACTGGCCCGGCTTGCTTAAGAGGGCGTGAAACGCAGGGTTGAGAGTATGTCGCATTTTCCTATATTCCAGCCAGCTTCCCGGAGGATCGACTCATGGCGCTCGATGCGGCGACCCGCCCCCTGAATTCGCTCGGCTTCGCAAAGCCCGAAGCCGAGACGCGCGTGCTCGTCGCCATGTCGGGCGGTGTCGACAGCTCGGTCGTCGCCGCGCAACTGGCCGAAGAAGGCTATGACGTGGTGGGAATCACGCTCCAGCTTTACGATCACGGCGCGGCGCTGGCGAAAAAGGGCGCCTGCTGCGCCGGGCGGGACATCCACGACGCCCGCCGCGTGGCCGAACGCGTGGGCTTTCCGCATTACGTGCTGGATTACGAAAACGCGTTTCGCGAGGCGGTGATCGAAGAGTTCGCGGAGTCCTACCTTGCCGGCGCGACGCCGGTGCCCTGCATTCGCTGCAACGAGCGGGTGAAATTTCGAGACCTGCTGGAAACCGCGAAGGATCTGGATGCCGATTGCATGGCGACCGGGCATTACATCCGCCGCATGGCGGGGCCGAACGGGGCAGAACTGCATTGCGCGGCAGACCCGACCCGCGACCAGTCGTATTTTCTGTTTTCCACCACGCGCCACCAGCTCGACTACCTGCGATTCCCGTTGGGAGGGCTGCCCGACAAGGCGGCGACCCGCGCGCTGGCGGCGAAATACGGGCTGCCCGTGGCGGACAAGCCCGACAGCCAGGACATCTGCTTCGTGCCCGAGGGCAACTATGCCAGCGTCATCGAGAAGCTGCGCCCCGGCGCGGCGGAGCCGGGCGAGATCGTGCATGCGGATGGCCGGGTGCTGGGCAGCCACGAGGGCGTTATCCACTACACGATCGGCCAGCGCCGCGGACTGGGGATCGGCGGTCTGTCGGAGCCGCTTTACGTGGTGAAGCTGGACGTGGAGACACGTCGCGTGATCGTGGGCCCGAAAGAGATGCTGGCCACCCGCATCGTTCCCGTGCGCGAGGTGAACTGGCTGGGCGACACGCCATTGACCGCCCGACCAGAGTGGCACGTCTCTGTCAAGGTGCGCTCCACCCGCCCGCCGCGCGAGGCGATCCTGCGTCCCGTTTCGGAAACCGAGGCCGAGGTGGAGTTGCTGACCCCCGAGCAAGGGGTGAGCCCCGGCCAGGCCTGCGTTTTCTACGAAACCGGCGGTAGCCGGGTCTTCGGCGGCGGCTGGATCTGGCGCGGGGCATGATGCGCTGCCGCCGGTCGCGAACCTGCGGTCGGCCGCCGAGTGTTCTTGCCAAGCAGAAGACCGACGCTCAGGCCAGACCCTCGAGCACGGCGCGAGCGGCGCGGAAGCCTGGCGGGGCGTCGTGTTCGCCGAGGCGCGCCATGGTGAGACGGGCGGCCTGGGCTTGCGCGGCCCGGGCGGCCGGATCCTCCAGAAGGTGCAGCACCGCGTCGGCGATCGCGCCGGGCCGGCAGGCGGCGCCGAGGAATTCCGGCACCGCGCGGGTTTCGCTGACGATGTTGACCAGCGTCACCGTGTCGAGCCGCAGCATCCGCGCGATGATCCGGCGGCTGAGCCAGTTCATGTCATAAGCGATGACCATGGGCGTGTCATTCGCCGCGAGTTCAAGCGACACCGTGCCCGAGGCCGCAAGCGCGACGTCTGCGGCGGCGAAGGCCGCGCGTTTTTCGGACGCCGGCGCGCCGCGGGGATCGAGGA
Organism: Rhodovulum sp. ES.010; assembly: GCF_900142935.1. Lineage (NCBI taxonomy): Bacteria > Pseudomonadati > Pseudomonadota > Alphaproteobacteria > Rhodobacterales > Paracoccaceae > Rhodovulum > Rhodovulum sp. ES.010. Next base: position 741,516 of record NZ_FSRS01000001.1, on the reverse strand, counting down.
TCACCGGCGCACCGGGCCAGCCGGCGGTCAATCGCGCGACGGAATCGGCCACGGGCGCGGCGGCAGGCACGACCACGCGCGCCTCCGGGTAGCGTAAAAGAACGGGGCGCAGCGACTCCCCGAAGATGGGCGCAAAGCGGCCAACCTCGCCGGCGCGAGAACCGGGCAGCGCGAGGATTAGCGGAGTGTCAGTCGCGATGCCGTGGGCCGCGCGGAAGGCGGCGACCTCGTCGGCGCTTGCCCGCGGTTCGGCCACGACCGGGTGGCCGACGAAATCGCAGCGCATCCCCTCGGCCTCCATGTAGGGCGGCTCGAAGGGCAAGAGCGCGAGCACTTGGTCGATGACTTCGGCCATCTTCGCCGCGCGGTGCGGCCGCCAGGCCCAGACGGTCGGGGCGACGTAGTGGACGGTGCGGATGCGCGAGCGCGCCTTGACCCGGCGTGCGACACGCAGGCAGAAGTCGGGGCTGTCGATGGTGATGAGCGCATCCGGCGACAACCGCACCGCCGCGTCGGCGCATTGCCCGATCCGGCGCATCAGCGCGCGGTAGCGCGGCAGCACCTCTGCAATGCCCATAACCGACAGTTCCTCCATCGGGAACAGGCTGATGAGCCCCGCCTCCTGCATGCGCGGCCCGCCGATCCCGTGGAATTCGACCTCCGGAGCCAATTCTTTCAGCCCTGCCATCAGCGCACCGCCGAGAGCGTCGCCCGAAGGTTCGCCCGCGATGAGGAATAGCCTCATGGCGAGCGCACCCATAGGAACAGGCCGCGCGCGTCGGCGCGCACCACGGTTTCCTGGGGCTCCAGCACCAGCACGCCGCCCGCCTCGACCGCGATTCCGGCAAGACCCGCGCGGGCGGCGGCCTCCACTGTCGCGGGGCCGATAGTCGGCAGATCGACGCGACGGTCTTGCCCAGGTTTCGGCGCTTTGTAGACAACCCCCTTCGCGCCCCCGGGGTCGGGCCGGCAGGCCCCGGCGACCGCCGCAACCCAGGCCAGCATCGCATCCGTGCCCGGGAGCGTCTCGACGGCGAGGCCCAGCCCCTGCGCCACCACGGCCCCCTGCCCCAGATCCGCGGCGCCAAGGGTGGCGACGATGTTCGCCGCCCGTGCGGCATCGTTCTTGTCGGCTGGGGAGGGCTGCGCGCGCGTCGGCACGCCGGGCGGGGGCAACAGGTCGGGTGCGATGGCGTCGGCTCCCACGACTGCGAACCCTTCCTCCTCGATCAGCGCGACAACGGCGCGCAGGGCGGCATCGTCGCCCTGCCCCAACATCGGCAGGATCCGCGGCAACAGCGCCGCGGTCCGGGGATCGATACGTTCGGGGTCGAGCCGCGGCCGGGTGATGGCGCCCGCCATAACCACGCGGTCCACGCCCCGGTCATGAAGCCTCTCGAAAAGCAGCGCGAGGCGTTCCAACGCGAAGGTCTCGACCGGCAGGGCGTCGGGATTCTCCATCTCGGCCCCCTCGACCTGCGCGATCAGGAAGGGCGCATCTTGCGTGGCCAGCGCCCGCGCAAGATGCGTAGGCAGCGCGCCCTTGCCGGCAATGAGGGCCATCCTACCGGCCATCAGCCCGGCGTCAGGAAAGAGCGGTCGGTATCGGCAAGCACGAAATCCACCATCTCGCGGACATGGGCGCTGCTTGCATCCTCCGACAATCGCCGCGCGCGGTCGAGGAAGGTGCCCTCGCCCTGTGCCAGGCTCTGGAACGCCGCCCGGAGTGCCGCGATCTCCTCGCGCGCGACGCCCCGGCGCTTGAGGCCGACGAGGTTCAGCCCGTCAAGGACACCGCGCGGGCCCTGCACGAGGCCGTAGGGGATCACGTCGTTCGTCACCATCGTAACCGCACCGATGATCGCCCCCTGGCCCACGCGCACCCATTGGTGGATGCCCGAAAGCCCGCCGATGATCACCCCGTCGCCGATCACGCAATGGCCCGCCAATGCCGCGTGGTTCGCCATGATGACGCCATTGCCCACCTGCGCGTCGTGGCCCACATGACTGCCGGTCATGAACAGGCAGTCATCGCCCACGCGCGTGAGACCGCCGCCGCCCGCGGTGCCGGTGTTCATCGTCACCCCTTCGCGGATGCGGTTGCGGGCGCCAATGACTAGGCGGGTATCTTCGCCCGCGTATTTCAGGTCCTGCGGGATGTCACCGATATTGGCAAAGGGGAAGATGACGGTGCCCTCGCCGATCTCGGTCAGCCCGGTGACGATGGCATGGCTCTTCACCTCGACGCGGGCGGCCAGCCGCACCTTCGGGCCAACCACCGAGAACGGCCCCACGACCGCTCCGGCACCGATCTCGGCACCGTTCTCGACTAGCGCCGTCGGGTGGATGCGGGCGGAAGGATCAACAACCATACGGCTCAGTCCCCGGGGTTGTCCATCATGGCGGTGAACTCGGCCTCGGCGGCGACCTCGTCGCCGACCATGGCCGCGCCCTCGAATTTCCAGACCTTCGCGCCCTTGCGCTTCACCGTGATGTGCAGTTCCAGCACATCGCCTGGCACCACCTTGCGGCGAAACTTGCATTTGTCGATGGCCATGAAATAGACCAACATCTCGCTGTTCACCATGTCGAGCGAGAGTCCCACCATCACGGCCGCGGTTTGCGCCATCGCCTCGACGACGGTGACGCCCGGCATGATCGGGATGCCGGGGAAATGACCCTGGAAATGCGGCTCGTTCACCGTGACGTTCTTGATCCCCACCGCGCTTTCGTTCGGGACGATCCGCGTCACCCGGTCGATCAACAGGAACGGGTAACGATGCGGGATGATCTTCTGGATGAGCTGGATATCGGCATCCGCTACGGGCGAACTTGTCATCTCGGGGAGCTCCTTGCGCTAGCGAGCCGGGCGCCGCGCGCCCGGCAGAGGCCTAGCAACTCCGCAGGCTGGGGGCAAGCGGCGCTACTCGGCCCCGCCTCCGCTTTCCGGCGGCGCTTCATTGGGTTGCGCAGCTCCGGTGGACAGGCGCGCGTCGATCAACGCAATCGCTTCGTCGGTGATGTCGATCTGCTCCGCCGAGAGGAAGACCGCGCCCCGTTCCAGCACCGCCACCGCGCCGCGCTCGCGCACCAGTTCGGCCAGGAGCGGCAGCACCTCGCGGAAGAATTCCTGCTGGTCGGTCTCGCGGCGCTGAGACAGTGCGCGCGCCTTGGCGTCCTGTTCGCGGCGGATGCGCACCACCTTCTCGTCGAAGGCCTCGGCCAGGGAGCGGAATTCATCGGCCGGCAACTCGGCGCGCCGCTCCGTAAGGTCCCGCTCCTCCGCCGTGAGCTCGGCCTCGATCCGCCGGTTCTCGGCGGCAAGCGCCGCGCTGTCGGCCTCCAACCGCTCCAGCAACGCTTGGCCGGCGCGGCTTTCGGTAAACAGCCGCTCCCGTTCCAGTGTCACGATCGGGCTGCGCAACACCGCACCAGTTTCCTGCGCGGCGGCCATACCCGCCGCCAGCGCCAAGGCGACAAGCGTCGCGGCACCCGTCTGGCGCAGTAGGCGCATTGCCCTAGAACCGGGTCGAGATCGTCAGGTCGAAGTTCTGCTCGCGGTCGTAGTCTTCCTTCTGGAGCGCGTTCGAGAAGTTGAACCGCAACGGGCCGATCGGCGTGTCCCAGAAAACCGACACGCCCACCACCGAGCGCAGGTTGAAACCGTCGTCCACCGCACCCGGACTGTCCAGGTCCCAGACCGAGCCGACATCCGCGAACAGGCCGCCGGTAATACCGTACTCCTCGGGCAAGCCCAACGGGAACTCTGCCTCGAAGCGCGCCACCGCGTACATGTTGCCGCCGAGCGCCTCTTCGTCGGGCGTACCCAGGTCGCGCGGGCCAAGCCCATTGCCCTCGAAGCCACGGATCTTGCCATTCAGGAAATAGCGGTCGATGAGTCGGCTGTCCTCGTTGCCGAGCATCGAAAGCAGGCCGCCTTCAAGTTCCGCCCTGAGGGTAATTTCCTCGTTCCACGCGGTGGTTTGCGCGGCGGCCAGCGCAGTCGTCTCGATGTATTCGATGTCGCCGCCCAAGCCCGCGTAGTCTTGGCTGAACTCCAGCAGGAATCCGGCATTGGGGTTCAGGCCGGTCCGCCGGCTGTCATAGCTGAGCGTGTAGCCGATCTTGGAATAGCTCAGCGCCCCGCGATCGGCGTCCGCCTGTATGATCGGAGAGGCGCCCTCGTAGTTGCGGATATTCCCTTCGCCGAAGGTGTAGCGCAGCTCGAACCGGCTTTGCTCGGAGATCGGGAAGCTCAGCGAAATCGGCGTCACCTCGATAACGCGGGTGTCGTAGAGCGCGTCGAACTGGGCGTCAGTCTCTGCATAGACGGCCGAGAAGCTGTAGCGCACGTCCCGACCCAGGAAAGCGGGCTCGGAGAAGGTGAAGCGCGAAGTCGCATTATCGGTGCCGGTGTCGACCCTGAAACTCAGCAACTGACCGCGGCCCAGGAAGTTCGTCTCGCTGAACGAGATCGCCGCCCCGGCGCCGTCCACCTGTGAATAGCTGAGACCGAATCCTAGCGAGCCGGTGGGCTGTTCCTCGACATCGACATCCACGATCATCTGGTCCGGGGCGCTGCCCTCGCGGGCCGTCACTTCGGCATCGGCAAAGAACCCCAGCGCGCGGATCCGGTCGGCCGCCTCGCGGATTTCGCGGGGGTTGAACGGGTCGCCTTCGACGGTACGGAACTGGCGCCGGATCACCCGGTCGAGCGTCGTCGCGTTGCCCTCGATGTCGATGCGCTCGACGAACATGCGCGGCCCGCGCGTCAGTGCGAATTCCACCCCCAGCGTGAGGTCGCGGTCGTCACGGGTGATCCGCGGGTCCACCCGGACGAAATCGAGCCCCTTCTGGCTTGCGAGGCGCTCCATCCGGGCAATCGTCTGCTCGATGGCGACGGGCGTGTAGGTCTGGCCGGGGCGCATCGCGACGGCACGCTCGAACTCGACCGGGTCGACCGTGTCGAGATCGGAGACCGTGGTGATCTCGCCGAAGCTGAAGCGCTGGCCTTCGCGGATCGTGAAGGTCAGAAGGTAGGCGTCGCGGTTGCGGGTGAGTTCCGGCGCGACCGATAGCACCTGGAAGTCGACGAAGCCGCGCGACAGGTAGAAATCACGCAGCACCTGCTTGTCGAATTCGATGCGGTCGGCGATGAAGGTGTCCGAGGCGATGAACCGGCGCAGCAGGCCCGCCTGCTTGGTCCCGAGCGCGCGGCGCAGGCGCCGCTCGGAGTAGGTGCGATTGCCGACGAAGGAAATCCGCTCAACCTCAACCACCGCGCCCTCGACGATTTCGAACACGAGGTCCACCCGGTTTTCCGAGCGGCGGATGATCTTGGGCGTGACGCTGGCCGCCAGCCGGCCCTGCTGTTCGTAGGCCCCGATGATAACGGCGGCGTCGGCCTCGGCGGCGCTCGGCGAATAGACGCGGCGCGACTGCGACTGAACGATTGCGGCCAGTTCCTCGTCGTTGATCCGGCGGTTGCCCTCGAAGTTGATGCGATTGATCGTGGGGTATTCGGTGACGTTGATCACCAGCACGCCGCCGCGCGGCTGCAATTCCACGAACTCGAACAGGCCACTGTCGAGGATTGCCTGGTAGGCGTCGTTCAGCCGTGCCGCCGACACCGTCTCTCCGCGTGCGATTCCGGCATAGGACACGATCGTGGCGGCATCGACCCGCTCATTGCCGTTCACCTCGACCGACGAAAAGCGATAGGTCTGAGCCTGTGATGCCTGCGGGGACGCCGCGCAAAGAACCGCAAAAGCAAGGAGAATAGATATCGCTATTGCCCGGGCCCGGCCCCGCGCCGTCGTGAGTTCGCGCGCAATCATCCCCATGTCGCCGTCCCGCCCTGACGTTTTATGCTTGGCCTTTTGCTACCGGCTACGACCGGCCTTGTCAAAAGCCTTCGCGCCGCGTCGGGCGGGGGCACCGAGGGCAGGTCCCGGCGGGCGCGTCGCCGCGCCGCCGGCCCGGCCGGGTCACTGGGCCATCAGCCAGGCGCAAAGGCTGAGCGCAATCCCGGTGGCGGCCGGGAAAAGCACACGGTCGCAGCCGAGCTTGAACAACAGGCTCAGCCCACGACAGCCCTCCTGAAGGGTTGTGATCGCTTGGGTCATGGCGACACTCCGTCATAGGCCCCGGGTCATACTGAACAGAACCCTACAGGGCCAATATGGCGGGATTGGGGCGGCGGCGCCTGACGGACGCTCAGGGGCAGACGATGTCGTTGGTCAGCGCGAAAGCCATGATCGCAATCAGCAGCGCAAAGCCCACCGCCATCAGAAAGCGCATCGCTGCGTCGCTCGGCGGACGGCCGGTGATCCCCTCGTAAAGGTAGAACACCAAATGCCCGCCATCGAGCACCGGGATCGGGAAAAGGTTCAGCAGCCCCACCGCCGCCGACAAGAGCGCGATGAACCATATGAAGTTCTCAAGCCCCTGACTTGCCGCTGCGCCCGAGCTTTCGGCGATGCCGATGGGCCCCGACAGGTTGCACGAGCTGATCTGGCCAGTGACCATGTGATAGAGGCCCGAAAGGCTCGATTGCAGAATGAAGCCGAGCTGGTCGACACCCTCGGCCAGCGCCTCGCCAGGACCCGGCGTGCGCTGGGCGGCCTCGAAGGCCAGCCCCCCGGTCATCCCGATCAGCCAGCGGGTTTCGAACCCGCCATCGGCCAGCGGAATGTCCATCGAACGCGGGGCAAGTTCGAAGGACAGCGTCTCGCCCCCGCGCCAAACCTCGAGCGTCAGCGGCGCGCCCTCGGTGGCAGCCACGCGATCCTGCAATTCGCGGAACGACCGGATCGGCGCTTCCTCAACGGCAACAACCACGTCGCCCGCTTGCAGGCCAACCTCGGACGCGGCGGACTGCGGCTGCACGGCATCCACCACAGGCGGGAAGGGATAGGGCCCGGCAACCTCGGTCTCGCGCCGATCCCGGCGGACGGTGTAGACTGTCGGCTCGCCCGGCGTCATTTCCGCCACCGCGTCGTAGAATCTGGCAAAATCGGGCGTCGGTGTGCCATTCAGCGCCACGATTGTGTCGCCCGGCGCAAGTTCGGCACGTTCCATCGCGGCAGGGGGCAGGTCGACCAGTTCGGCCACGGTCGGCGGTTCGACCGCGACGCCGCGCCAAAGGGCAAGTGCGGCAAACACCAGGATCGCAAGGGCAAAGTTGAAGAGCGGACCGGCCGCTACCGTGGCCGTGCGGGCCCAAAGCGGCGCGCCATGCATCGTCTGGCGCAGGGTCTGGGCATCCATACCCTCGACCTCGGGCGCGGCCTTGGCCGACGCGGCGTTCGCATCGCCCATGAAGCGCACATAACCGCCCAGCGGCAGCGCCGCGATCTGCCATTGCGTGCCGTGCTTGTCGGTGCGCGCGGCCAGAACCGGCCCGAAGCCCAGCGAGAATACCTCGGCCTTGATGCCCGACCAGCGGCCGACGATGTAGTGGCCGTATTCGTGGACGGTCACGATAATCGAAAGCGCCACGATGAAGGCGCCGACGGTGAACACGACATTCCCGAAGGTCGGGATCAGTGATGCGAAATCCAAATGTTCTGCCTTGCCCTAATAACTGCCCTGGCGTTCTGATCCGCGCACGATGTCCGCCGCGGCCTGACGTGCCAAATGGTCCACTTCCAGGACATTCTCAAGGCTGATTTGCATTTTTGTCAGGCCGCCCTCGCCCGAAAGGCGCGTAAGTACATCCTCGACAACACCGGCCATGCGCGGAAAGCTGATCTGCCGCGCGAGGAACGCGTCGAGCGCGGCTTCCTTGGCGGCGTTGAAGGCCGCCCCGGTCAGCCCGCCCGCCTCCATCACCTCTCGGGCGAGGCGCAGGGCGGGCCAACGTTTCTCGCAGGCGGAGCGGAAGTTGAGTTGCCCGATCTGGGCGAGGTCCAGCCGTGCCACCGGCAGGTCGCGCCGGTCGGGCCAGTTCAGTGCGTACCCGATGGCGTGCCGCATGTCGGGCGGGCCGACATGGGCCATGATCGCGCCGTCGCGGAAGCCGACCAGAGCGTGTATCAGGGATTCGGGGTGCACCACGGCCTCGATCCGTGCGGGGTCGCCGCCGAAATATTCCTTGGTCTCAATCAGTTCCAGCGCCTTGTTGAACATGGAGGCGCTATCGACGGTGATCCGCTGCCCCATCGCCCAATTCGGGTGGCTTGAGGCCTGTTCGGGGGTGGCGCTTTCCAGCGCCTCGATCGGCCAGTCGCGGAACGCGCCCCCCGAGGCGGTGATGATGATGCGCTCCACCGCGTCGATCTCTTCGCCCACCAGGGCCTGGAAGATCGCCGAATGCTCGCTATCTACTGGAAGGATTCGCGCGCCATGCGCCTCGGCTGTGCCCAGCAGCAGAGGGCCGGCAGTGACTAGGCTTTCCTTGTTGGCCAGCGCCAGTGTGGTGCCGTGTTTCAGCGCGCGCATGCCTGGCACCAGCCCGGCGGCGCCGACAATGGCAGACATGATCCAGTCGGCGGGGCGGTCGGCGGCCTCGGCCAGGGCTTGGGGTCCCGCGGCGGCCTCCACCCCCGAGCCGGCAAGCGCCGCTTCGAGATCGTCCAGACAGTCCGGGTAGGCGGTCACCGCGACATCCGCCCTGAGCGTGCGGGCCTGCTCTGCCAGCCGGGCGACGTTGCGCCCGCCAGTCAGCGCCACCACGTCATAGGCTTCGGCGCCCCCCTGCCGCTCCAGCAGGTCGACGGTGTTCTCGCCGATCGAACCGGTTGCGCCAAAGATCGTGATGCGCCGCATGATCTAGAACCTCACTTCGGGGACGTAGACGAACTGGGCCACCAGCAGCATGAAGAGCGCCGCGCCCAGCAGACCGTCGAACCTGTCGAACAGACCACCATGGCCGGGCAGTAGCGAAGAACTATCCTTGACCCCCATGCGGCGTTTGAGCGCGCTTTCGGCGGCATCGCCCATCTGGCTCGCGAAGGACAGCGCCATGGAAATCCAGGGCAGATCGCGCCCGGCATTGGTGAAGGTCAGGAATACGAGACCGATGAGAACGGCGGCGAACCAGCCGCCGAGCGTGCCGGCCCAGGTCTTCTTGGGGCTGACGCGGGGCCAGAACTTCGGGCCGCCGATGAAGCGGCCTGCGAAATAGCCCGCGACGTCGGTCGCGATCACGACCAGCACCAGCCAGACCAGCCAGACCATGCCATGCTCGCCGCGGAAAGTGGCCAGCCCGTAGCCGGCGACCAGAATGGCGAATGCGTAAAGCGCGTAGATCACGCGGTCGCGCGGCACGCGACCGGCGCCGACCAGCGCGGGCGCGGCCAGCAACGGCAGCGCGAAAACGCCGGGCAATGCCCAGGCCCCAAGGACCGCCGCACCGGAGAGCAGACCCATCTGCAGCGGCAGGCTGCCGCTACCGGGCGCCATCATACGCGCGACTTCCCAGACCATGATGCCCGACACGAGCGCCGCGAGTGCGGCGAACCAGACGCCGCCGAGCGCGATCAACACCACCCCCGCAACCGCCATGGCCGCGCCCGACAGGACGCGCGCCGAAAGGTCCTCCCAAGCGCCCTTTGCGGCCATCAGGCGCTGACCGCGCCGAAGCGGCGCTCACGCGTGCCGAAATTGTCCAGAATTTCCGCGAAATGGTCGCGGGTGAAATCGGGCCACAGCACCGGCGTAAACTCGTATTCCGCATAGGCCGACTGCCAGAGCAGGAAGTTGGAAATCCGCGCCTCGCCGGAGGTTCGGATCACCAGGTCGGGGTCGGGTAGAAGACAGGTGTCGAGGAAATGCGCCAGCGTCTCGGCATCCACATCCTCGGGGTCCAGCCGGCCGGCGGCCACCTCGCGGGCGAGCCGCTTGGTGGCGCGCGCCACCTCATCGCGGCCGCCGTAGTTCAGCGCGATGGTCAGGTGGACGAGGTCGTTGGCTTCGGTGAGTTCTTCCAGGCGGCGCATCATCTCGACCAGCTTGGGGTCCAGCCGGTCGCGGTCGCCGATGAAGCGCACGCGGACGCCGTTCTGCAGCAGTTCCTGCGCCTCTTTCTGGATGTAGCGGCGGAACAGCGTCATCAGGCCGGTCACCTCGGCCTGCGTGCGTTTCCAGTTCTCGGTCGAGAAGGCGAAGATGGTGAGGTACCGGATCCCGAGAGAGGGACAGGATTCGACGATCTCGCGCACCCGGCGCGCCCCGGCCTGGTGCCCGTACAGGCGCGGCCGCCCGCGCATCTGCGCCCAGCGGCCGTTGCCGTCCATGATGATCGCGACATGCGCCGGCCCGTTTGCCCGAATGTCTTTCGCGGCCACGCCGCCCCCTTTCCGATCCGACAGGTGATCAGACCTGCATGATCTCCTGCTGCTTGGCCTCAAGCGCCCTGTCGATCTGGGCGATATGCTGGTCGGTCATATCCTGGATCTCGTCGTGCCAGATCTTGTGATCGTCTTCGCTCATCCCTGCGGACTTGGCTTTCTTGAGTTGCTCCATCCCATCGCGGCGAACGTTGCGGACGGCCACCCGCGCCTGTTCGGCATATTGGGCCGCAACCTTTGACAATTCCTTGCGCCGTTCCTCGTTCAACTCGGGGATGGGCAGCATGATGATCGTGCCGTTGGTCTGCGGATTGATGCCGAGGCCCGACTCCATGATCGCCTTCTCGACCTTGCTGACCATCGACTTGTCCCAGACGTTGATCGTCACCATCCGAGGCTCGGGTACGTTGACGGTGCCGACCTGGTTGATCGGCATGGTGGCACCGTAGGCCTCGACCGAGATTGGGTCGAGCATGCTGGCCGAGGCGCGGCCGGTGCGCAACGAGGCGAACTCGTGCTTGAGCGAGTTCATCGCGCCGTCCATCCGGCGCTTCAGATCGTCGAGGTCGATCTCAAGGTCGTCGTCATCCGCCATGGCTGTGGTCTCTTCTCGTTGTCGCGGGGACGCATCGCGCGCGCCCCGAGTGCTATAGCGCTATCCGTGCACGATTGTATAGGTGCCTTCCCCGGCGAGGATGCCGCGAAACCCGCCGGGCTCGTCCAGGCTGAAGACGATGATCGGCAGGTCGTTGTCGCGGGCCAGCGCGATCGCTGAGGCGTCCATCACCTTGAGGTTCTTCTGCAGCACGTCGTCATAGGTGATATCGGCATAACGGCGGGCATCGGGGTCCTTCAATGGGTCCGCATCATAGACGCCATCGACCTTGGTGCCTTTGAAGATCGCCTCGCAAGCCATTTCATTCGCACGCAGAGTCGCCGCCGTGTCGGTGGTGAAATAGGGGTTGCCCGTCCCCGCGGCGAAGATGCAGACCCGGCCCTTTTCCAAGTGCCGGACGGCGCGGCGGCGGATATAGGGCTCCGCCACCTCGTCCATCCGGATCGCGCTGATCACCCGGGTGAAGACGCCCAGCCCCTCCAGCGCGGACTGCATCGCCAGCGCATTCATCACGGTCGCCAGCATGCCCATGTAGTCGGCGGTGGTCCGTTCCATGCCCTGGGCGCTGCCGGCCAGCCCGCGGAAGATGTTGCCGCCGCCGATCACCATGCAGATCTCGACCCCGAGATCGCGAACCGATTTCACTTCTCGCGCGATCCGCTCGACCGTGGGCGGGTGCAGGCCGTAGCCTTGGTCGCCCATCAGCGCCTCGCCCGAGATCTTCAGCAGGACACGTTTGTAGATCACCTTCGGGCGGTTGTCCGCGCCCGTGTCCTTCGCTTGATCGGTCCCGCCCTCTTCCATACTCTCTGCCTCGTTTTTTCGCGCTTTCCCGGTTGCCGGCAAAATGTCCGAAAAGCCTGCAAGGTTCAACGCCCAACGAGGTTCGCCGCTGCAATGGAGATCCCCCGTCTCGACCCCGATCGCCCGGTTCTGATAGCCGGCCCGACCGCCAGCGGAAAGTCGGCACTGGCGCTGCGCATCGCCGAGTCGCAGGGGGGCGTCATCGTGAACGCGGATGCGCTTCAGGTTTTCGCGGGCTGGCGGGTGCTGACCGCGCGGCCCAGGCCCGAGGACGAAGCGCGGGCGCCGCACGCGCTTTACGGGCATGTCGGCTGGGCGTCGGACTATTCCGTCGGGCATTGGCTGCGCGAGCTGGCGCCGCTGCTCGCGGGCGATGCGCGGCCGATCATCGTCGGCGGCACCGGGCTCTACTTCACCGCGCTGACCGAGGGTCTGGCCGATATCCCCCCGACTCCCGCGGAGGTCAGGGAAGAGGCAAATCGGCGTCTTGCCGCCGAAGGGCCGCAGGCCTTGCTCGCAGAAATCGACCCCAGAACCGCCGCTCGTATCGACCGGAGCAACCCTGTGCGAATCCAGCGGGCCTGGGAGGTGCTGACCGGCACCGGGCGCGGCCTCGCCTGCTGGCAGGATGACACGCCCCCGCCGCTCTTGCCGCTGGCGCAGGCGCAGCCGCTGGTGATCGAGGCCGGGAAAGACTGGCTGAACGCCCGCATCGACGCCCGCTTCGCGCGCATGCTGGCCGAGGGCGCCCTCGAGGAGGCGCGCGCCAACCTTCCGCGCTGGAACCCGGCACACCTGTCGACGCGGGCGATCGGGGCGCCGGAACTGATCGCCTACCTGAAGGGCGACATGACTCTGGCGGCCGCAAAGACGGCCGCCAACATCGCCTCCCGCCAGTACGCCAAGCGCCAGCGCACCTTGTTCCGCTCGCGTCTGGGCCACTGGCCGCGGCTGACCGTGGCCTGACGCGCACTCGGCGGATTCTTGACTAAAATGCACGATTGCGACTTGATTTTCTTTACGTGAGCCGCCGAATCAGCTGAGCGTTGCCCGGTTCGAACATCTGCGCATCACTAGGGCTCGATTTGCCATGACCCTTTTCCCGGAAATCCGCGTTGTGCCTTTCGCGCGTCTCACTCAGGGCGGCCGCTGGCGTGCCGAGGCGATGCGCAGCTATTCCGCGCCGCAACTGCTGTGGATCACCAAGGGCCAGGGCCGGATCACCGTCGCGGGCGTCACCCGAGGCTATGGCGCGCATAACGCGATCTACATTCCCGCCCACACGATGCACAGCTTCGAGATGACCGGCCAGGTTTACGGCTCGGCGGTGGTGTTCTCGGGGGTTCCCGACCTCGACCTGCCGGAAACGCCGCATCACCTGCGCATCCGCGACGGCCAGGTGCAGGTGGAACTCGTCACCCTGCTGGATGCGCTGGAACGCGAGCTTGCGGGCCGGAAACCCGGCGCGCAGCGGGCGATCCGGCACTATGCCGGGCTCGTCTCCGTCTGGCTCGACCGGCAGATCGCGGTGGCCGAGGACGCGGTGCCGGCCCCCGATTCCGCGCGCCGGCTCGCCGCAGGCTTCGCGGCGCTGGTGGAGAAGGAGTTCCGCGGCCCGAAATCGGTGTCGGACTATGCCGCTGACCTAGGCGTCACGGCGACACACCTGACGCGCATCTGCAACCAGACCTGCGGGCGCACGGCTTCGGACCTGCTGTCGGAACGCAAGATCAGTGAGGCGCGGCGCCTGCTGGCCGATACCCGCGCCCCGATCAAGGACATTGCGGGCGCGCTTGGCTATGCCTCGCCCGCCTATTTCACCCGCGCATTCCAGGCCCGCACAGGCCAGACGCCGAGGGGTTTTCGCCGGGAGACGTGATTGGCCATGCGCCGCTGCGGGCCAGCTTTCGGTTGCACAACGGCCAGATGTCGTTTTTGTTATAACTGGAAGTCGTTTTCGTGCAAGGAACCGACGCGATGAACAATTCGCGCGACGCGGCGTCGCGTCGAGAGTTCGAACGGAGGGGAAACACCGGCAAGACCGATCCGCCTCAGGTGGCAAGAACCAGGCATCAGGACCGGAGCCGACCGTTTCCATCTCAGACTAGGATACAGGGAGATCCCGATGACCATGACCGAAACCCGAGCCGACCGGATGCACCCGGCTGCCGAGATGTATGCGCGCGAATGCCGCGACGGGCTGCTGAGCCGCCGCGAGTTCCTGTCGCGGGCGACTGCGCTAGGTGTATCGGCCGGCGCCGCCTACGGGCTGATCGGGCTGCGCGCCCCCGCCCGCGCGCAGGGCACACCGCAGATGGGCGGCTCTCTGCGCATCCAGATGAACTGCCGCGAGCTCAAGGACCCGCGCACCTACGACTGGTCCGAACTCGGCAACGAGACCCGTGGCATCATCGAGTATCTGGTCGAGGTGCGACCCGACGGCGCCCTGCGCCCGATACTGCTGGAAAGCTGGGAAGCCAATGACGACGCGACCGAATACACCTTGAACGTTCGCCAGGGCGTCAAGTGGAACAACGGCGACGATTTCACCGCCGAGGACGTCGCGGCGAACATCGTCGGCTGGTGCGACGAATCGGTCGAGGGTAATTCAATGGCGGCGCGCATGGCCTCGCTGATCGAGGACGGCAAGGCCGCCGACGGCGCGGTCGAGGTGGTGGACGACCGCACAGTGGTGGTGCGCCCGCTGACGCCCGACGGGACACTGATGTTCGGCATGGCCGACTACCCCGCGGCGATCATGCATCGCGACAAGATCGGCACCTCGGTGCTGGATCACGGGATCGGCACCGGCGCCTACATGTTCGACGAGTTCAAGGTCGGCGAGCGCATCACGCTGGTGAAAAACCCCGACCACGAGTACTGGGGCGAGGCCTATCTCGACCGGGTCGAGTTCCTCGATTACGGCACTGACCCCTCGGCCTGGCTGGCCGGCGCCGATGCCGACGAGTTCGACATGACCTACGAGACGGTGTCCGACTTCATCGACATCTTCACTTCGATCGGCTGGGTCGAAAGCGAAGTCGGCACTGCCGCGACGGTGGTGATCCGCCCGAACCAGGAGGCCGAGGTAAACGGTGAGACGCCCTATGCCGACGTCAAGGTGCGCCGCGCGCTGGCGCTAGCGGTGGACAACTCGGTGCCGCTCGAACTCGGCATCTCCGGCCGTGGCTCGGAATCGAACAACAACTACCACGTGGCTCCGGGCGTCCATCCCGACCATGCCGATACGTCCCCGCACGAGAAGAACGTCGAGGAGGCGCGGCGCCTGATGGAAGAGGCCGGGATGATGGACTACGAGCACGATCTCGTCTCCATCGACGACGACTACCGCAAGAACACCACCGACGCAGTGGCGGCGCAGCTGAGGGATGCGGGCTTCAAGGTCAAGCGCACGGTGATGCCGGGATCGACCTTCTGGAACGACTGGACGAAGTATCCGTTCTCGTCGACCAACTGGAACCACCGCGAGACCGGCGTGCAGCTTCTCAACCTCGCCTACCGTTCGACCGCGGCCTGGAACGAGTGCGGCTACCGCTCGGAGGAGTTCGACGCGCTTCTGGACGCGGCGACGGCCGTCGCCGACAGCGGGTCCCGAAAGGAGGTCATGGCCAAGCTTCAGCAGATGATGGTGGATGACGGGGTGGCGATCATCCCTTATTTCCGCTCACTTTATCGTCACTACAAGGACGGCGTGGTCGGCGCCGAGATGCATCCGAAATTCGAGATCAACATCCACCACATGGGCTGGGCCTGACCCGGCGCGGCTGACCGATCGAAACGGGGGCGGCCTGTTCTGCCGCCGTAGTCCCGGCCGCTTGCGCCGGCAAGAACCGAACAGCCCCGCGCCGCCCCCG
Source organism: Rhodovulum sp. ES.010 (assembly GCF_900142935.1). NCBI lineage: Bacteria > Pseudomonadati > Pseudomonadota > Alphaproteobacteria > Rhodobacterales > Paracoccaceae > Rhodovulum > Rhodovulum sp. ES.010. The sequence continues at coordinate 725,929 of NZ_FSRS01000001.1, read as the reverse complement.
GGCGCGGGACCACAACAGGGGGGCCGATGGCACTATTCATTCTCAGGCGGGTTGGGGTCATGGCGCTGACGGCGTTGTGCATGACTTTCATCGTCTTCGTGCTGACCAACCTTCAGCCCAATCTGGAGAAACTGGCCAAGACCCAGGCCGGCTCCCGCATCACCGATGCCGAGGTGCAGAGCTGGCTGGACCGCAACGGCTATGGCGAGCCGATCCTGTCGCGCTATGGCCAATGGCTGGGCGTTCTGCCCGGCACGCTCGCGACCGACGCCGGCGGCACCCCGACCGGCGGGCGCTGCATGCGCGGCGAGAGCGGGATCGAAAGCGTCGAGGACGTCCCGCGTTATTGCGGGGTGCTGCAGGGCGACTGGGGCTATTCGACGAAATACCGCGTGGACGTGGCCGAGGTGATCGGCGAACGGCTGGCGCGCACCGGTGTGCTGATGTTCTGGGCCTTCGCCGTCATGGTGCCGATGGCCCTGATCATCGGCGTGCTCGCGGGCATGCGCGAAGGATCGGCCACCGACCGCACGCTTTCCACCTTCTCCATCGCCTCGACCTCGACGCCGGAATACGTCTCGGGCGTGATCTTCGTGGTGGTGTTCGCCTCGTCGATGGTGGGGCTGAAATGGTTCAACGGCTCGGCCAAGTCGGCGGTAGACGGGATCACCTTCGAGAACTTCACCCTGCCTGTCGCGACCATCGCGCTTTACGGCATGGGCTATATCGCGAGGATGACGCGGGCCAGCATGGCCGAGGTGATGACCGCGCAATACATACGCACTGCGCGGCTGAAGGGCGTGAAGTTCCGTACAATCGTGCTGCGCCACGCGCTTCGCAACGCACTGATCGCGCCCTTCACCGTCATCATGCTTCAATTCCCCTGGCTTCTGACCGGGGTCGTCATCGTCGAGGCGCTGTTCGTCTATCCGGGCTTCGGCAACGCGCTGGTCGAAGGCGCGCAGAACAACGATATCGACCTTCTGCTGGCGGTGTCGGTCGTGGCCGTGGTGGTGGTGCTGGTCACCCAGCTGATCTCGGATATCGGCTATGCCTTCCTCAATCCGCGCATCCGAGTCTCGTAGGGGAGCCCGACCATGGAACCGTTGAGTTGGACCGGGGCGCTGGGCCCATACCTGAATGTCGCGATCCAGATCGCCACGCTGGCGCTGGTGGTCTCGGTTATCGCGAATATCGCCGTCTCGTTCTTCACCGCCGACGAGCGGCTGCAATACGGCCCCGACGGCGCTGTGCTGCGCTCGTCCGACGCGACGCGCTTTACCCGGGCCGCGATGCTGCTGTCGCTCGCCGCGCTCGTGCTGATCGTGCTTGGCTATCTGATCGGTGGCATCCTGCTGCCCGACGAGCAGAAGGGCATCATCGGACGCATCTCGACCCGGTTCCTGCCGGTCTGGATCGCGCTGGGCGTCACCTTCGCGCTGTCCATCGCCTTCAAGCGTCGGCTGGGGCTTTATGGGCACCTGTTCGACAACATCATCGGGATGATCGGCTTCGGGCTGGTGATGTTCTGGGTGTTCTCGGCGATCTTTGCGGATCTGGTCGTGACCTTCGACCCCGTGCAGGATGTGATCTCGGGGATGAAGAACAAGGCGCCGGGCACGCCGCTGCCCTCGCCCGACGAGGGGCAATACGGCTATTACCTGCTGGGCGGCGACGCGCTGGCGCGCGACGTGTTCTCGCGCATGGTGTCGGGCGCGCGCGTCGTGCTGACAATCGCGCCGGCGGCCACGCTCTTCGCCTTCATGGTGGGGATCGTACTGGGAGTGCCGGCCGGCTATATGGGCGGCAGGTTCGACACCTCGCTGTCCTTCCTCGCCAACCTCGTGCTGGCCTTTCCGGTGATCCTGCTGTTCTTTCTGCTGGTGACGCCCGAGATCGTGCAGATGGGCGTGCCGACCTACATGGCGGCAGTTCTGTTTCTCTTCCCGATCGTGTTCCTGGTGATCCTGTGGAACTCACGCTTCCACACCCAGCCGATGACACGCAACATCCTGGTCGGGCTCACCTTGCTGATCGGCGGCTGGCTCTACCTGGGACTCGCCTGGGATCAGGACCCGTTCGGGCTCATCTCGATCCCCGGCGGCGTGCTGATCGTCTTCGTCTCGGTGGTCTTCGTGAACTCGCCCACCGTGTTCCGGATCGTCCGCGGCCTGACGCTGGACATCCGCACCCGCGACTACGTCGCCGCCGCCCAGACCCGCGGCGAGGGCGCGTGGTACATCATGCTGTGGGAGATCCTGCCCAACGCGCGGGGGCCGCTGCTCGTCGATTTCTGCCTGCGCATCGGCTACACCACGATCCTGCTCGGTACGCTCGGCTTCTTCGGCCTCGGCCTGCCGCCCGAGAGCCCTGACTGGGGCACCTCGATCAATGGCGGGCGGGGGCTGCTGCAATTTTTCCCGTTCCCGCCGCTGGTGCCGGCCATCGCGATCATGAGCCTCGTTCTGGGGCTGAACCTGCTGGCCGACGGCTTGCGCGAAGAAAGCCTGAAGGACTGAGCCGATGCGTGCGCCCAAACGACTCGGAGGGTGGGCGACTCCCGTTGTAGTCTTGTTGGACCGGTGCAGCCGCGCCGGTGACTTATTCGGAGTCTGACATGATTACTTCTTTCACCCGCGCCCTTACCCTCGGAATCGCGCTGGCCGGCGGAACGGCCGGGCTCGTCCTCGCGCAAGAAAGCCATCGCGTCCAGTTCGACCGGGGCAATGACAACGCCTATGTCGAAGGCACCGTCACTGGCAACGGTTATGTGGATTACCTGCTCGGCGCCCGCGCCGGACAGTCGATGGGCGTCTCACTCATCACGGACGACAGCGCCTTCTTCAACATCCTGCCGCCCGGCAGCGACGGGGTGGCGATCTACAATAGCTCGACCAGCGGCAACGATGCGGTCGGCGTCACCCTGCCTTCTGACGGCGACTACCGCATCCGCGTCTACCTGATGGGCAATCAGGCCGATACCGGCGCGACGGTGCCGTTCGGCCTGTCGATGACGATCATGTAAAGCAAGCCGGCGGCCGGGCCCCGGCCCGATCGCCCAAGACGGAAAGGCTGCCGAAGATGAAATGGGACCATGACGGCCCGATCCTTGAGATCGACAAGCTTTCGATCAGCTTCTTCACCCGGCGTCGCGAAATCCCGGCGGTGATGGATTTCTCCGTCACCGTGGAACCGGGCGAGGCGGTGGGGCTGGTGGGCGAATCCGGCTGCGGCAAGTCCACCGTGGCGCTCGGGGTGATGCAGGATCTGGGCGTCAACGGCCGGATCGTCGGCGGCTCGATTAAGTTCAAGGGGCGCGACCTTTCGGAGGTCTCCGAGGAGGAGCTGCGCGACCTGCGCGGCAACGAGATCGCGATGATCTACCAGGAGCCGATGGCGAGCCTGAACCCCGCGATGAAGGTCGGCAAGCAGCTCGTCGAGGTGCCGATGATCCATGACGGCACGCCCGAGAAGGAGGCGCTCAAGATGGCGCGGCAGGTCGTCGAGGACGTGCGCCTGCCCGACCCCGACCGTATCCTCGACGCCTATCCGCACCAGCTCTCGGGCGGCCAGCAGCAGCGCATCGTCATCGCCATGGCGCTGATGTCGAAGCCCTCGCTCTTGATCCTCGATGAACCGACCACCGCGCTCGACGTCACCGTCGAAGCCGGAATCGTCGATCTGGTCAAGGATCTGGGCAAGAAATACGGCACCTCGATGCTGTTCATCAGCCACAATCTGGGGCTGGTGCTGGAAACCTGCGACCGGCTTTGCGTGATGTATTCCGGCGAGGCCGTGGAGCGGGGCAGCATCAAGGACGTGTTCGACAAGATGCGCCACCCCTATACCCAGGCACTGTTCCGCTCGATCCCGCTGCCGGGTGCGGACAAGAACGAACGGCCGCTGGTGGCGATCCCCGGCAACTTCCCCCTGCCCCACGAACGTCCGCCGGGCTGCAATTTCGGCCCCCGCTGCGACTATTTCGAGGCCGGGCGCTGCGATGCGGGCCATATCTACATGACCGAGGTCCCCGGCGACGACCGGCACGAGACGCGCTGCCTGCGGTTTCAGGAAATCGACTGGGAGCAGCCGCCGGAGGCGGCCAAGAAGGCCCAGAAGGTCGAGGCCGGCGACGTGGTCCTGAAGATGGAGGAGCTGAAGAAATACTACGAGGTCAACGCCAACGCCCTCTTCGGCTCGGGCGGCACCAAGGTCGTCAAGGCCAACGAGACGCTCAGCTTCGCCGCGCGCGAATCCGAGACTCTGGCGATCGTGGGCGAATCCGGCTGCGGCAAGTCCACCTTCGCCAAGCTGCTGATGGGGCTGGAGACCGCCACGAGCGGCAAGATCCTGCTAGACAACCGCGAGATACAGGACATCCCGATCCAGCAACGCGGGCACAAGACCATCGCCGACGTACAGATGGTATTCCAGAACCCGTTCGATACGCTGAACCCCTCGATGACCGTGGGCCGGCAGATCATGCGCGCGCTCGAGGTGTTCGAGATCGGAGACGGCGAGGAAGACCGCCGCCAGCGGATGCTCGACCTGCTCGACCTTGTGAAACTGCCGCGTGAATTCGCCGACCGGATGCCGCGCCAGCTTTCGGGCGGGCAGAAACAGCGCGTCGGCATCGCGCGGGCCTTCGCCGGCGGCGCGCGGATCGTGGTGGCCGACGAGCCGGTCTCGGCGCTCGACGTGAGCGTGCAGGCGGCCGTCACCGACCTGCTGCTGGAGATTCAGCGCGAGCAGAAGACGACGCTTCTGTTCATCGCCCACGACCTGTCGATCGTGCGCTATCTCTCCGACCGGGTGATGGTCATGTATCTGGGCCATGTCGTGGAGCTCGGCGCCACCGACCAGGTCTTCGCCCCGCCCTACCATCCCTATACCGAGGCGCTTCTGTCGGCGGTGCCGATTGCCGATACCCATGTGAAGAAGAAGCGCATCGTGCTGGAGGGCGAGATCCCGTCGGCGATGAACCCGCCACCCGGCTGCCCGTTCCAGACCCGTTGCCGCTGGAAGGACCGCGTGCCGGGCGATCTCTGCGAGCGCGAGGTGCCGCCGATGGTGACGCTGGCCGAGGGCCACCGGATCAAGTGCCACCTTTCGCAGGAGGAGCTTGAAACGATGGAGCCGGTGATTCAGGTCGCGGCGGAGTAAACCAATCACTGCGAGAATGCGCTACGCAAAAGCCATTGAGACAACGCATCAGTTAATAATGGCCACGTCCTAGAGCGCGTCGCATTTAATCGGCCTCATAGCCGGCCGCCTTGAAGTAGTTGTAGCATTCTTGGTCTGAGACGAGGTCGCAGACATGGCCGACGGCCGCCCAAAGTTGATCGTAGGTTCGCGCGGCTGCCTTCCTTATGAGCGACTTCAGCTTTGAGAACGCCATTTCGATGGGGTTCAGGTCCGGGCTGTAAGGCGGCAAGAACAGGAACCAGGTGCCAATCGCACGCAGGGACGCCGCTGCGGCCGGGGCCTTATGGCTCGACAGGTTGTCGAGAATGACAACGTCGCCTTTGCGCAGCGTCGGCCCCAGCTGGGTTTCGATGTAGAGGGCGAACATCTCGGCGTTCATCGCCCCGTCGATGATCCATGGTGCGTCGAGCCGGTCGTGGCGCAGGGCCGCGACGAAGGTCTGGGTGCGCCAATGTCCGAACGGCGCGTGATCGACGAGGCGCTGCCCGAACGGGGCCCAGCCGGTCGTCCTGGCCATGTTGGTTTTGACCGAGGTCTCGTCCACAAAGGCCAGCCGGTCCAGATGGTTGGCCATGAAGGGCTGGCGTTTCGCGATCCAGATGCGCCGCAGATCGGCGACATCCTTGCGCTTCTGCTCAAGCGCCTGCAGGTCTTTTTTCGTGCGTCAGACCAAGCCCGCGCAGCACCCGCCAGATCGTGCCGCGATGGACCTCGATGCCATGGGTTTCGGCCAGCTCAACGGCCAATTCATCGAGCGTGATCTCGCCATTGGCGGCGACGCGGGCTTCGATCCAGCCGGTCACGCCCGCAAGCTTGCCGTGCCCGCCGCCATTGCCTTGGGGCCGGGGCTTGAGTGATCCGGTCTCGCGACGCAGTTTGATCAGCTCGTTCACGAACTTCGGCGATACTCGGAAGTGCCGTGCCGCTTCGCGATGCCCATGACCTTCGTCCACGAACGCGACGACACGCTCGCGTAGCTCTATCGGATGTGGTTTGCCCATCTATGACCCCCATATCTGCCTCAAAGAGACGGAATCACATCACGGCCAATCTGGGAATCCTGAATCCGAAAGCCGGCGACACGCTCTAGGCGAACGGTGTCGGCGCAGCCGCAACCGCACGGACCAATTGGGCTGCCCGGCCCTCAGCTGCCCCAGATACGGCGAACGTAATTGCGGGTCTCGCGATAGGGCGGCACGCCGCCGTGCCGCTCAACCGCCTCCGGCCCCGCGTTGTAGGCCGCCAGCGCCAGGCGCCAGGACCGGAACCGGTCGTATTGCGTGCGCAGGTAGCGCGCACCGCCGTCGAGGTTCTGGCGCGGATCGCGCGGGTTCACGCCAAGCCGGCGCGCGGTTGCGGGCATGAGTTGCGCCAGCCCGATTGCGCCCTTGTGCGACACCGCCTGCGGGTTCCAGGCCGATTCCTGCTGCACCAGGCGGAGGAACAGGTCTTCAGGCACGCCGTGACGGCGCGCTGCGGCGCGAGCATGGTCCAGAAACTCGCCCCGATACGCCCCGTTATAGGACAGCCCCCCGCCCCGCGAAGGCGTGACGACCCGCTGCGGCTGAAGCCGTATCGAGTTGGCATATTGCTGCGCGGCCCGGTTGTCGAGAACGCGGGTTTGCGACGCGAACAGCGCCGCGCGGGCCTTGGACGAAACCGTGGTCTCGGCCAATCCGGGCCCCGCGGCCAGCCCCATCAGGGCCATCGTACCGATTACGTTTCGCACTGCCGTCCCTCGCGTTCCGGCCCGTTCTTGTCATGCCGCAACATAGCGAGAATTGCTCCGTCGGGCCAGCCCCGCCATCGGGCCGGAGGATTTTGACCTTCCCTTAACCCTGCCGGGGTGGTGTAAGGGATAAAATGCGAACGGCGCAGATTCGAGAAAGGGGGCACGCAGATGGCGGGTTCGGTCAACAAGGTCATTCTCATCGGCAATCTCGGCCGCGACCCCGAGGTGCGGAGCTTTCCCGACGGCGGCAAGCTCTGCAACCTGCGGATCGCGACCTCCGAAAACTGGAAGGACCGCAACACCGGCGAGCGCCGCGAACGCACCGAATGGCACAATGTGGTGCTGCGCGGCGAGGGCTTGGTGCGGGTGGCCGAGCAATACCTGCGCAAGGGCTCCAAGGTCTATGTCGAGGGGAGCCTTCAGACACGCAAATGGCAGGACCAGTCCGGTCAGGACCGCTATTCCACCGACGTGGTGGTGGCCGGCGTGGGCGGGGTGCTGACCATGCTCGACGGCCGCTCCGACAGCGGAGGCGGTGGCGGAGGCGGCTATGGCGGCGGCTACGACCAGGACCGAGGTGGGGATTTCGGCGGCGGGGGTGGCGGACGCGGCCCGGCGCCGGCTGGCGATCTCGACGACGAGATTCCGTTCTAAGGCAGCCCGGCGGGCAAGCGCGGGATGAGCCTGTCCTTCCCCATCGGCCGGTTGTTCGGCTCTGAAGTCCGGGTGCATGCCACCTTCTTTCTGTTGCTCGCTTGGATCGGCGCCGCTGCATGGATCGCGGGCGGCCCGATCGCCGCGGCGGGCAACGTGCTGTTTGTGCTGGCGCTGTTCGCCTGCGTGGTCGCGCACGAATTTGGCCACGCGCTGGCCGCGCGGCGCTATGGCATCGCGACGCCGGACATCACGCTCCTGCCGATCGGCGGGCTCGCGCGACTTGACCGGATGCCGGAAAAGCCGGCGCAGGAGATCGTCGTCGCCCTCGCCGGTCCCGCGGTGAACGTGGTGATCTGGGCGGTGCTTGTCCTGCTCGGCGCTGAGACCGACTTGGAGAAACTCGCTGCGATCGAGGAGCCTGGCCTAGCCGGGTTCTGGGGCAAGCTGGCGGCGCTGAACCTGTTCCTTGTGCTGTTCAACATGATCCCGGCCTTCCCGATGGACGGTGGTCGGGTGTTCCGCGCCGCGCTGTCCGCCGTCATGGGCCGGGTCGCGGCGACAAGGGCCGCCGCGCGCTCGGGACAGGTGCTGGCCTTCGTTTTCGGTTTTCTCGGGTTGACCTGGGGCAACCCGATCCTGCTGCTGATCGCGATCTTCGTGTTTCTCGCGGCGGGCGCGGAAAGCGCGGATGTCTCGCTCCGTGACATGGCTGGGCACATGCGGGCGCGCGATGCGATGATCACCCAGTTCGAGGCGCTGCAACCCGCCGATACGCTGCAGATCGCGTCGAATGCAGTCATCCGAACCACCCAGCACGAGTTCCCCGTGGTCGACGCAGGCGGCGGGCTGCGCGGGTTCCTGACGCGCAACGCGCTTTTTGCCGCGCTGGCAGAGGGCAACAAGATGCGCTCCGTTTCCGAGGCGATGACCGAAGGCATCCCGACCGTCCCGCTGACCGCCCCGCTCGCCGCCGCGCTCGACGCGTTGCAGGATTCGGGCGCGCCGGCGGTCGCCGTGACCGAGCCTTCGGGCCGGATGATCGGCTATATCACGCGGGAGAATATCGGCGAGTTGATGGTAATCTCGGGCCGCGACCGGCGGCTTTGAGAGGCAGCCGGTCGCGCTGGCGGGATTTTGCGTCGTTCTGCGCAGCGCGGGCCGTTCAGCGCCCCGCCACCGCCCGCTCGCGCGCGGCCTTGAGCCGGGCGAAATCCTCGCCCGCGTGGTAGCTGGATCGTGTAAGCGGCGTGGCCGAAACCATCAGAAATCCCTTGCCGTAGGCCGCCCGTTCGTAAGCCGCGAACTCCTCCGGCGTCACGAAACGCGCGACGGCGTGGTGCTTGGACGTCGGCTGCAGGTACTGGCCGATGGTCAGGAAATCCACGTCGGCCGAGCGCAGGTCGTCCATGACCTGAAGGACGGCCTGCCGCTCCTCGCCGAGCCCCGCCATGATGCCCGACTTGGTAAACGCGGTCGGGTCGATCTCCTTCACGCGTTGCAACAGGCGGAGCGAGTGGAAGTAGCGCGCCCCGGGCCGGACCTCCGGGTAGAGTCCGGGCACGGTCTCGAGATTGTGGTTGAACACGTCCGGCTTGGCCGCGACTACAGATTCCAGCGCCTCGGGGCCGCATTTCAGGAAGTCGGGCGTCAGCACCTCGATCGTGGTGTCCGGCGCGCGGTGGCGGATCGCGCGGATCGTCTGCGCGAAATGCGCAGCCCCGCCATCCTCGAGATCGTCGCGATCCACCGAGGTAATGACGACGTGATTGAGGCCGAGCTTCTGCACCGCATCGGCCACCCGCCCCGGTTCGAAGATGTCCAGCGCCTCGGGCCGGCCGGTGGCCACATTGCAGAACGTGCAGCCGCGCGTGCAGATCTCGCCCATGATCATCATGGTGGCGTGGCCGTGCGCCCAGCACTCGCCCACGTTCGGGCATCCCGCCTCCTCGCAAACCGTGGCAAGTCCATGCTCGCGGATCACCTTGTGCGTGTCGCGATAGCCCTGCCCGCCGGGCGCGCGGACGCGGATCCAGGCAGGTTTCTTCGGTTGCGAATTGTCCGGCCGATGCGCCTTTTCGGGATGACGCTGGCCGGGGATCTTGAGGTCTCTGGGGCTCATGGCGCTGGGTTCCTTCCGCCTGCTCCCGATCTAACCTCTCCGGGCGGGGAAGTCCAACCCCGCCCGGCTTGCGGGCATGCGGTCGGCCTCAGAAGTCCTGCCAACCGCCCAAGCCGACCGCGGGCCTTCTCCGGCGCGGTGTCGGCGGCGCTGTTCTGGACGAGACGCAGCGGCGCCATCGCGCCCGGAGACTGCTCCGGCTGGGCCTTGCAGCCGGAACCGTGCGACGAGGCCCTGGAGGGTTTCGGCCTCGTGGCGGAGGGTGGCCGAGGCGGCGTTGAGCGCCAGGAGGTTGGTCTGGAACGCGATGTCGTCGATCACGCCGATGATCTGGCTGATCTCGTCGGAGGAGCGCTTGATCTCGCCCATCGCGTCGACGGCGTCGGAGACGACGCGGCCCGAGGCCTCGGCATCGCCGCGGGCGACCGCACCACGCCCTCGACCTCGGCACGCTCGCGGTCCCGCTCCTGGAGCGTGACCTCGTGCAGGCGGTGATCGCGGAAGCTGGCGATGCCCTGCGCCAGTTGACCCAGTTCGCCGCCGCGGCCCTCGACATCGGAGACGTCGGTGTCGCGGTCGCCTTGGGTCAGGCGGCCGAGCTTGTCGATCAGGGCGCGCAAGGTGCCGGTGATCTGGCCGCCCATGAATGCGGCAAGCCCAAGCCCGATGGTCAGGGCCAACGCCGCCGCCCCGAACGCGGTCATGCGCATGTCACCTGCAAGCGCGAGGTAGCTGGCGCGCGGCACAAGAACATGCAGCAGCGCGACCGGTATTCCGGTATAGTCCTTCACCGGGAAGGCGGCGGAATAGTAGCTTTCGCCGCCCAGTTCGCGCACGCTTGCGGCGATCCCATCCGTGCGACCGGCCAGCACCTCGTCGGTGCCCAGCAGCGCCGGGGCATCGAAACTCGCGACGGTACGGCCCATCCGGCTTGCATCTGACGCGGCGAAATCGCTGATGCCCGAGCGCGGCAGGATGTAGAGTTCGATCTGGTCATGCGATCCGGCAACGATCGACTCGAAGAAGGCCGCGTCGACCTTGAGGCCGATCTCGACCGTGCCGACATGGCGGCCCTGGTGGCTGATCGGCGCGATGCCGCGGGCGCCCAGCCCGCCGCGGCCAAGCTCCAGCCCGGACACCGTGGCGCAGGTGGCGTTTGCCTCGACCACGGTGGGGCGGAAGCCCGACAACTCGTCGCCGAGGCTATCGGGCTTGTTCACACGGAAGAATGAGCGTGCCTCGGGCGTGTGGAAATGGAACTGGCGGACGCCTTGCTCGTCGCGGAGCTTGGCAAAGCCGGGCACTAGAGCGCGTCGCATTTAATCGGCCTCATAGCCGGCCGCCTTGAAGTAGTTGTAGCATTCTTGGTCTGAGAAGAGGTCGCAGACATGGCCGACGGCCGCCCAAAGTTGATCGTAGGTTCGCGCGGCTGCCTTCCTTATGAGCGACTTCAGCTTTGAGAACGCCATTTCGATGGGGTTCAGGTCCGGGCTGTAAGGCGGCAAGAACAGGAACCAGGTGCCAATCGCACGCAGGGACGCCGCTGCGGCCGGGGCCTTATGGCTCGACAGGTTGTCGAGAATGACAACGTCGCCTTTGCGCAGCGTCGGCCCCAGCCGGGTTTCGATGTAGAGGGCGAACATCTCGGCGTTCATCGCCCCGTCGATGATCCATGGTGCGTCGAGCCGGTCGTGGCGCAGGGCCGCGACGAAGGTCTGGGTGCGCCAATGTCCGAACGGCGCGTGATCGACGAGGCGCTGCCCGAACGGGGCCCAGCCGGTCGTCTTGGCCATGTTGGTTTTGACCGAGGTCTCGTCCACAAAGGCCAGCCGGTCCAGATGGTTGGCCATGAAGGGCTGGCGTTTCGCGATCCAGATGCGCCGCAGATCGGCGACATCCTTGCGCTTCTGCTCAAGCGCCTGCAGGTCTTTTTTCGTGCGTCAGACCAAGCCCGCGCAGCACCCGCCAGATCGTGCCGCGATGGACCTCGATGCCATGGGTTTCGGCCAGCTCAACGGCCAATTCATCGAGCGTGATCTCGCCCTTGGCGGCGACGCGGGCTTCGATCCAGCCGGTCACGCCCGCAAGCTTGCCGTGCCCGCCGCCATTGCCTTGGGGCCGGGGCTTGAGTGATCCGGTCTCGCGACGCAGTTTGATCAGCTCGTTCACGAACTTCGGCGATACCCGGAAGTGCCGTGCCGCTTCGCGATGCCCATGACCTTCGTCCACAAACGCGACGACACGCTCGCGTAGCTCTATCGGATGTGGTTTGCCCATCTATGACCCCCATATCTGCCTCAAAGAGACGGAATCACATCACGGCCAATCTGGGAATCCTGAATCCGAAAGCCGGCGACACGCTCTAGTCTCGCGCGTCGAGCGCGGCGCGGTCGCCCCCGGCCACGGCACGTCCGGCATCTCAGCGATCAGGGTGGCCATCGCCGTTGCGTTGTGGAACCGGTCCTCCAGCGCGGTCTCGAACCGCAGCTTGACCATATCGAGTTCGCGATGGGTTCCCTCTTCGATCAGGCCCTTTGCGCTGAACAGCATCGGCACGAGAATGAGAGCGGCAGAAAGCGCGACCGAAGCCGCGATGGACAGAATGATCTTGAGGCGCAGTGACATGGTCCTCTGGGTCCCACTTGTTCGATAATAAGTGTCTGGATCGGCGAGGACCCGGCTTCTGCCCTCAGACGGTGGCCAGCATATGTGGACGCCATCCAAAGGTGCGCGCGTATCTAGGGCGAAATCGGGGCATCGTTTCCCGAACTTCACCAAGGAGGGCATTGCAAAGCCGAGCATCCCGACTTCGTAAAAAAATAGGTTAAAATACTGGTTGGCCTACCTCGAAGCCCGGTAACGGGAAACTCGTGCGCCGCCGTTGGCGGGGCGCACGCGGCACGCTATTCTGCACGCGGAAAGCGAGGAGCGCACATGAGCACAGTCCCGCTGCAGCCCGCCCCGCCGGACCGCCTGGGCCGGACCCAGGAATTCCTCAAGCAGATCGTCTACGGCGGCAATGACGGAATCGTCACGACGTTCGCAATCGTCGCGGGTTTTGCCGGCGCCCGGGCCGAGGGCGTGGCCGGAATCGGCGCGGTTGCCGTGCTGGTCTTCGGTCTCGCCAACCTCTTTGCCGATGCCGTCTCGATGGGTCTGGGCGAGTTCCTGTCGGGGCGGGCACAGCGCGATCTCTACGGCGCCCAGAAGCGCCGCGCGCTGGAAACCATCCGGCGCGCGCCTGAGGACGCGCGGACGCGGCTTGACCGGCACCTCCGGGCGCGCGGCCTATCCTCCACTGATGCCGAAGCCGCGGCCGCGATACTCGCGCGGACCCCGCCGATGATGGCGGAGATGCTGATGCGCTATGAAAACGGGCTCGGCCACCCCGACGAGGACAGCCCGGCGATCAACGGTCTCTTCACCTTTGTCGCCTTCGTGGCCTTCGGCGTGGTTCCGCTGGTGCCCTACTTCCTGCGGCCCGCGGACGGTACCACCCTGGCACTGTCGGCCGCCGCGACGATCTCCGCCCTTGTGGGGCTGGGACTTCTGCGATGGAACGCGACGGGGCTCGGCCTGCTGCGTTCCGTCGGGGAGACGGTGGTCGTCGGCGGGGTCTGTGCGGTGGTTGCGTTCGTGGTCGGTGCAGCGGTCGGCGGCTAGCCGATCATCCCGGCGCCGTCACCGAGCCGTTCGTAGTGAAGTTTGAGCCGCTGCAGTGCGATGCGGAGGACGATCTTGCCCGAGCGTGCCGACCAACCCATCCGTTGCTCCACCTGTTCCATGCCCTCCAGAAAGCAGCAGCAGCGCAGAACGACGTCGCCGAGGCCGGGGCCAAGATCGCGCAGCGCCGAGGCAACGCGGTTGCGCGCGCCGGACGGGCCATCGCCGGGGCCGCTTCCCGGCTGGAATGCACCGCGCTCGGCGCCTGTGAGAAAGCGTTCCCAGTTCTGCGCCACGCGCGGACCCATCTGTGCGACCTCGAAATCCTCGCGCAAGCGTTCGCCCGCCGCGACGAGATCGGCAGACAGGAAGGGACGGCCGTCCTTGTCGCGGCGCCGCCCCAGAATCGCCAGCGGGGATTCCGCGCGGTTGTAGCGCACGCGTTCGGCCTTTTCGGTGCGCCCGGCCTCCCAGTCGCCATGTTGCGCGGCGAAGGCGGACTGGTCCTCGGCGAAGCCCGACTGCTCGGCGGAACGGGCAGAATCCCGTTCGGCGCCAAGGCGCTTGAGCGCGGCGCGCCCGGCTTGGCTGATCCGGTAGATGGTGACCCGGCCACGGGCCTTGCAAGTGATCCAGTCCTTCAGGGCGAATGCTTCGGCCACGGCACGGTCGACGACGGCGACCCGCGTCGTCTGCCCCTCTTCCGACTCGCGAAGAACCGCGGCCTTTTCCATGTCGCGCGCGACGGCGAGAAACGTGCCGGGCTCGTTCATCCTGCGCAGGATCCGCCGCGCCTCGCGCGTCAGTGTGCCGTTGTCCGCTGCAGCGCTTGCCGGTCGCGTCATCGCTGTCATCTGCGGGGTCTCCTTTCGCGGTGTGCAGGTGCGCGCCGCCGCGCCAAGGCGGGCCAACGCGTCGTCGACCAGTGGATCGTCGCGCCGCGTCTCGACGCGGCGTACCTGGCGCAGAACGGTCGAGGGGTGGCAGCCTTCGCGACGCGCGAGCGCGCGCAGCGAGCATCCCTCTTCGGTATGTGCCAGATAAAGACGCGCCGCCTGTGGCAGCCAGGACGGCGCGGTTCTGGAAGGCGTCACGGTGTCCATCGCGACATGCTCCTTGTCGATCCTACTGGTTTGGCTCGCACCCGGACGGTCTGTGGAAAACCTGTGCCGCTTGCAATCCAAGGTTGATATGGTTACGTTTCGGTTAACAAAGAACCCAACGTTGAGTATTGTTTCCAAAAGATAAAGATTCGAGAAAGCTCCGTACGCACTTATCCACAGAAGCGCAACACCCGCTTAGGTTGTGCAATGGTGATGCCACACGAAATCCCGGAGGTGTCACCATGACCCAGTTTCCCGAAGAGCTCGCCCGCCTGCGCCGTCCGCGCCTTCTTGTACGCGCCGCCCGCTTCGGGCTGGCCGACTACCGCCGCGAGCGTGACCTCGCGCGGCTGCTGCCGGGTGCCCGCCCGAAATCGCCGCGTGGGCTGATCGACAAGCTGATTGATCTGGAAGAGCGCCAGGACGCGCGCCGGCGCAACGGCGATGCCGGTTATTCCTACGCCCGGCACATCGAAATCCTGATCGCGCTGATGGCCGAGGCGCGGAGTCTGACCGCGATGCACACGCCCGAGCCCGCGCCGAGTCGGCCTGCGCCCTGTCGCCACGCCGCCTGAGACGCGCCCCGCGCGTCAGACGAACGCGTCGGGCATCTCGTGCTTGCGCCGGGAGACGTACGCCTCCAGTTCCTCGCGCACGCCGTCGTCCATGGCGGGGGCCTGGTAATCGGCGAGCAGCTTTTTCGCCCGATCCGCGGCGAGAGTTGACGTGTCGCGGCCGCCCTCCTCGTCCCATGTTTCGAACGGCTTGTAGTCGAGAAGGTCCGAGCGCCAGAACGCATCCTTGAAATGCGCCTGCGTATGTGCGCACCCCAGATAGTGGCCGCCCGGCCCCACCTCCTGCAGCGCCCCCATGGCCTGCGCCTCGTCGTCGACGGCGACACCCCGCGCCATCTTGTGCAGGGCTCCCAGTTGGTCGGCATCCATCACGAATTTCTCGACGCTAGCCACTAGACCGCCCTCGAGCCAGCCGCAGGCGTGCAGCATGAAATTGACCCCGCCCAGAAGCGCGGCATTCAGAGTATTGGCCGTTTCATAGGCCGCCTGTGCATCCGGCAGCTTGGAACCGCAGAGCGCCCCGCCCGACCGGAACGGCAGGTTAAGACGCCGCGCCAACTGCCCGGCACCGTAAAGAATCTGGCTGGCCTCGGGCGTGCCGAATGTCGGCGCGCCGGAGTTCATGTCGATCGAGGTCACGAAGGCACCGAAGATCACCGGTGCGCCGGGGCGGATCAGTTGCGCATAGGCCACTCCGGCCATCACTTCCGCCAGAACCTGCGTCAGCGTTCCCGCAACCGAGACCGGCGCCATCGCCCCGCCCACGATGAAGGGCGAGACGATGCAGGCCTGTTTCGCCGCGGCATAGACCTCGAGCGCGCCCATCATCGTGGCGTCGAACGTCAGTGGCGAGTTGATGTTGACCAGCGAAGTCAGCACGGTTTGGTCGGCCACGACGTCCTTGCCGAAAAGGATTTCGCACATCTCGACAGAGTCGCGCGCGCGCGAAAGCTCCGTCACCGATCCCATGAACGGTTTGTCAGAGAGCGTCATATGCGCCAACAGCATGTCCAGATGGCGCTTGTTCACGGCAACGTCCGTGGGCTCGCAAACCGTGCCGCCGGAATGGTGCAACCATTTCGACATGTAGCCCAGGCGCACGAAGCGGCGGAAATCCTCCATCGTGGCGTAGCGCCGCCCGCCGTCGAGATCGCGCACGAAGGGTGGACCGTAAACCGGTGCAAGAACGAGATTTCTGCCGCCGATCACCACGCTGCGCTCGGGGTTGCGCGCAAGCTGGGTGAATTGCGCGGGCGCGCTGGCGCAAAGCTGACGGGCAAGCCCTCGAGGGATGCGCACGCGTTCGCCCTGCACATCCGCGCCGGCCTCGCGCCAGCGCTCCAGCGCGCCCGGGTTCTCGACGAAACTGACACCGATCTCCTCCAGCACGCGCTCGGCGTTATGCTCGATGATCTCCAGCGCCTCGGCGTTAAGAAGCTCGAAATCGGGGATGTTGCGCTCGATATAGCGCGCGCTCTCAACCGACAGGGCGGTGCGGGCCGCCCGCCGGGCCGCGCCGCCGCCGCCCCGTGCCCTGCGTCCCACGCGTGCCTCTGCCTCGCCCATAGCCGTCTCCTCGCCAAGCGCCCCGTTCGTTCCCGTATCTACCGCCAAGCCCCGGCGGGCTTGCGGCCGGATTCCGCCCCTTCCTTCGCCGTGAGCGACATCCGACCCCGACAGGCCGCGGGCTTGCGCCTGGGCGCGCCCGGCCCTATCAGTCGCCCATGACCCAGCATGACCGCCTGCTCATCATCGATTTCGGCTCCCAGGTGACGCAACTCATCGCGCGACGCCTGCGCGAGTTGAACGTCTATTGTGAGATCCACCCCTACCAGAACGTCACCGACGCGTTCCTCGCCGACTTCGCGCCGAGGGCGGTGATCTTCTCGGGCGGACCCGACAGCGTCACCCGCGAGGGCAGCCCGCGCCCGCCGCAAACGGTCTACGAGTTGGGCGTGCCGATCCTGGGCATCTGTTACGGGCAGCAGGTCATGATGCAGGACCTCGGCGGCCGGGTCGAGGCCAAGCAGGGCTCGGCAGAGTTCGGCCGCGCCTATGTCGAACAGACCGACAAGAACGACGACGTCCTCTTGGGCTGGTTCATCGAGGGGCGCGAGCAGGTCTGGATGAGCCATGGCGACCATGTCGCTGAAATCGCACCCGGCTTCGAGGTTCTGGGCACCTCGCCCGGCGCCCCCTTCGCGATCACCGCGGACCGGTCGCGACACTTCTATGCGGTGCAGTTCCACCCCGAGGTGCATCACACCCCGAATGGAAGGACGCTCTACGAAAATTTCGTGCGGATGGCGGGTTTCACCGGCGACTGGACGATGGGCGCCTATCGCGAGGAAGCGATCGAGAAGATCCGCGCGCAGGTCGGCGATGCGAAGGTGATCTGCGGGCTGTCGGGCGGCGTCGATTCCTCGGTCGCCGCGGTGTTGATCCACGAGGCGATCGGCGACCAGCTCACGTGTGTCTTCGTCGATCAGGGGCTTCTGCGCCATAACGAGGCCGAAGAGGTGGTCTCGATGTTCCGCGACCACTACAACATCCCGCTGATCCATGCCGACGAGTCCGAACTTTTCCTGACCGAGCTGGAGGGCGTCACCGACCCCGAGATCAAGCGCAAGACCATCGGGCGGCTGTTCATCGACGTGTTCCAGAAGCACGCCGCCGAGGTGGGCGGGGCCGAGTTCCTGGCCCAAGGCACGCTTTACCCCGACGTCATAGAATCCGTCAGCTTCTCCGGCGGCCCCTCGGTCACGATCAAGAGCCACCACAACGTGGGCGGGCTGCCCGAGAAGATGGGCCTGAAACTTGTCGAACCCCTGCGAGAGCTCTTCAAGGACGAGGTCCGCGCCCTCGGCCACGAGCTGGGCCTGCCCGGCAGCTTCATCGGCCGCCACCCGTTCCCCGGCCCCGGCCTCGCGATCCGCTGCCCCGGCGAGATCACCCGCGACAAGCTCGCGATCCTCCGGCAGGCCGACGCGATCTATATCGACCAGATCCGCCGCCACGGGCTCTACGACGAGATCTGGCAGGCTTTCGTCGCGATCCTGCCGGTCAGGACGGTGGGCGTGATGGGCGACGGGCGTACCTACGACTATGCCTGCGCGCTGCGGGCGGTGACGAGCGTGGACGGGATGACCGCCGATTACTACCCGTTCAGCCACGAGTTCCTGGGCGAGACCGCGACCCGGATCATCAACGAGGTCAAGGGCATCAACCGGGTGACCTACGACATCACCTCGAAACCGCCCGGCACCATCGAGTGGGAGTGACGGGCCACCGCCCGGTGCGCTGAGGCCGAAGTGGCCCGGCCGCCGTCTCCGCTGCGGTGCCGGACGGCGTTGCGTGCCGGCGCGCCTACGGGCAGCCTCGGGCGCGCGAGGGGAGGACTCATGAACGGACCGAACGTCCTGAAGGCCGCGCTCTGGATGACCGGGGCGATCGCCTCGTTTTCCGCGATGGCGGTCGCGGGACGCATGGTCACGGTCGAGCTCGACACGTTCGAACTCATGCTCTACCGCTCGCTGATCGGGGTGGCGCTGGTGGTGAGCGTCGCGGGGCTGGCCGGGCGGCTGACCGAGGTCTCGACCCGCCAGATGCACCTGCACGTCATCCGCAACGTCAGCCACTTCACCGGGCAGAACCTGTGGTTCCTCGCGATCGGGCTGATCCCGCTGGCGCAGGTGTTCGCACTGGAATTCACATCACCCCTCTGGGTCGCGGTGCTGGCGCCGCTCCTGCTGGGCGAACGGCTGACGCGCAGCCGGGCGCTGGCCGCGTTGACCGGCTTTGTCGGCATCCTGATTGTCGCACGCCCCGACCCCACGGCGGTGGAGCCCGGCGCGCTGGCCGCGCTGGGGGCCGCCATCGGCTTTGCCGGCTCGGCGATCTTCACCAAGCGGCTGACGGCCACGCAATCCATCGTTTCGATCCTCTTTTGGCTGACGGTGATGCAGGCCGCGCTCGGTTTGATCTGCGCCGGGTTTGACGGCGAGATCGCGCGGCCCTCGCCCGCGGCCTGGGCGCCGCTCGCGGTGATCGGCTTTGCCGGGCTCGCGGCGCATTACTGCCTGACCAGCGCGCTGATGCTGGCCCCGGCAGTTCTAGTCATGCCGCTCGACTTCCTGCGCCTGCCGGTCATCGCCATCGTCGGCATGATCCTCTACGCCGAGCCGCTGGACCCCGCCGTCTTCCTCGGTGCCGCGCTGATCCTGGTCGCGAATCTTCTCAACCTCAGGATGGAGGTGAGACCGCGGAAACACGTCTACGGACAAAGCGCGCGCGCACAGCGGTGACGCGGCGTTTGCAATTGACCGCCGCGAAGTCATCACATTAGCGTCACTCAACCGGTGACAATCCGAGGGGAGGACAGATGAAGCACCTGGTGACAGGGAGTGTGGCCATGGCCCTTTTTGCAGGCGGCGCCATGGCCGGCGGGGTCGAACGGTCGACACAATCGGTCGGCATCCTGTTCGAGAAGGGCAACTATGCGGAACTCAGCTTCAGCCATTTCGATCCGGACGTCTCGGGCAATGTGGGGCCGCTGGGCTCGGGCAACATGCTGGACAGCTTCACCAACGTCACGCTGGGCTACAAGCAGGCGCTGACCGACAGGCTCGACCTCGCGATCGTGTTCGACCAGCCGATCGGGGCCGATATCGACTACAAGACCGGCACCGGTTATCCGGTCGCGGGCACCACGGCGAGCCTCGACAGCAATGCGATCACAGGCTTCCTGCGCTACCGGTTCGACAACAATGTCAGCCTGATCGGCGGCGTGCGCGTGATGCGTACATCCGGCGAAGTCGACCTGCCGTTCCCGGCGCTTAGTCCGATCCCCTACACGCTCGAAACCTCCACCGAGACGGATGTCGGCTACGTCCTGGGCATCGCGTGGGAACGGCCGGAGATCGCGGCGCGCGTGGCGCTGACCTACAACTCGGCAATCACCCACGATTTCGACGCGGCCGAAAGCGCCTCGACGACTGCCGGCGCGATCGTCAACAGCACCTTCGAAACCGAGATCCCGGAATCGATCAACCTGGAATTCCAGACCGGGATTGCGGCCGATACGCTTCTCTTCGGCTCGGTGCGCTGGGTGAACTGGACCGAGTTCACCATCGACCCGGACGCGTATCGCAACGTCTACGGCAATGCCCTCGTCGATTACGAGGACGACCGCATCACGTACAATCTTGGCGTGGGCCGAAAGTTCAACGACAGCTGGTCGGGCGCTGTGCTGCTGGGCTACGAGGAAAGCAACGGCAACATCACCGGCAACCTCGGCCCGACCGACGGTTTCACCTCGCTCGGGCTTGCGGCAACCTACACCTACGGCAAGGCGAGACTGACCGGCGGCGTGCGCTACGTCGATATTGGCGATGCAACGACGCGCGGCATCGGTGGCGATTTCGCCGGCAACCATGGCTGGGGCTTCGGCATCCGGATCGCCTATAACTTCTGATCCGCCCCTGCGACCGCCCGCCCCCCGCGGTTCGGGCGGTTTCGTTTGACCCCTTTCCAACCGCCCGCTACCAAAACGCGCGACGCTGGGGGGACGGGCAAGATGATCTACGACAACGCACAGCAGTGGCGGCAAGCCGCGGCGCGGCGCGTGCTCTTGTTCGGCATGTCGGGGCTGGGCAAGACGCATGTCTCGACCATGTTGCGCGAGGCGGGGGGCTGGTTCCACTACTCGATCGACTACCGTATCGGCACCCGCTATATGGGAGAGTTGATCGCCGACAACTTCAAGCGCGAGGCGATGAAGGTGCCGCTGCTGCGCGAGCTTCTTTTGACCGACAGCGTCTACATCCAGTCGAACATCACCTTCGACAACCTCGCGCCCCTGTCGACCTATCTCGGCAAGCCCGGCGCGCCGGAAAATGGCGGCCTGCCCTTCGACGAGTACATGCGCCGGCAGAAGCAACACCGGGAGGCCGAGATCAGCGCACTTCTGGACACGCCCCGCTTTATCGAGCGCGCTGAGGATCTGTACGTCTATCGCAACTTTGTCTGCGACTCCGGCGGCTCGATATGCGAGGTTGTAGACCCCGACGATCCCGGCGACCGTGTCCTGACCACTCTGTCGCGAAACCTGTTGCTGGTCTGGATCGAGGGCACCGAGGCGCACACCGAGGAACTGGTCCGCCGCTTCGACCGGGCGCCCAAGCCGATGTATTACCAGCCCGATTTCCTCCGGGGGGCCTGGGACCAATATCTTCTCGAAAACAACTTGCAAGAAGACGATGTTGACCCGGATGCCTTTGTTCGCTGGACCTATGCACGGGCTCTTGCCCACCGCCAGCCGCGCTACGCCGCAATGGCCCGGAACTGGGGAGTGAAAGTCACCGCCCCGGACATGGCGGCACTGCGCGACGAAGCCGATTTCATCGACGTGATTGCCGCGGCTATCGACAAAGCGCCTGCGCGCGGCTGATCGCAGCACCAGCCTCGACGAGCGAGAATCGGCCGAGACTGCCGCCGCCCTCTTTCAGGATCTCGAGCGACGTGCCCTGCGCGAGCTCGGCCAGAATCTCCGACCCGGGCGGCAGCTCGGCCACATGCTGGAGATCGTTGCCGTGGAAGAACAGCGCGTGGGCGCGCCCATCGATCACCAACTGCAGGGTCGCCGGCGGCCCCTCGGGCCCGTTCAGAACAACGAGACTGCGGCCGCCGGGGCCACAGGCGAAATAGAAGGCGTGCCCGGTGTCGGCGCTGGTGACCCCCGCATACGCACCGCTGCCGTCGTTGACACGGCCGGCCGTCCATGCGGATGCCGGCGTAGATCCCGCCGCCGCAGCCGGCTCTCCTGCACAGCGTTCGTCGACACAGGCATGGTAGGCTGGGTTGGTGTTCGGCCCGAATGCCGATAGGCACCGCCATATGCAACGCTGAAGGTCCCATTCGGGCCCCTCCTGTGCCGCGGCGGGAGCCGAAAGGGTGACCGACCACCCGGCCAGTGCAACGACCAAAAGGCGCATTTCAATGCTCCCGCCAACGGCGCGCCAAGACTGCGCACCGCTCCCAATGGAACGGCGCGTGGCCGGGTGCTGTCAACCGCGGCGTGACCGGGACTTGAGGCCCGCCGGCATCTCGCCTATCTGTCAAGGCCGTTCTGCGGAGTGCGCCCATGCCCATCAAGATCCCCACAACCCTGCCCGCTTTCGACGTGCTGACGCGCGAGGGCGTGATGGTGATGGGCGAAGAGGCGGCCGCCCGGCAGGACATCCGCCCCTTGCGCATCGGGCTTCTGAACCTGATGCCCAAGAAAATCCAGACCGAAACGCAGTTCGCGCGCCTCATCGGCGCGACGCCCCTGCAGATCGAACTGCACCTGGTACGGATGACCGAGCACAGAACCCGCAACACTACCGCCGAGCACATGGAGGCGTTCTACCGCCCTTTTGCCGAGGTGGAGGCGTCGGGCGAGAAATTCGACGGCTTCATCATCACCGGCGCCCCGATCGAGCATCTCCCATTCCCTGAGGTTACCTACTGGGACGAGATGCTGCGGGTGGTGGAGTGGACACAGACCCACGTGCACTCCACCTTCGGAGTCTGCTGGGGCGGGATGGCGATGATCTACCATTTTCACGGCGTGTGTAAGCACATGCTGGCGCAAAAGGCGTTCGGCTGCTTCCGGCATCGCAACCTCGCGCCAGCCTCGCCGTACCTGCGCGGTTTCTCGGACGATTTCGTGATCCCCGTCAGCCGCTGGACCGAGATGCGTCAGGATGAGATCGACGCGGCGCCGGGCCTCGTGACGCTTCTGGGCAGCGACGAGGTCGGCCCCTGCCTCATCGAGGACCCGGGTCGCCGCGCGCTCTATATCTTCAACCATTTCGAATACGACAGCGGAACGCTGAAGGAAGAATACGACCGCGACGTGGCCAATGGCACCGCGGTCAACGTTCCCGTGAACTACTATCCCGACGACGACCCCACGAAAGAACCCAAGAACCGTTGGCGCAGCCATGCGCATCTGCTCTACGGCAACTGGATCAACCAGATCTACCAGACGGTCCCGTTCGACCGTAGCCGGATCGGGGTCGCCTGAGATGGTCGCGGATTTTCCGCCCACTGGCGAAGTGCTGAAGATGGACGGCACCCGCGTTCACGCCCATCAGGAAGGTGTGGGACCGGACGTGATCCTGCTGCACGGGGCCGGGGGCAACACGCGGGATTTCACCTTCGATCTGATGGGCCGGCTGACCGACCGTTTCCGGGTGACGGCGTTCGACCGGCCGGGCCTGGGGCATTCCGACCCGCTGCACTCCGACGGCGAAAGCCCGTTCGAGCAGGCCGCAATCCTCGAGGTCGCCTGCGGGCGGCTGGGGCTGGGACCGGCAGTTCTGGTGGGCCATTCCTTTGGCGGCAGCGTGGCGCTGGCCTGGGCGCTCGATTATCCGGATCGCGCCGCGGCGCTGGTCTCGCTTGCCGGGGCGGCGCTTCCTTGGCAGGGCGGCCTCGGCCCTTGGTACGAGTTCGCCTCCACGCAGTTGGGCGGGGCGGTGCTGATCCCGATGATCTCGGCTTTCGCGCCGCGCGCTCTCGCTCACACGACGCTTGCACGCATCTTCGAGCCCGACCCGGTACCGGAAGGCTATGCCGACCATATCGGCATCGAACTGTCGCTCAGACCCGCCTCGCTGCGCGCCAACACCCGTCAGGTGAACGGGCTCAAGCCGCATATCAGGCGGATGGCCGCGCGCTACGACGAACTCGCGATGCCGATCGAGATCGTGCACGGCTCTGCCGACAAGATCGTGCCGGTCGAGGTGCACTCCCGGCCCCTGGCCGAGCGCGTCTCCTCCGTCCACTTGACCGAACTCAACGGACACGGCCACATGCCGCACCATGCCCGGCCCGATGCCGCCGTCGCCGCAATCGCCCGCGCCGCCGACCGCGCAGGCCTAGCCGGGGCGGCATGACCGTCCAGTCGGCTGGCCCGTCCGGCCGCGCCCGCTATATCGTTCCGGAGAACAACCCGGAGCGCCCATGCCGACCCGCCGCACCGTCACCCGCCTGATCGCCCTGTCGCCGCTTGCCGCCTGCGCGCCAACGCGCGACGCCCAGACCGAGGCGACGCGAGACACCACCTATGCTCCCACCGGCCGGCTGCTGCAGGTGCGCGGGCGGACGGTGCATGCCCAATTGGAGGGCGCGGGCCCGCCGGTCATCCTCTTGCACGGTGCCTCGGGCAATCTGCGCGACTTCACCTTCTCGCTGAGCGGCCGCCTCGCGCCGCGCTACCGCGTCGTGGCCTTCGACCGCCCCGGTCTCGGCTTCTCCGACCCGCTGCACGGGCGGGGCGAAAGCCCAGCCGAACAGGCCGCCCAACTGGAGGCTGCGGCGCGCCAACTCGGCATCGGGCGCGCGGTCGTGGTCGGCCATTCCTACGGTGCGGCGGTGGCCATGGCCTGGGCACTAAACCACCCCGGCCGAGTCGCATCGGTTGTCACGCTGGCCGGCGCGACCATGCCATGGGATGGCGAACTCAAGTCGTTCTACACGGTTGCCTCGTCGGGGCTCGGCAGCACGATCATTGCCGCCTTCGCCTCGCGCGAGCGGGCCGAGCGCGCCCTGCGCTCGGTCTTCGCCCCGCAAAGTCCGCCTCCAGGCTACATGGAGCATGTCGGTATCGAGCTTGCCTTGCGGCCCGGCCCCCTGCGCACCAGCGCCCGGCAGGTCAACACCTTGCGGCCACACCTCGTGAACATGTCCGCGCGCTATGTGGGCCTGCGCGTGCCCGTGGAGGTCGTGCACGGCACGGCGGACCGCACCGTCGGCATCGACATCCACTCGCGGCCGCTGGCGCGCCGCCTGCCGAATGCGCGCCTGACGGCGCTGCGCGGCATCGGCCACATGCCCCACCACGCCGCCGAGCGCGCCACAGTCGCGGCCATTGATCGCGCCGCCGCGCGCGGCGGGCTGCGCTAGGACGACGCGGTCTCGCCTCGCGCCGCGCCTTGCGCTACGGGTCGGGACATGACTGAACCCCTGTGCCGCAAGCAGCGGCGCCTCTGCCCCTCCCGACGCCGCATGCTGCTCCTCGGCGCGGCCTGGTCGCTGGCCGGCTGTGCCCCGCGGCGCAACGAGGTTCTGGCAGCCTACCCGCCCGAGGGGCGGTTCGTCGAGGTGGCAGGGCGCCGCGTGCATGCGGTGGTGGCGGGCCAGGGACTGGACGTCATCCTGCTACACGGTGCCTCGGTCAATGCGCGAGACTTCACCTTCGACCTCGCCCCGCGGCTTGCGCGCCGCTTTCGCTTCACCGCCTTCGACCGCCCCGGCCTGGGAATGTCCGACGCGCTGGCGCCTCGCGGGGACAGCCCGGCAGACCAGGCGCGTCTGTTGGACGCCGCGGCGGCGCGGCTGGGTGTGCGACAGGCCGTTCTCGTCGGTCATTCCTTCGGTGCGGCGGTCGCCTTGGCGTGGGCGATTCTCTACCCCGCCCGCGTGGCCGGCATCGTCACGCTTGCCGGCGTCACCCTGCCCTGGGCCGGCAGCCTCGGCCCCTGGAACCCGGTCGCGGCAAGCGCGCTGGGGGGCGCGACGCTGGTGCCCCTCGTCTCGGCGCTGGCCCCGCGTGCGGCCATCGATCCGGCGCTCGCGTTCTTCTTCGCGCCCCAGGCGCCGCCGCCCGGCTATGCAGACCATGTCGGAGTGGAACTCTCTCTGCTACCCGACGCGCTGCGCGAGAATGCCCGGCAGATCACCCGGCTTAAGCCGCATCTCGCGGCGATGGCGGCCCACTATCCCGATCTGCATCTGCCGGCCGAGATCCTGCACGGCACCGCCGATCGGATCGTGCCGCCCGCGGCGCAGTCGGTCGCGCTGTCGCGCCGCCTGCCGAACGCGCAACTGACCCTGTTGCGGGGCGTCGGCCACATGGTCCACCATGCCCGGCCAAGGGCCGTGGACTGGGCCATCCGCCGCGCCGCCGCCCGCGCCGGATTGCACCCGCCAGCCTGATCGCGATACTGACCGAAAGCCGGAGGACCATCCGATGCCCGACCTGCCGTACGACGGCGCGATCACCCGTTTCTACGAGGACGAGGCCCCAAAAGCCGTGCGCGCGGCGATCCGTGCGCGCCGAAAAAAGAGCATCCTGTCGGACAGCTACCCGTACGACCGCCGCATGGACAAGAGCGCCTACAAAGACGCGCTTGCGGCGTTGCAGGTGGAACTGGTCAAGCTCCAGGCCGACGTGAAGGCCGCCGGCAAGCGGCTCGCGATCGTGTTCGAGGGGCGTGACGCCGCGGGAAAGGGCGGCACGATCAAGCGGTTCCGGGAGAATCTGAACCCGCGCGTGGCGCGCGTTGTCGCCCTGCCCACCCCGTCCGATCGGGAGAAGTCGCAATGGTATTTCCAACGCTACATCCCGCACCTGCCCTCGGGCGGCGAGATCGTGTGCTTCGACCGCTCTTGGTACAACCGCGGCGTTGTGGAACACGTCTTCGATTTCTGCACCCCCGCCGAGCGCGAGCACTTCTTCGCTCAGGTCCCCGGTTTCGAGGAGATGCTGGTGGAAGAGGGCATCGTCCTTGTGAAACTCTGGCTGAACGTGGGCCGTGCCGAGCAATTGCGCCGGTTTCTCAAGCGCGAGCGTGACCCTCTAAAACAGTGGAAGCTGTCCTGGATCGACGTCGAGGGGCTGAAACGCTGGGACGCCTATTCCGCGGCGATCCGCGAGACCTTCGCGCGCAGCCATAGCGGCCCGGCGCCATGGACGATCATCCGCTCCGACGACAAGCGCCGGGCAAGGCTGGCGGCGATCCGACAGGTGCTGGCCCGCCTTGACTACGCGGGCAAGGATCAAGAGGTGGTCGGCGCCCCGGACCCCCATATCTGCGGCGGGCCCGAGATTTGGGATGTCTAAGCGCGGCTATCACCACGGCAATCTGCGACAGGCGCTGGTCGACGCGGCACTGGAGTTGATCCGGGAGAAAGGCCCGCAGGGTTTTACCCTTACGGAAGCTGCGCGCGCCGCAGGAGTCACCCCGGCGGCGGTTTATCGCCATTTCCAGGGGCGCGAGGACCTGATCGCGGAAGGCGCGCGCCAGGGCTACGCGCTGTTCGCCGACCTGATGGAGTATGCCTATGCCACCGGCCAGCCCTCGGCGCTGGCCAGCCTCGAAGCGGTAGGCCGGGCCTATCTCGCCTTTGCGCGAAAATATCCCGGCCATTACATGGCAATGTTCGAATCCGGCCTTTCGGTGAACGCCGATCCCGGTCTCGCCGCGGTCGCCGCGCGCGCGAGCGAGGTGCTGGAACGCGCCGCCCGCGCCCTGTCGGAGCATATCGCCCCCGACAAGCGGCCGCCGGTGGCGATGGTCTCGGCCCATATCTGGGCGATGAGCCACGGCGTCGTGGAGCTTTACACCCGCGGCACGCCCGGCGCCCGCACGCCGTTCGCCGCCGATGATCTTCTGGAAAGCGGCATTGGCATCTACCTCAGGGGACTCGGACTGATCCCGGCCGACAGCTAGCTGCCCGCGCGCGGTAAGTCCGACCACGCGCGGCGCGGCATCAGCCGTTGTGCACCTCGATCGGCGCACCCGAGGCCATGTCGGTGCCGATATACGGCTTGTGCGCGGTCTTCCACGCGGCAAAGCCGCCTTCCAGATGCGCCGCCCGGTCATGACCGGCCGCCAGGTACTGTTCGGCCACCTTGCGCGAGCGCACGCCCGAGCCGCAGTGGAACACGATCCGCTTGTTGGTTTCGTCCGGCAGGTAGGACGGGTCGTAGTTTGCCATCGGCAAGAGCAGCGCGCCCCGGATCGACTCGAACATGAACTCCTGCGGCGTGCGCACATCGATCAACAGCACCTCGCCCTTCTTGAGCCCCTCCTGCAGGTCGTCCACGTCCCAATGCTCGAGCGCCTTGCCGTTCACGTCCTCGGTATGCATGCGAAATCTCCTCGGTTACGCGGACCCGAACGGGCCCTTGGTGCGAGAAGTGGAACAGAGCGCGGGCCCCCGCAAGGCCCTCTCCACCCGGTTGCGCTGCAAATAATCGCGGAAACCCGCGCGAATGGGTCTTTGATCTGCCCGAAAGACTCAATAGATGTGACAGACAGAATTCCAAGCGGGGCGGGTGTGCGCCCGTCCGGAGGAGACGACCATGCTGAACAATATCGGCCTTCCCGGCCTCCTGCTCATTGCCGTCGTGGTGCTGGTGCTTTTCGGCCGCGGCAAGATCTCGTCGCTGATGGGGGAGGTCGGCAAGGGCATCACCGCCTTCAAAAAGGGCGTGAAGGAAGAGACCGAAGAGGCCCAGCAAAGCCTCGAAAGCGCGCGCGACGTGACCCCCGAAGAGGAAAAGGACAAGGCGTAGCGCCTGTCCGTCGGCGTAGCTCATGTTCGACCTCGGCTGGACCGAACTTCTGCTGATCGGCATCGTCGCGCTGATCGTGGTGGGCCCGAAGGACCTGCCGGGCATGTTCCGCACGCTTGGTCGCTTTACCGCCAAGGCGCGCAACATGGCCCGCGAGTTCCAGCGCGCGATGGACGATGCTGCCGACCAAGCCGGCGTCAAGGACATGGCGAACGACCTCAAGGACGCCGCGAACCCCCGCAAGATGGGGCTCGACAAGCTCAACGAGGCGGCCGACAAGTTCGAGAAATGGGAGCCAAAGCGGTCTGAAACCGGTCCTGCCACGGCCGAGTTCACCGAAGAGCGCCGCGCCCAAGCCGAGAAGATCCGCCAGGCGATGGCCGAGAAGGGACAGGCTCGGCTCGATGCCGAGAAGGCGGCCGCCGAGGCCGAGGCGCAGGGCCCCGCGCCCGAGACCAAGAGCGACGCATGAGCACCGACGACATCGACGACAGTTCCGCGCCGCTGCTCGAACATCTCGCAGAGCTCCGCTCGCGCCTGATCTACTCGCTCGCGGCTTTCGTCTTGGCGATGGTGATCTGCTTCACCGTCTGGAACCCGATCTTCAACTTTCTGACCAACCCGATCTGCGGCGCGCTGGCCGAGCGCGGGCAGGATTGCGGGCTCTACCTGATCAAGCTGCAGGAAGGCTTCTTCGTCGCGATCCAGATCTCGCTTCTGGGCGGCTTCGCGCTGGCCTTCCCGTTCATCGCCTTCCAGATGTGGCGCTTCGTGGCGCCGGGGCTCTACCGCTCGGAAAAGGGCGCCTTCCTGCCCTTCCTGATCGCCTCGCCCTTCATGTTCTTCCTCGGCGCGGCGTTCGCCTATTACGTGGTTACGCCGCTCGCCTTCGACTTCTTTCTCGGCTTCCAGCAGGTCGGCGACATCGCCGCCGAGGGGGGCGAAACGGCCTCGGAAACCGCCGGCATCACCTTCCACGGCTCGGTGCAGGAATACCTGTCGCTGACCGTGAAATTCGTCCTCGCCTTCGGGCTCTGCTTCCAGTTGCCGGTGCTGTTGACGCTGATGGGCAAGGCCGGGCTCGTTTCGGCCGAGGGCTTGGGCACGGTGCGAAAATACGCGGTCGTCGCGATCCTGTTGCTGGCCGCCCTCGTCACCCCGCCCGACGTCATCACCCAAGTTATCCTCTTCGTGGTGGTCTACGGGCTTTACGAGATCTCGATCCTGCTTGTCCGTCGCGTCGAGCGGAAGCGCGAGAAGGACCTGCGCGACCAGGGCCTCTGGTTCGAGGACGACGACGAGGACGACCCGCTGATGCGCGAGTTCGACGAACGAGAGGACCCGCGCCCGTGAGCGACGTGCTCACGCGGATCGCCGAGGCGCTGGAGCGGATGAGTCCAGCGCCGGCCTTGGCCCCCGACTTCGGCACGGCGGATGCCTTCGTCTGGCATGTCGCGCCTCACCGGCTTATGCCCGTCCCGGAGGTCAACCGTGTGGACTTGTCGCTGTTGCGCGGGATCGACCGGTCGCGCGACACGCTCCTGGAGAACACCAGGCACTTCGCGCGCGGGCTGCCTGCTAACAATGCCCTTCTCTGGGGCGCGCGGGGCATGGGCAAGTCCAGCCTCGTAAAGGCTGTGCATGCCTCTGTGGTCGCCGAGGGGCATGACCTCAAGATCGTGGAGGTGCAGCGCGAGGACATCCCATCGATCGGGCGGCTCCTGGGCCTCTTGCGCGACGCGCCTGAGCGGTTCGTGCTGTTCTGCGACGACCTGTCGTTTTCCCACGACGATCAGCACTACAAGTCGCTCAAGGCGGTGCTGGATGGCGGCATCGAGGGACGCCCCGAAAACGTGGTTTTCTATGCAACCTCGAACCGGCGCCACCTGATGCCGCGCGACATGATCGAAAACGAGCGGTCGACCGCGATCTCGCCCTCCGAAGCGACCGAAGAGAAGGTCTCGCTCAGCGACCGCTTCGGGCTCTGGCTCGGCTTCCACCCATGCAGCCAAGACGAGTATCTCGCGATGATCCGTGGCTATTGCGACGCCTGGGCTGTGGAGGTGGACGACACGACGCTGCGCGCCGAGGCGATCGAGTGGCAGGCCACCCGCGGCGCCCGCTCTGGCCGGGTCGCGTGGCAGTTCTTCACCGATCTCGCGGCCCGCAAGGGCGTGCGGGTTTAGACCGGCCGCCCGCCGGTCTGCTGCCCTCGCAATCCTTCCAAGCCAGCAATGCCGTCAGATTGGGGCGCTGCCCCCCTCAGGCGAACAGCACGAGAGACCGCGCATCCCAGGCCACGCGGGCTTGGGTGCCGCGCTCCAGCACCGGGCGGCCCACGAGGTTCTTCATCGAGATCGTCATCGGCATATCCACCCCGTCAAGGCGCACGTCGTAATAGGTCATGTCGCCATAATAGGCGAGATCCTCGACGATGCCGGTGGCGACGCGTCGGTCTGTCGTCTCGCCTTCGAACAGAATCGACATCGTCTCAGGCCGGATGCCGATGCTCTGGGTCTGGCCAGGATGCCAGCCGCCGGGCAACTGATCGGGCCCGATCACCGCACGTCCCAACCCCGCCGCCTCGACCTCGATATGTTTTTCGTCGGTCACCGTGGCGCGGGCAGGCAGGAAATTCATCACGCCGATGAACTCGCCCACCTGCCGGCTCACCGGGCGCCGGTAGAGAATCTGCGGCGTGTCTAGCTGGGCGATCTGGCCGTCGAACATCACCGCGATCCGGTCCGACATGATCAGCGCCTCTTCCTGATCGTGGGTGACCAGAACGAAGGTGATCCCGACCTGCCGCTGGAGCCGCCGAAGCTCCATCTGCATCTGGTCGCGGAGCTTCTTGTCGAGCGCAGAGAGCGGTTCGTCGAGCAACAGCACCTTGGGTTCCAGGATCAGCGCGCGGGCCAGCGCCACCCGCTGCCGCTGCCCGCCCGACAGCGCCTGCGCCGCCCGCCCGCCATAGCCCTTGAGCCCCACCATCCCGAGTGCCGCGTCCACCTTGGCCGACTTCTCCGCCTTCGACAGCCCCGAACGGCGCAGGCCGAAACCCACGTTCTCGGCCACGCTGAGATGCGGGAAGATCGCGTAGGACTGAAACACCATGTTTGTCGGGCGCCGGTTGGCGGGCACCCCGGCCATGTCGCGCCCGTCGATCGCCAGCTGCCCCGAGGACAAGTCCTCGAACCCGGCGATACAGCGCAGAAGCGTGGTCTTGCCGCAGCCCGACGGCCCAAGAAGAGAGAAGAACTCGCCCTGCCCGATCTCGGCACTGATGCCCCTCAGCGCATGGAAGTCGCCGTAATATTTCCCGACCTTGTCGAGCGTGATGATCGGCGTGGCTTCGGCGCGCGTGTCTCTCACAGGAACCCTCCGGAATCTTTCTGCCCGGTCCGCGCCACGCCGCGGCGACGCGCGTATTCGGCGATGGTCAAGAGCAGCACCGAGGCCAGCACAAGTAGCGTCCCCAGCGCCATGACCACTGGTATCTTTTGCGGGAAGCGGAGTTGGCTCCAGAGATAGACCGGCAGCGTCGGCTCGGTGCCGGTCAGGAAAAAGGCTATGATGAACTCGTCAAGCGAGATGGTGAAGGAAATCAGCAACGACGAGATGATCCCCGGCATCACCAGCGGCAGGGTGACAAGGCGAAAGCTCGACCACCGCGTCTCGCCCAGGTCGATCGCCGCCTCTTCCAGCGAGCGGTCGAGGCTCTGGAAGGCGGAGTTCAGGATGGCGATGGAGAATGGCACGCAGATCAGGACGTGGCCCAGGATCACCGTCCACGCGCCGAGGCCAAGTCCCAGCTGCAGCAGCACCACCAAAAGCGACACCGCTACGATGATCTCGGGCAGGACCAGCGGCAGCATGACCAGCCCCAGGATGCCCCGCTTGCCGGGAAAGGAAAAGCGCGTGGCCGCTCGCGCCGCGCAGATGCCCAGAAGCGTCGCGATCACCGCCGAGGAGACCGCGATCACCAGGCTGTTCAGCACCGCGGCGTGTAGCGCCGGGATCTCGGTCAGTTGCCGGAACCATTCGAAGGTGAAGCCGCGCAGCGGGAAGGCGATCACGGTGCCGTCGTTGAAGGCGAAGATCGGCAGAAGTGCGATCGGCGCGTAGAGGAAGGCGAGGTAAAGGATGGCATAAAGGCGTAGCGTCATCCCCGCCCCCTCAGGAAACGCCGGTTGAGGAAGACGAAGACCAGCGCGACCGCCGTCACCATGCCCATTGCCAGCACTGCCAGCGCGGCGCCCATCGGCGCGTTGTTGAGTTTCAGGAACTGGGTCTGGATCATGTTGGCGATCATCAGGCCATCCGGCCCACCGACGAGCCGGGGCGTGACGTAGTCGCCCACCGTCGGGATGAAGACGATCAGGACAGCGGCGATCACACCCGGCATGGCCAGCGGCAACGTCACTCGCAGGAACGTTGTCGCCCGGGTCTCGCCAAGGTCGCGGCTGGCCTCGAGGAGCGACCGGTCGATCTTCTCCAGCGCGACGAAGATCGGCAGGATCGCGAAGGGCGCAAAGGCATGGGCCAGAGTGATGACGACCGCGTTGACGTTGTAGAGGATGAAGGTCAGCGGTTCGTCGATGAGTCCGACTCCCTGCAGCGTGGTGTTGACGACGCCGTTGAAGCCCAGGATCACCTTCCACAGGAACACCCGGATCAGATACGACGTCCAGAACGGGATGGTGATGAGAAACAGCCACATCGCCTTCCGCGGCGGAGCGAAGTGGAACGACACGTAATACGCGATGGGAAAGGCGGCGACGACGGTCGCCACGGTGACCGCGCCCGAGACCATGAGCGAGCGCAGTAGGAGTTCGCCGTAAAGCGGCTCGGTCAGTGCCTCGCGGTAGTTGTTCAGCGTGAAGGTCCGGTCGAGCGTCAGGTAATCCTGCGTCCAGAAGCTGAAGACGAGGATCGCGCCGAGCGGGAAGGCGAGCAGCAGCAGTGCATAGAGGAAGGGTGGTGCAACCAGCAGGTAGCCCTGCGCCGCCTCGCCCCTGCCCCGCGCTGGCCGTGCCGTGACATCGCTCATGTGCTGTGAGGTCTCCCAAGCCCGGCTGCGATCATGGAAAGGGATGCGGCGCTCCGCAAGGGGGCACGCAATGCGTCGCGCCGGTCACAGCGGCATTTGCCCGAAATCCGGGCATGCCCGCGCCGCGCGAGGCCCGATCAGCGCCTGTCCAGCGCCTCCGTCAGCACTGCGCGCAGCGCGTCCGTCTCGACATCCGAGGTCACGAAGGCGTCGCCGATGCCGCGGGCCAGCACGAAACGCAGCCGCCCGTCCTGCACCTTTTTGTCCTGCCCCATCAACGAGATCAGCCCGTCCGCGTCGGGCAACGCACCGGGGATGTCGGCAAGGTTGCGTTTCATATCCATCGCCGCGAGATGCGCCCGCACGCGCGATGGCTCTTCCTGCGCGCAGAGCCCCAGCCGCGCCGAAAGCTCGAAGGCCAATGCGCAGCCGATTGCGACACCCTCGCCATGGAGCAGCCGGTCGGAATAGCCGGTCGCGGCCTCCAGCGCATGGCAGAAGGTGTGACCGAGGTTGAGCAGAGCCCGCTCCCCCTGCTCGGTCTCGTCCCGTTCCACGATTCCCGCTTTCATCTCGCAGGACCGTTTGACGGCCTGGGCCCGCGCCGACCGGTCGCCGGAAGCCAGCGCCGGGCCGTTGGTCTCGAGCCACGCGAAGAATGCCGCGTCGCCTAGGAGGCCGTATTTCACGACTTCGCCGTAACCGGCGAGGAAATCGCGGGTTTCCAGCGTTTCCAGCACACCGATATCGGCCAGCACGCGGCTGGGCTGATGAAACGCGCCGATCAAATTCTTGCCGTGCGGGGAGTTGATTCCGGTCTTGCCTCCGACCGAACTGTCGACCTGCGCGAGCAGCGTGGTGGGCACCTGCACCAAGCGCACCCCACGGCGCAATACCGCAGCGGCGAAACCGGCCAGATCGCCGACCACCCCGCCGCCGAGCGCTACCACCACATCGCGACGCTCGATCTTCTGCTCCAGCAGCCATTCCACCGCGCGCGAGAACTGGCTCCACCCCTTGGTCGCCTCGCCCGGTGGCAATGCGAGCGCTACCGCCTCTATGCCGTCGGCGGCCAGTCCCGCCCGGAACGCATCAAGATGGAGGCCGGCCACCGTCTCGTCGGTAAGGACCGCCACCCGCGGGCGATCCAGGAGCGGCGCGATCTCGGTGCCGGCCCGCGCCAGCAACCCCGCGCCGATGCGGATGTCGTAGTCGCGCCCCGGCAGGGCGACATGCACGGTATTGATCGTCTCGCTCACGTCATCTCCAGAACGTCGGGCCGGGTGCGAAGCGCGTCGAACACGCGGTCGGCCATCTCGTCTATCGAATAGCCCGGATCGGCGCGCACCGCCAGATCGGCCCGCGCATAGAACGTCTTGCGCGTGTGATAGAGTTCGCGAAGCGTGCCGTAGGGGTCCGGGGTCCGCAGCAGCGGACGGGTGTTCTTGTGTTTGACGCGGGACCACAAGAGCGCCAGATCGGCGTCGAGCCAGACCGAAACACCCTTCCTGGTGATCGCGGTGCGGTTTGCGGGCGAGAGGAACGCACCCCCGCCCGTTGACAGGATGCCCGGCGAGGCGTCCAGCAGCCGGGCGATGACCTGCGCCTCCTTCACTCGGAAAAAGGTCTCGCCGTCGCGCTCGAAGATCTCGGCAATGGACATGTTTGCGGCCTTCACGATCTCTGCGTCCGAGTCGCGGAACGGCACACCCAGCTTTCGTGCCAGGGCGGTCCCCACCGCCGTCTTGCCCGCCCCCATCAGCCCAACGAGGGCGACGGTTTTCTTCAGCCGTGCCCCCACTGGGCGACCTCCCGCCAAACTGCAGATTTTCGCCCCTCAATGGCGTGAACTCGCCGGGAATGCCAGTTATAATCGGTGAAAAGCCGGCAACGCGCAGGTTGACAGACAAGGGCAGGGCAGCATGTTTCGACTTCTCAAGGTCTTGGTTTTCCTCCTGATCATCGGTTTCGTCGGGCTCGTCGGATTCGCCTACCTCGGCGATCTGAGCCCCGACCAGGCCGACGTGACCCAGAGCCTCACCCTCGATGTCGATTAGGAGGACATCGCTTGCCGTTGCGGGACTCGCGGCGGCGCTCGCCGCGGAGGCTCGGGCGGAACGCCCGCTCTCGGCCATCGACTGGCTGTCGGACTCCGTCACCGCGCCATCGGTGCGCCCCGCCCCGCCCGCGTTGAGTCCAGCCCCCGAAACCGAGCCGATCTCGGTCGCGCCGCTCGGCCGCGTCGAACCGGATGCCGTCGGGCTGCTTCCTGCCGCGGTCGCGGGCCTGCCGCGCGATCTGTGGGGCCCCGGCGCCCCCGGCGCCATCGCCCGCGCGATCCGCGCCGAGCGGGTAGACACGCTGCCCGCGATACAGGAACTGATGCTGACGCTGCTACTGGCCGAGTTCGACGCGCCCGCGGGCAGCAATGGCGACGGCGCGCTGTTGCTGGCGCGGCTGGACAAGCTGCTCGATCTCGGCGCGCTGGAGGAGGCCCAGGCGCTGGTGGAGCGCGCCGGCCCCACCGATCCTGCGCTTTTCCGACGCTGGTTCGACATCTCGCTTCTGACGGGCCAGGAGGACAGGGCCTGCGCCGCGATGCGCGCCGCCCCGGGCATCGCACCGACCTTCCCGGCGCGTGTCTTCTGCCTTGCCCGCGGGGGCGACTGGAACGCCGCGGCGCTGACGCTGGAAACCGCACGCGCATTGGGTTTCGTCACCCAGGAAGAGGACGCGCTGCTCGCCCGATTCCTCGACGCAGAGTTGGCCGAGACCACACCCTCCCTCCCGCCGCCGTCGCGCCCTTCGCCGTTGGTCTTCCGCATGCGTGAGGCGATCGGCGAGCCGCTGCGCACGACCACCATGCCGCTCGCCTTCGCCTACGCCGACCTGCGTTCGACCGCCGGCTGGAGGGCACGCATCGAGGCGGCCGAACGGCTGGCGCGTACCGGCGCCCTGCCCCCCAATCGGCTGCTCGGCATCTGGACCGAGCGCAAGCCTGCCGCCTCTGGCGGCCTCTGGGACCGGGTCGGCGCGCTGCAAGCCTTCGACGTCGCTATTCTGGCAGGCAAGCGCGAGGCCGTGGCCGAAACACTATCGCCGGTCTGGGCCGCGATGGTCGCGGCTGAGTTGGAGGTACCCTTCGCCCGGCTTTACGGCGCGCGGCTTGCGCGGCTGAATATCGACGGCGAGGCGGGCGCCCTGGCCTTCGCGATCGGACTGCTCGGCGACGAATACGAAACCGTTGCCAAAGCGCGCGCACCCGCCTCAGCCAAGGAGGAATTCCTGATCGCGCTGGCGCTTGGCGCTCCCGGCGACATGACGGCGCCGAGCCCACTTGGCGCTGCGCTGAAGGACGGGTTCGCCGAGACCGCGCTGGACCCCGCCCGGACGCGGCTGCTGCGCGAGGGGCGGATCGGCGAGGCGATCCTCGCGGCCATCGACCTCATCACCGACGGCGCGCGGGGCGATATCGGCGATGTGACGCGCGCGCTGGTGCTGTTGCGCGCGGTCGGGCTGCACTCCGTCGCCAGGCAGAGCGCGCTGCAACTCATGCTGCTGGAGCGCCGCGGATGACGGACGCGGCGCGTTGGATATCCACCTTTCTGGAGGCGCAGGCCGCCGAGCAGGACGCCGCGGCCAACACCCAGCTGGCCTATGCGCGGGACCTGAAGGATTTCGCGGGCTGGCTGGACCGCGCAGGGTTGGACATCGAAAGCGCCTCGGAATCTGAGATCTCGGCCTATCTGGTGCGGTGCGAGGCCGCCGGGCTTGCGGCCTCGACCCGGGCCCGGCGGCTGTCGGCGATCCGGCAGCTGTTCCGTTTTGCCTATGAAGAAGGCTGGCGTGCCGACAATCCCGCCCTGCAGATACGCGGACCGGGCCGCGCGCGGCGGCTGCCAAAAACCCTCACCCATGAGGAGGTGGACCGGCTGCTGGACGCTGCCGGGGCCACGCCGCGCGAGGCGCTGCGCAACGTCTGCCTGGTGCAACTGCTCTACGCCACGGGCATGCGCGTCAGCGAGTTGGTCTCGCTGCCGGTGGCCGCAGCCCGAGGCGATCCGCGGATGCTGCTGATCCGCGGCAAGGGCGGCAAGGAACGCATGGTGCCGTTGTCGCCGCCGGCCCGCGAGGCGCTGGCGGCATGGCTGACGCATCGCGATGCGGCCGAAGCCTCCGCGCGCGAAAGGGGCGCCAACGCCAGCCGGTTCCTGTTTCCCTCACGCGGCAGGCTCGGCCACCTGACGCGCCACCGCTTCTACATGCTGATCAAGGAGCTGGCCGTCGCAGCCGGGATCGATCCGGGCAAGGTCACTCCGCATACCTTGCGCCACGCCTTCGCGACGCATCTCTTGGCGGGCGGAGCGGACTTGCGGTCGATCCAGACGCTCCTCGGCCATGCCGACGTGTCCACGACTGAGATCTATACCCATGTCCTCGACGAGCGGCTTCGCGCCCTTGTCCTGGCGCATCACCCGCTGGCCCGCAAAAGCGACACGTCTTGAACGGCGCGCGCCCCGCCCCCATAACCGGCACGACGCACTGAACCAGAGACACATATGGACAGCCCTGCCCCGTTGATCGACGCGGCCCTCTTTCTCACCGCCGGCTCCATCGCCGCCCTGCTTCTCCTTTCGGCCTTCTTCTCCGGCTCGGAAACCGCGCTTACGGCCGCGTCGCGCGGCAAGCTGCGCGCCCGCGCCGACCGCGGCGACAAGGGAGCAGAGACAGCGCTGGGGATCACCGAGGATAACGAGCGGCTGATCGGCTCGGTGCTTCTGGGCAACAACCTGGTCAACATCCTCGCCACCTCTCTGGCTACCGCGCTGTTCACACGGCTCTTCGGCGAGTCGGGCGTGGCGCTGGCCACGCTGGTGATGACGCTGCTGGTGCTGATCTTCGCGGAAGTGCTGCCCAAGACCTACGCGATCACCAATGCGGAAACCGCGGCGGCCCGCGTCTCGCCGCTGATCCGAGTGGTGGTTCTTGTGTTCTCGCCGGTTGTCTCGGCGGTGCGTGCACTGGTGCGGCAGATCCTTGCGCTGTTCGGGGTCAAGACCGATCCCGATAGCCATATCCTCGCAGTGCGCGAGGAGATCGCAGGCGCGCTGCAACTCGGCCATTCCGAAGGACTTGTCGAAAAGGAGGACCGTGACCGGATTCTCGGCGCGCTCGACCTCGGTGATCGGACGGTAGAGGAAATCATGCTGCACCGGTCCAAGATCGAGATGGTCGACGCCGATCTGCCGTCGGAGCAGATCCTGTCGCAATGCCTCGAAAGCGCCCATACGCGGCTGCCGCTGTTCCGGGGCGATCCCGAGAACATCGTCGGCGTGATCCACGCCAAGGACCTGCTTCGAGCCATGGACAAGCTGGTGCGCGGCCCTGATGCAAGCGCCCAGAAACTCGAGGACTTCCGTGTGCTCGACATCGCGATGAAGCCCTATTTCGTGCCCGAGACGACGACGCTGGACGACCAGATGCGCGAATTCCTGCGCCGGCATACCCATTTTGCGCTGGTCGTCGACGAGTACGGCGCGCTCAGGGGGCTGATCACCCTGGAGGATATCCTGGAAGAGATCGTGGGCGAGATCACCGACGAGTTCGATGTCGATGCCGAGCATCCCCTGCGCCGCACTGAGGACGGTGCCGTTCTGGTGGACGGGGCAATGACGATCCGGGACCTCAACCGGGCAACGGACTGGTCCTTGCCTGACGAGGAGGCGAACACGATCGCGGGGCTGGTGATCCACGAGGCCCAGTCGATCCCGACCCAGGGGCAGGTGTTCTCGTTCCACGGCTTCCGCTTCGAGGTACTGCAGCGCCAGGCCAACCGGATCACGCGCCTCAAGATTCGCCCGCTCTGAGGCAAGGGCGCACCCGTCTCCTCCGAGCTTGTACGGCGTCTGGCGGCTCCGGCGCGCGTAATTCGACCCAGAAGAAGCGCCGATCAGCGTCCCTTGAAAAGACCGC
The DNA here is from genome assembly GCF_900142935.1 of Rhodovulum sp. ES.010. Lineage (NCBI taxonomy): Bacteria > Pseudomonadati > Pseudomonadota > Alphaproteobacteria > Rhodobacterales > Paracoccaceae > Rhodovulum > Rhodovulum sp. ES.010. The sequence goes on along the minus strand of NZ_FSRS01000001.1, from coordinate 686,504 downwards.
CGAGGATTCCCCGCACAAGACGCTTCCCGGTGGTGCCCGACAATTCCGCGATGAGCGCCTTGCCGAGGGCGTCGCCCAGCGTTTCCGCGCCCTGTTGGGGTCGCGCCGAAGTGCGGCCGCCGCGCGTGCCGGAATAGCGCCGCGCGCTGCGATACTCGCGCTCGGCGGCCTCAGCCGTCTCTGCGAGGCGCTCTGCCTCCCGCGCGGCGGCCTCGGCGCGGCGGGCGAGGATCTCGTGGGCGGAGTCGCGATCAAGCGGCCGGTCATACTTGCCTGCCATGGGCGAGGCCGAAGAAATTCCGCGCCGTGCGTCCGGCGCCAGCGGCCCGAGTTGCGAGGCGGGCGGCCGGATCAGCGTGCGCTGCGCCATGCCGGGCACGCCGTCCTCTTGGAGAAACGAAGTCACCGCCTCGCCGGTGCCGACCTCGCGGATCGCGGTCGCTATGTCGAATTCGGGGTTGTCGCGATAGGTTTCGGCGGCGCGCCCGAGCGCCCTTCGGTCGCGGGCGGTGAAGGCTCGCAGCGCGTGCTGGACCCGGTTGCCGAGTTGGCCGCGCACGTCCTCGGGTACATCGTCGGGGTTCTGGGTGATGAAGTAGACCCCGACCCCCTTGGACCGGATCAGGCGGGCGACCTGCTCAACCTTGTCGATCAGGACTTTCGGCGCGTCATCGAACAGAAGATGCGCCTCGTCGAAAAAGAAGACGAGGCGGGGCTTCGCCGGGTCGCCCACCTCGGGCAGGTTCTCGAAGAGTTCGGAAAGAAGCCACAATAGGAATGTGGCGTAGAGGCGCGGCGCGGCCATCAGTCTATCGGCGGCGAGAATGTTCACCTGGCCGCGCCTGTCCGGCCCCGCCCGCATCAGGTCGGCGAGATCGAGCGCGGGCTCGCCGAAGAGACGCGCGCCGCCCTGGTTTTCCAGCACCAGCAACCGGCGCTGGATCGCGCCGATCGAGGCCGGCGCCACGGTGCCATAGCGCAGCGCGAGCGCGCGCCGGTTCCGGCCGACCCAGGCCAGAAGCGCCCGCAGATCGGCGAGGTCCAGCAGCGGCAGCCCCTCCTCGTCGGCCACGCGGAAGGCGATGTTGACCACGCCTTCCTGCACCTCGTTGAGTTCGAGCAGGCGCGCCAGCAGCAGCGGCCCCATCTCCGCCAGGGTGGTCCGCACGGGATGGCCCTGCTCGCCGAAAAGATCCCAGAAGGTCACCGGAAAGGAGTCGTAGGTGTAGTCGGCGAAGCCGATCTTGCCGGCCCGGGCCATGAAAGCGTCGTGCAGCCGAAACGCGGCATGCCCCGGGGCGGCGAGCCCCGAGAGGTCGCCCTTCACGTCGGCGAGGAAGACCGGGACGCCGGCCGCGGAAAACCCCTCCGCCATGATCTGCAACGTGACCGTCTTGCCGGTGCCCGTCGCGCCGGCGACCAGCCCGTGACGGTTGGCCTGGTCGAGCCGGAGCCATTGCGGCGCCCCGTATTCCGGCCCCCTCCCCCCGATCAAGACGTCCGTTGGCACCTGCACACCCTCCCCGCGCACTCCCCTGGCCGAAACAATACTTATTTAACCAATTGATGCCAGTATCGAGCCATCTCGCCGACCGGGGGTATTGCCCGGGGCGGGTCTTCCTCCCTGATGGACTGGCCGCATCCTTGTGATGCGGCCTTTTTTTTGCGCCAGAGCCGCGTCGCTCAGGGGCGATTCATTGCCTGTTGACGCCTGTTAACAACTCGCTTAGCGTACCATCCATTATAAGGTCGGCCCGTCCGACAGGGAGAAGAAGACATGGAGAAAGGGCTGCTCTGCGGCCCTTTTTTCCGTTGCCGTCTTGGCCGGAGATTGCCCCCTGACAGTCGCCCCGCGGCATGGTAGAGCGGCGGCAACGCAGCAAAGAAAGGCAGGCATCATGCGTGAACTTCTCAGCCCCCTCGGTCTCGCCGCACTCCTCGCGTTTGCGCCACCGGCCCTCGCCCAGGACAGCGGCGAGGATGGCGCGACGACGCCCACGGAAGCGGAGACCACCGGTGAAACCGCGGGCACGGAAGATGCGGCGGCGGCACCGACGCAGACCGAAGCCGAGCAACCCCAGGCCTATGTGCGCGATACCTTCACGGACTGGCGGGTGATATGTGCACCGGTGGCCGACGGCCGCGAGGCCTGCACGATGCAGCAGCTGTTGCTTGATGCCAATGAAAACGCGGTCAGCAAGGTCAGCATCGCCGCCCTGCCCGACGCCGCCGCGCCGCGCGTTGCGGGTATCGAGATCGCGACCCCGCTGGAAACCCTGCTCAGCCGCGGGCTTCGCATCCAGATCGACGCCTCGGAGCCGTGGACCGTGCCCTTTACCTATTGCCGTCCCGACTCCTGCATCGCGCAGTTTTCGGTCGAGGGGCAGCAACTCGACGCCCTGAAAGCTGGCGCCGAGGCAGCAGTCGCGATCATCCCGCTGCGCGCGCCGGACCAGCCGCAGGAAGTGACGATGTCGCTCTCGGGCTTCACCGCCGCTTTCGAGTCTTTGCAAGAGATGTTGCCGCAGTAACGCGCCGGGGCCGCGTCGCCCGGCGTCGCGGTCCCGTTTGGCCGGAGAACCGGCGCCAAGAGTCCAAACGCAGATTCGTCGTGCCGGTCAGACCCGGCGCAGAGCCAGAACGGCGTTGAGTCCGCCGAAAGCAAAGGCGTTCGACAGCGCCACATCAACCCGCGCCTCGCGCGCCGCGTTCGGGACAACGTCTAGCGTGCATTCCGGATCGGACTCTTCATAGCCGATGGTGGGCGGGATCACACCGTCCTTCAGCGCCATGATGCAGGCCAGCAGCTCCACCGCCCCGGTGCCCCCGATCAGATGCCCATGCATCGACTTGGTGGACGAGATCATCAGAGCATCCGCATGCGGGCCGAACACATCGGCCACCGCTGCGCATTCGGTCTTGTCATTGGCCGCTGTGCCGGTGCCATGGGCATTGATATAGCCCACGTCCTCGGGCGCGAGGCCGGCATCGCGCAAAGCGCCGGCCATTGCCCTCGCCGCGCCCTGCTTTGACGGCATGACGATATCCGCAGCATCGGACGTCATCGCGAAGCCGACAACCTCGGCGAGAACTTCTGCGCCCCGGGCGCGGGCGTGTTCGTATTCTTCGAAGACAAAGATCGCTGCGCCCTCGCCCTGGACCATGCCGTTGCGGTTGGCGCTGAAAGGCCGGCAGGCGTCGCGCGACATCACGCGCAACCCCTCCCACGCTTTGATACCACCGAAGCACAGCATCGATTCCGACCCCCCGGTGACCATCACCGGGCTCGCCCCCGACCGAACAAGATGGAACGCCTGCCCCATCGCATGGTTCGACGAGGCACAGGCCGTCGCCACGGTGAAACTTGGGCCCCGCAGGTTGTAACCCATAGAGACATGGCTCGCCGCGGCGTTGTTCATCAACTTCGGCACGACGAAGGGATGCACCCGATTCTTCCCGTCCTCATAGACCGTGCGGTAATTCTCGTCCCAAGTGTTCACACCGCCGCCCGCGGTACCCAAGACAACCCCGGTCGAGTGCGAAAGCTCGCCGCAGAAGGTCAGACCGGACTGCGCGATCGCCTCTTTCGCCGCGAGCAGCGTGAACTGGGTAAACCGGTCATAGAGCGCGATCTGCTGGCGGTTGAAATGGTCCTCGGGCTGATAGCCCTTCACCTGCCCGCCGATGCGGATGGACAGCCGGTCGAGGTCGCGGATTTCCAATTCGCCGATGCCACAGCGCCCCTCGCGGAAGGCCGCAAGCGTTTCGGGCACGTTGTGGCCGAGCGCGTTGATCGTGCCCTGGCCGGTGATGACGACGCGTCTCATGCCTTCTGTTCGGCCACCAGCCCCTCGACGGCCCGGACAATGGCAGCGACTGAAGAGATGTCGAAATCGCTTTCGGTGGGCTCGTTGGCATTGAACGGAACCTGGATGTCGAACGCTTCTTCGATGGCGAAGATCGACTCCACGAGGCCGAGGCTGTCGATGCCGAGGTCCTCCAACGTGGAGTCCATCCGGACATCCGAGGGTTCGAGCACCGCCTGCTCAGCGATGATCTCGATCACCTTGTCCTTCACGCGGTCTGCCATTTGGTGCCTCTCTGCCTCTGCTCCTGCGTGGATTTAGTCGCTCCCGGAGAGCTTTGAAACCGCTTTTTGCAGCTCGGCGACCTGCGCGAAAAGCCGCGGCAGGCGACGGAGTCCCTTGTACGCCTCGACATGAGAGTCCATCCGCATCGCCGGGTAGCCCAGCAGGACGCGCCCCGACGGCGCGTTGGTGAAGATCTTGGTCGCGCCGCCCGCGATCACGTCGTCGCCGACCCGGATATTGTCGTTTACGCCCACCTGCCCGGCAAACACCACGCGGTCGCCTATCCGGGTGGACCCGGCGATGCCAACCTGCCCGCAGAGCAGGCAGTCGCGCCCGACCTCGACGTTGTGGCCGACATGGACGAGGTTGTCGAGCTTGGTGCCCGCCCCGATGGAAGTGTCGCGGATCGTGCCCCGGTCGATACAGACATTGGCGCCGATTTCCACGTCGTCCCCTATCGTTACGGCACCAAGAGAATGTATCCGCGTCCAACTCTGGTCCACCGCTTCGCCGCGGTCGCCCAAGGTCTCGCGCACGTTCTCGACGCCTGATTTCTCGGGCGTCACGAATGAGAATCCGTCCGCACCGACCACTGCACCGGGCTGTGCAATGAAGCGATCGCCGATCGTGACCCGTGCACAGATCTTGGCCCCGTGAAGGATCAGTGCGTCCGCACCGATGCGCGCCTGCTCGGCAATGACCGCATGGGCCGCCACCCGGGCCCGCGGGCCGATCACGGCGCACCGGCCGACAACCGCGAGAGGACCGATCGCTGCGCCTTCGCCGATCTCGGCGGTGGGGTCGACGACCGCCGAAGGATGGACGCCCGGCGCGATCTCGGGGCCTGGGTCCATCAGCCGCGTCAGCCCCGACATCGCGTAGCGCGGCCGCGGCACGAAGATCGCTGCATCCAGCCCGAGTGCGCGCCAGTCCGCGCCATTCCAAAGCACGGCCGCCCGCGCCCGGCCCTGCGCAAGCCCGTCGGCATATTTCGGATCCATGGCCAGCGCCAATGCGTCCGGGCCGGCCGCGGCGGGCTCCGACGCGCAGGTGATCCGCACGCCGCCCGCGCCCTCCAGCCGCGCGCCGAGCGCGGTCGCGATCTGTTCGACTGTGAACGCCATTGCGGCTCCCTGTGCGCGCGCGGGTCGCCCCGCGCGGTCGCTCTCGGGCGCCGGGTTTACCCCCGAACGGCGCCGAGCGCCACCCCGGCGGCCTCCAGCGCCCGGAAAATCGCCGAGTCGCGGCCATAGACGTCGCGGCGGTACTGCATCCGACCCTTCCGGTCGGTCACCGCGGTGCGATAGACTATGTGTACCGGCAATGGTTGCGCAAGGTCGACGCGCGTCTCGCGGCCGGTGGCCAGCTTCGACTGGAAAAACCCGACCGGGTCGTCAGTCTGCTCAGCGAGCAGCGCATAGGCGAAATCGAACGGATCGCTCAGCCGGACGCAGCCATGGCTGAAGGCGCGCACCTCGCGGTCGAACAACGATTTCGACGGTGTGTCATGGAGATAGATGTTGTAACGGTTGGGGAACATGAACTTCACCAGCCCCAACGCGTTGCGCGTCGATGGGGGCTGCTTGAGGTCGAAAGGGAAGTTGCGCGCGGTGTAGCGGCTGAAATCTACCGCGCCCCGGCTGACCACCCGGCCGCGCCCGTCGACAAGCTGCAGGTAGCTGTGTGCGTTGGGGTTGGCCTTCATCTTGGGCAGGTACTCCTTGACCGCGATGGAGCGAGGCACGTTCCAGGTGGGGTTGACCACCATGTGCTCCATCACGTCGGAGAACTCGGGCGTCCGGTGCGTGCTGAGGTTCTTGCCAACAACGGACCGGGTCTGGAACACGACCTCGCCCTCCTCGACGATACGGGCGTGAAAATCGGTGATATTGACCAGCACATGGCGGTTGCCGCGGTCGTCGCCCAGCCAGCGCTCGCGCTCCATCGCGACGAGGAGCGATTTCAGCCGCGCCTCGGGGGCGACATTGATCTCGTCGATCGTGTCGCGACCGGCAACGCCATCGGCCTCCAGGCCATGGTCGAGCTGGAACGCCTGCACCGCCTTCTGCAACGCGGCGTCGTATGTCGCGGCGGCGGAGCGCGCGAGATAGCCCATGGCGATCATGCGGTTGCGCAGCGCGACAACGCCGGCGCCGGAGGCGCCCGGCCGCAGCGCGCTCACGCGCAGTTCCGGCCCCCAGCCGCCCTCGGCGATCACCCGCTCGAGCCGCATCTTCTCGCGCAAAAGGCGGGCATATTCAGGGGTGCGCGGGGCGAGCGAATGCAGGTAGACGAGCGGGCTCTCGGCCGCCGCGAGGCCGGACAGAAGCTCCTGCGGGCTGCGTCGGCGCACCTCGCGCTTGATGTCGCCTATCACCCGGCCGGGCACCAGCACGCCCGAGCCCACGTCATGGGCATAGGCCAGGAACATGCGTGTGGCTTCGACATCGGCCAGGCCGATGTCGCGCAGGGTGCGCGCGCTGCGGAAGGTTGCGATCAACCGCTCCGGGTCGTGACGGGCGGCCGGAAGGCCGTGCTCCTCCGCCTGCGCCAGAACGGTCAGAAGCGCGCGGCGCCGGTCCGCGGCTGCCTCGGTCGTCCAGAAGGGGGCGTAGTCGCGCGCCCGATAGAAGGCCCCCACCGCGTCGTCTGGTGCGGCGGCTTCGGCAACGGCCTGCTTGAACGCGGTCAGCGCAGTCGCGGCACGCCCCGGCCCGACGCCGATCAGCCCCACAAGGATCGAGACGGCGCCGACCATAACGCCGCGTCGCAGATCGACAAAACGCATCAACCCTTTCCCCCGTCAAGCTTTCCGGTCGCGCCAACATCAACGATCCTCGGCAATTCCGTACTCCCTGTCCACACTGAAATATGCGTCTCCGCATGCAGTTTCGGGCCGCTGTTGCCGATATCCCGCGGGCGTCACCAATCGATGCTACATGCCGGATGTGAGCAAATTCTTGCCGGTTTTCGCGCGCGCGTCACCCTGCGGCGAATCGAGCCTTGGCCCATGCGGCCCAATATGTCATTACGATGGCAGTCACGGAGAGCCGTGCAGAGGCAAAAAACGCTGCGAAAACGCGGCATTGGCGAAACGTGGGGCGGGCTGAGACATCATGGACACGACCAAGACCGGCATGACGCGCCGTGGCCTTTTGGCCGCGTTCGCGGCAACCACCGTTGCGGCGGCACCGACATATTCCAACGCTTTCGGGCTGCTCCGGGGCGGGGGCGACATCCGGCGCATCCGGATGTATTCGGGGCGGACGGGTGAAAGCATCGACACGATCTACTGGATCGAGGGCAACTACATCCGCGAAGCTGTCGATGAGATCAACCACTTCATGCGCGACTGGCGCACGGACACCAAGATATCGATGGATCTGCGCAACATCGACATTATGGCCGCCGCGCACGGGCTGCTGGAGGTGAACGAGCCTTACATGCTGTTGTCGGGCTATCGCAGCCCGCAGACCAACGCCATGTTGAGGCGGCGCTCGAGCGGTGTGGCCAAGAACTCACGCCACATGAAGGGCGAGGCAGCCGACGTGCGGCTCAAGAGCCGGTCAGTCAGCCAGATGGCCCGCGCGGCCAGCGCCTGCAACGCAGGCGGCGTCGGGCGCTATTCCAGGTCGAACTTCGTACATATGGATTGCGGCCCGATACGCAGCTGGGGCCGCTGAGCCAGTCGCGACACGCGTGAAAAGGCACCCCGTGGGGCGCCTTTTCGCTTCGGCCCGGAACGGGCGTATCAGTCCACCAGCCGCCAGGTTTCGTGCCGTTCGAGATAGGCTTCCTGCTCGGGGGTCAGCGCGACCTTCTCGGTGCCCTTCACCATCGGCCGCACACCCTCTCGGAAGGAATGACCGATCGTGAGCAGGTAGATGTGCAGAATGACGAACCCGGCCACCACCCAGGCCACGGCGAGGTGCACGTTCGCAACGACCTCGAGCCAGAACGGCGCATTGGGCAGGGCTTCCCAGAAGTTGTAGGTCAGGTAGATCAGCCCCGTGCCCCAGACCAGCGGGAAGATCACCGTCTTGAGCGCCGCATAGGCCAGCGCCTGCAGCGGGTTCAACCGCTGGGCGAGGCTTTTCTGATAGGGATGATGCTCGCCCTTGAACACGCCGTAAGCGTAATAGCGCGCCACCGCCAGCAGCCCGAAGACCCGCGGCAGGAACACCTTGTAATTCCCCGTGGTGAACAGCCAGAAGGTGGCGAAGACCCAGAGCAACAGCAATGCCAGCGCGACGAGCGTGTGGAGCCGCACCGCGAGTTCGAAGCTGATGAGATGATGCACCCCGTTCATCGCGAGACCGGTGAACATCAGGATCACGATCGAGCCCGCCTGGGACCAGTGCCACAGGCGCTCGAATTTCGGGTAGATCAGCACCTCGCGCTCGTTGCAATCCGGGCAGGGCGTCAGGCCCCGCTCGAACGGCGCGGGAGGTTTCGGGGTCGACTCAGTCATGATGTCCTCCCTTGTCGCCGCGGGCGATCAGCCGGATCATCGTATGCACCAGCACGCCGCCGGCCATCGCGAAAAATATCAGCATGCCGGCGAGTGCGCCCCAGCTCGTGGGCGCAGAGCCGGGCATGTAAAACCCCGAAAGATTGGCCAGCCGGCCGTTCTCGGTATGGCATTCGCGGCAGTCGAGCGCGTTCTCGGCCGGGGCGACCATGTGGGTGATCGGCCAGTACATGTAGGTGTCTATGAAGCCGTATTCGCCGGAATACTCCATGCCCGCGGCTTCCATCCCCGCCTCGATCGCCTTGCCCCAGTCGAAATTCGTCCAGTAGGCTGTGTCGGTCGTCGGACCCCAGACATTGGAATAGACGAGATGGTCGAGTTGCGAGTCATAGGCTTGCCGCCCCTCCATCCGCTTGAACGGCCAGATCCGCGACCGCCCGTCGTCGGGGCCGCCCGCGATCCGGTTGATCTCGACAATGCCGGAGGGGTCGATGGTCTGGTCGGCGGTGGTGTAGTTCACCTGTCCGTTGAACCAAGCGTAATGCGGCACGACGTTCTCGCCGTATTCGAAATCGCCCTTGGTGGCGAGATACGTGTGCAATTCCTTGCCGTCGCCCTGTGTGTACTCGCTCATGTGCAGCGGATGGCCCTCGGCATCCATCTTGCCGGCAGTCGACCAGTCCCAGCGGGTCTTGGTGGCGACGCCGCCGCGGGCGAAGCTGGGGATGTGGCAGGTCTGGCAGGCGATCCGGTCGACATGGTCGTTGAGCTTGAGGCCGGTCACCGAGAGCGCGTCATGCGGCGCGGTGCCGTGGCAGCTTTCGCAGGTGGCGACATCCTGCCGGATCATGCCGGGCTTGCCCACGCCCTCGGGGTCTGTCGCGTGCACGTTGTAGCGCGAGCCCGCGAAGACGTGCTTGTCGGAATGATGGCAGGTCGCACAGGTGAAGCCCTCGCCCTCGGACGACATGTGCACGTCAACCGCGCGGCTGGGATCATACAGCGCAGAGGACAAGTCCCCGTGCTTCACGTTGTCCCCGCCCCCGCCGTAGAAATGGCACGATCCGCAATTCTCGCGCGCCGGCTGGCCGACGCTTTGCGCGGCCTTCTTGAGATCGACGGCCCAGGCCTCGGCGCCCGTGATCGTCTTGCCCCGGGCCTCCAGCGGCGGATGCCCCGCCCCGGTCGCCAGTTTCGTGTACTCACCCGAGGTGTCGTGGCAGACGAGGCAATCGACCTGCACGGTCTCGTCCGGGGGCGGCGCGCTCATGTCCTCCCAGCCATAGCCGACATGGCAGGAGGTGCAGCGCGGCTCGTTCGAGGCGACCGTGCCGCAGAACGAATTGACCACATGGCGCTTGCCCAGGGTCTGCCCGGTCGTCGGGCTCTCGAACTCCCATTTCCAGTGGATCGAGTGCTTGACCTGGGTCGCGGCCTCGGTGTGGCACGACAGGCAGGCCTCGGTCACCTCCGGACCCGAGGCAAAATCCTTCTGCAATTCCTCAAGCTTGGAATGGTCCGTGGTGCTTTCGGAAATCTGCGGCGCACCCTCCTGGGCCGCGATCTCGCCGGGCATCAGCGCCACCGCGAGACCCAGCCCGAGCGCCAGCGCCGCCGCTCGCCTCCACCAGTCGCGCATGTATTGTCCCTCCCGCCGCGCGGGGTCCGCACGGCCTCCTGTATTCAAAGGTATACATACATAATAAGATGAGTCGTTAAAATATCTTACAACGGTTTTAAGCCGGGTCACTCCGTCGCAGGGGGGCGCGGGGTGGAAAACCGCCCGCATTTATGGGCAAGATGCCACCTGTGGAGGCCGTGACACAAAACTTTCAAATGACATGCGCGCGAGCCTTCCGCTAACGCACGCGCCAAAGGGCGCGACGGCCGCGCCCGTCCATGGACCCCGAAAGGAGAAGTCGATGAAGATTGCAGTTCTCGGAGGCGACGGTTTCTGCGGCTGGCCCACCTCGCTGCACCTGTCCAACCTCGGACACGAGGTCCACATTATCGACAACCTTTCGCGCCGCTGGATCGACACGGAACTGGGCGTGCAATCGCTGACCCCGATGGACTCGATCCAGGAACGCTGCCGCATCTGGAAAGAGGTCGCGGGCGAGCAGATCCATTTCCACCTGATCGATCTGGCCAAGGAATACTACCGCCTGCGGGACTGGCTCGCCGAAGAGCGACCCGACGCCATCGTCCATTTCGCCGAGCAGCGCGCCGCGCCCTATTCGATGATCTCGGAAAGGCACAAGATCTACACCGTCGACAATAACATCAACGCGACGCACAACCTGCTGGTCGCGATGGTCGAAACCGGCGTCGACGCGCACCTGGTGCATCTGGGCACGATGGGCGTCTACGGCTACTCGACGATCGGCGCCCCGATCCCCGAGGGCTACCTCGACGTCTCCCTCGACACGCCGAACGGGCCGAAGGGGATGGACATCCTTTATCCGACGAAGCCCGGCTCGGTCTATCACATGACCAAGTCGCTCGATCAGATCCTGTTCCAGTTCTACGCCCAGAACGACGGGTTGCGTATCACCGACCTGCACCAAGGCATCGTCTGGGGCACCAATACCGACCAGACCAACCGTCACCCGCAACTGGTGAACCGCTTCGACTACGACGGGGATTACGGCACGGTCCTGAACCGCTTCCTTGCCCAAGCCGCCATCGACTATCCGCTGACCGTGCACGGCACCGGCGGCCAGACCCGCGCCTTCATCCACATCCAGGACACGGTGCGCTGCATCGAACTGGCGCTGAAGGACGCGCCCGAGGCCGGGGATCGCGTAAAGATCTTCAACCAGATGACCGAGACCCACCGGGTGCGCGACCTCGCCGAACTCGTTGCGAAGATGACTGGCGCCAAGATCGCCTATCTGCCGAACCCGCGGAAGGAAGCGGCCGAGAACGAGTTGGTGGTCAAGAACGACCATTTCCTGGAGCTCGGCCTGAACCCGGTCACGCTGGAAGAGGGTCTTCTGGAAGAGGTGGTGGAGGTGGCGCGGAAGTTCGCCCACCGGGTGGATCGGACGCGCGTGCCCTGTGTGTCGGCCTGGACCAAGGATATCGGCACCCGCGTCGTTCATGACGTCGAGGGCAAACAGCTCAAATCCGTCTCATGACCGATGGGCTGAGGCCCGCTGCCCCGGCGGGCGGGCCTTTCGCCTATGTCACGCTGGTCACCAATGCGGATTTCGCGTTGGGGGCCGCGGCGTTGTTGCGCTCGTTGCGGGCGACCGGCACGCGCGCCGACCTTTGCGTGATGCATACCGGCGGCGTGGCAGACGCAGCGCTGGCGCCTTTGCGCGACCACGGCGCGCGGCTGGTCGAGACCGACCTCCTGCCCACCTCGGACGCGTTCAACACGGCCCACGCCAAGGATCGCATCCACGGCATTGCCCCCTTCACCAAGGGGGATAAGCCGGCGTTTCACACGCCGCTCGACAATTTCTGCAAGCTGCGTCTCTGGCAACTCGACTACGAGCGCGTGGTGTTCCTCGACGCCGACACGCTGGTTCTTCAGAACATCGACCGGCTGTTCGAGTATCCCGAATTCTGCGCTGCGCCCAATGTCTACGAGAGCCTCGCCGATTTTCACCGGATGAACTCGGGCGTCTTCACCGCGCGGCCCGCCCCGGTCACCTTCGACGCCATGCTCGCGCGACTGGACGCGCCGGGGGCATTCTGGCGGCGGACCGACCAGACCTTCCTGCAGGACTTCTTTCCCGACTGGCACGGGCTGCCGGTCTTCGACAACATGCTGCAATATGTCTGGTTCAACCTGCCCGAACTGTGGAACTGGCGCGAGATCCGCGTTCTCCATTTCCAGTATGAGAAACCTTGGCAGGACCACGCCAAGGCGGACCGTCTGCGGCCCCTGATCGACCTCTGGCGCGCCTACGCCAAGGGCGAGGACGTCCCCGCCCCGGCCACCCTGCCCGGCCCCACATCATGAGCGTTGCCGTGACCGGCGCGACCGGGTTCGTCGGCCGCTTCTTCGTGGAAGAGGCGCTGGCCGCGGGCGAGCGCGTCACTGTGCTGACGCGCCAACCGCCGCCGCCGGGGTTCTTTTCAGACCCTGTCTCCCATTCCCCCTATGCTCTGGGCGACCGGCCCGACCTCTCGGGCTACGACGCGGTGGTCCACTGTGCTTTCGCCCATGTCCCCGGCCGCTATCGCGGCGGCGAAGGCGATGATCCGGAGGGCTTCGTGCGGGCCAATCTCGACGGCTCGCTGGCCCTGTTCGAGGCGGCGCGGGCGGCGGGCGTGGGCCATGTCCTGCTTCTGTCCTCCCGGGCCGTTTACGGTGCCTACCCGCCCGGAACGCCCCTGTCTGAAGAGATGGCGCTGAGGCCCGACACGCTCTATGGCGAGGTGAAGGCCCTTGCCGAGGACGCGCTGTTCGCGATGGCGTCGCCAAGCCTGGTCCCCGTGTCGCTCCGCGCGACGGGCGTCTACGGGCCGGCCGGCCCTGGGCAACGCCACAAATGGGCCGATCTCTTCGACGCGTTCCGGGCCGGCAGGTCGATCGCCCCGCGCCGCGGCACGGAACTGCACGGGCAGGACCTCGCGACCGCGGCCCGCCTGATCCGCGAGGTCCCGGCCGAAACCTGCGCTGGCCGCGCCTTCAACCTGTCGGATTTCCTGCTAGACTATCGCGCGTTGCTCGCGTTCGTCGCCCGCGCCGAGGGCATCTCTCATCCCCTGCCGCCGGAGAGCGATACCCCGGTCAGCGTGATGCGCACCCGAGCGATTTCCGCGCTCGGCTGGCGCCCGGGCGGGCGGGCGCTGCTTGAGGCCACGCTTCCGCACCTCCTCTGACCTTCGCCTTGCCCGTGCGCCAGTTCAGGCGCGCGCCTGAACTTGGCAAGGCTCGTCGACCGCTTTGCCGGTCGTGCCGTGGCGGCCTCAGCGTGTGCAGCGCGCAAGGATCGCAAGCAATTCCTCGCGGCGGAACGGTTTGGGCAGGAAGGCGGCCACGCCGGTGACATGCCCGAGCGCCTCGGCCATCTCGGGGGAATGCCCGCCGCCGCCGCCGGAGATCAGGATGATCGGCAGGTCCCCCGCCTCTGCCGCCAGTCGATCCAGAAGCTCCAGCGCGGACTCGTTTTTCAGCCAGAAATCGACGATGACCCCGGCGTAACCGCCGCCGCGCAACAGCGCCAGGAACTCCTCGGAGGTGCCGGCTAAATCGGCCTCGAACTCGCTGCCCGCCAGAAGCAGCGCCAAGAGGTCGAGCACCTCCGGGTCGTCATCGATGATGGCAATCTTGCGCATTCGTCTGTCTAGTCACCCTTGTCGAGCGCCATGCCTCGAAGCGCGCGGCGCATCGCAAGACGGTCGGCCTCTGGGAGGATGGCGATACGGTCGGCGATCTTGCGAATCGGATCAGCCCGCAGGGCAGCACGACCGCACTCTGTCAGCGAGACGATATGCGAGCGGGCGTCGTCGGGATTGTCATCCATCTCGACCAGCCCGCGCGCACCCATGGTGCGGATTGCCCGGCTGATCGGCGCGTGGGTGAGGTCGAGATAGGCCGCGATACGCGTGAGCGTTCGCCGCTCCGGCGGGTAGCTTTGCAGATAGCGCAGGATGGACCACTGCAGCGGCTGGATTTCTCCCGACCGCCGGGCGCCGTCATAGGCGCCGCGCACGATGCGCTCCATCAACAGGGCGACGGCCATGTCGCCACGATCGTAGCTTTCCGGACTCACCTCACACCTCACCAACTGCACTGGGGGCCCGCAGTGGCGGACCGTAGCACGCCGCGCCGGCAGCCCCACCGAAAAGCCGAGAGACCCGAGTCCCGTGCGCCGTTTCCCGCCGGGCACGGCCATCTCAATGCCCCTCCGCTGGCAATTCGCCATCGCTGGCCCGCTGGCTCCTGTCCAGTGCCATGGCAATGGCCTCGACAAGCTGCGCCCGCCGCACCGGCTTTGCCAGCCGGATATCCGTCGCACGCACGCCCGGATGCGCGCAAAGCGCGCCGAAATCATGCCCGGAGAGGAACAGCACGGGCAATTCGGGGCGGCGTACGCGGATCTTTTCGGCCAGCGCCGCGCCCTGCAACCGCCCCGGCACAACCACGTCCGTGACGACAAGGTCGAAGCCCGGGTCCGCCTGAAATAGCGCCCAAGCCGCATCGCCGCTTTCGACCGCCAGGATCTCGTGGCCGGTGCCATCTAGCATGCGAAGAAGCGCCTCGCGCACGGCGAGGTCGTCCTCGACCAGAAGCACGCGCGCGCCGGGCGCGGCCAAGGCGATATGCCCTCCACGCCGCGTCGCGGCAACACGCGGCGCGCCTGTCCGGCGCGCCCGGAAATACAGCGTGAACGTCGTGCCCGCACCCATGGCGGAAATCACGTCGATGCCGCCACCGGTCTCGCGCATGAAAACGTCGATCATTGTCAAGCCAAGACCGGTGCCGTCGGGCTTGCTGGACTCGAAGGGTTCGAAGATCCGCGGCAGCTCGCTCTCGGCGATCCCACGCCCGGTATCGCTGATCGAGATCGTGGCATAGCGCCCAGCGGGAAGCCTCTCGCCGCCGCGGAGGGGCATGGCGCGCGTGACCCGCCGGTTGGCGGTCGCGACCCGGACCCGACCGCCCTCTGGCATGGCGTCGCACGCGTTCAGCAGGAGGTTCAGCAGCGCACTTTCGGTGGAACTCGCATCAGTCTCCACCTCCCAAAGATCGTCCGCAAGGTCGGTCTCGATCGCGATATTGGCCGGCAGCGTCCGCACGGCAAAGCGCGTGGTCTCCTCGACGACGGAATTCAGGTTCACGACGCGTGGCGCCAGGTTCGCCTTCCGCGCGAAGCGCAGGATGTTGCGAGTCAGGTCGGCACCGCGCTCGGTGGCGCGAAGGCCGCGGTCGATCAGGTCGATCTGCCGCTTGTCGGTCGACATCCTGCGGACCGCTTCGAGATTGCCCATGATCACGAAAAGCAGATTGTTGAAATCATGCGCGATCCCGCCCGTCAGCCGCCCGATAGCCTCGGACCGGCGCGCGCGTTCCAGGCTCTGTTCGGTGCGCTCGTGGCGCACATGCCAGCGAAATGCATGCAGCACGCAAACAAGAAAGTAAACAAGGATCGCAAAGGCGATCACCACCGCAGTGACAGTGTCCATCAGCACGTCGCTCTCCCGGCGGAATGACAGCGCGATCAGGAACATCGCGGTGCCGTTCGGCAGGACGAAACACAGCATGGCCTGCCAGACCCGCGCCCTCACCAGAAATGTGTTGAGCGTCGAACCGGTGAGCAGCGCGACCACTGCGAACTTGAACACGTCATGGTCGACCTCCCAGAGCAGCACGGGTAGAAGCGCGAAGTTGCTGCCGATCAGGAGGTTGAGTGCGAGGATGAAGAGAAAATAGCCGCGGGAATTCCAGTGCGGATGGTTCCGCAACAAATGGCGCTCGGTCAGAACCAACAGGTATTGGACGAGATACCAGCCATAGAGCCACCAAAGGCCGAAGGCGTAGGCACTTACAGTGATGCAGAGGAACACCAGCAAGATTTCGGCGAGCAACTCGGGGTCGCCAGCGGCGCTTTGCGCACGCAACCGATCGAGTTCCTTGCTGGCGTCCCGTCGCATGCGCACCTAACCCCGGCCAAACCGTTCGCGAAGCGCGAAAGGTCCGGCAAGCTAAGCGTGAAACGCACAGGCCGTGCAAGCACCGCGGGGAGGTGGAACCGTGGATATGGCGCGCCACGGTCTAGCGCAGGCTTACCCTCGCCAAGGGCCCTGCGGGCGCATCGATTGTGCCCCGAACGCAATCGGCCACCGCGTCCAGCTTTTTGCGCACCTCCTCGAACCTCGGGTCACGCACGCCATGACGCGCTTCGAGCGCATCGAGGAACGTGATCAAGCCCTCGACGGTAACGAATACCTCCGCAAGGGCATGGTGACCGTCCTGCTCCATCCTGTTCCCCTCCTTGCCTCGACCAACTCTTTCCAGACTTCGCGCGGGGATTGCACGCTCACACTGAAAAGCCCCTTACAGTTTAATTTTACGTGCCGGTAGCAAGCAAAGTCCACACAAAATTCGCGCTGAGGTTCAGTCTTTGCGGGCGGTGCAAGGGCATGCGACCGCCAGGGAGGCTGCGCGGCCTCGGGACTTGCGGCTGCGGCCGGCGCGCTCGGGGCGGGCCGGCCATTCGCGCCGGTCACCGGCGGTGGTCGCCGAGATGACCAAGCGGTGCTAAGACCGCGCCTGGGCGGAGAACCGGGGCAGGCGACGGGAGTGGCGGAGAGGAACCTCGGGATGTCGATCAAGGCACTTCTGAAACGACGGGCCCGTAGGCGTCGCGCCGCGCGGGCCTCTTCTTTCCGGACCGGCGGGAGCCCCTTTGGTGCCGCGTTTCAGCACCTGCTGGGGGACCGTAATCCGGCCGACCTCACCATCCTCGACATCGGCGCGCATTACGGTGAGAGCGTCACGCGGTTTCGGGCGCTTTTTCCCGGCTGCCAGATTCACGCCTTCGAGCCGGACCGCGGGAACTACGGCGTCCTGGAAGACGCCTGCCTGGGTCTAGAGGGAATCCGGCTGAACCATCTCGGTGTCAGAGACCGGCAGGGACCGCTCGCTTTCATGCCAATGCCAAGAGCGCGACGTCCAGCTTCGTGCCGGTCGACGAGTCGTCCGAATGGGTCCGTGTCAGACGCGCGCAACGTCGGATTGCGCCGGCGGAGCTCACCCGCGATTTGTACGACGTTCCGGTAACAACCGTGGAGACTATCTGGCCGAGACCAGCCTCGCAGCCGTGGACCTGATGAAGATCGACACACAGGGCCGCGAGGAAGCGGTCCTTGCCGGCGCGCAAGGTGCGCTGGAACAGGGCCGGATCAAGGTGATCGAGACCGAGATCATCCTCGGGGACGCCTATGCCAAGCGGCTCAGCTTCGCCGATCTGGAACGGCTCCTCCTGCCCCTTGGCTACCGGTTCTTCGGCATCGACAATCATGGCGATCTGCACGCAACGCCCTGGTTTTCCGCCAGCCTCCTCTACGTTCGGGCGGGGCTTCTGCAGAGAGACGCCTAGCGCCGCGCCAAGCCAGCGCTTGGTCGATCACCCTGCCGACATTCGGGCAGCGCACCGGTGCGGGCCACAAAGCGCGCCTGCCACATCGTCCGATGGCAGGGGGACTCAGCCGACCGCCTCGGCATAGCCGATGAACCCGCCGGACTGGCGGCTCCAGAAGCGATGATAGAGCCCGCGGCGGGCCAGCAGCTCGGTGTGACTCCCCTGCTCCACGATCCTTCCGCCTTCTAGCACGACGATGCGATCCATCTGGGCGATGGTCGATAGGCGGTGCGCGATCGCCAGAACGGTCTTGCCCTCGATAACCTCTTGAAGCGCGTCTTGGATCTCGGCCTCGACCTCGGAATCGAGCGCCGATGTCGCCTCGTCCAGCACAAGTATGGGCGCGTCCTTCAGGAGCGCGCGGGCCAGCGCGATGCGCTGGCGCTGCCCTCCCGACAGCTTGACCCCGCGTTCGCCCAGGTACGCGTCATAGCCCCTCCGCCCGCGGAAATCCTTAAGCCCCTGGATGAACCCGTGCGCATGGGCGCGATGGGCGGCGGCGATCATCTCCTCCTCACTGGCGTCCGGCCGACCATAAAGGATGTTGTCCCGCGCCGAGCGGTTGAACATCGCGGTCTCCTGCGTGACCATGCCGATATGCTGGCGCAGGTCTTCCTGCGACACCTCGCGCACATCCCGGCCGCCGACCCAGATCGCGCCCGCCTCGGTGTCGTAGAGCCGCATCAACAGCGCCACCAGCGTGGACTTGCCCGCGCCCGAGGCACCGACGATGGCCAGTTTCTCGCCCTCGTGGATCGTCAGGTCGATGTCCTGAACGCCACCGCTTCGGCGCCCATAGGCGAAGGTCACATGATCGAATTCGATCACCGGTGGGCCGCCGGCGGGCCTCGGATGCGCCGGATCCTCGATCTCGTGGGGCGGGGTCAACGTGCGCATGCCGTCCTCGATCTCGCCGATATGCGCATACATCCCCAGAAGCGTGTTGCTGATCCAGCCACTCATCTGCGCCAGCCGGATCGACACCGCACCGGCAGCGGCAATGTCGCCCACGCTTGCCGCGCCACCGGTCCAGAGGGCGAGCGTCGCACCAACCACGAGCACCGGAAGCACGCCCGCCAGCGTCATCAGCAGGAACCGGAACGACGCCGAGACGCGACCGAACTCGAAAGCGGCCTGGCGGAACCGGCGCATCTCATTCAGCGCGGCGCGGTCCTCGTGGTCCTGGTGGGCAAAGAGCTTGACGGTCTTGATGTTGGTAACCGTATCCACCACCTGCCCCGATACCATCGCCCGTGCTGCGGCGCGAGACGCCGAGCGCGTACGAATGCGCGGCATGAAAGCCCGGATGAGCAGCAGGTAGAGCACGATCCAGACCGCCAGGATCGCCGCCACCTCGCCCCCGATCGACAGCATCAAAAGCGCCGAACCGACGATCGAGGCCAGGCCGAATACGACCGCCGAGATAAAGTCCGTCACGGTATCGGTGACCGCGCGGGCCGACTGCATCTGTTTCTGTGCGATGCGGCCGGCGAAGTCGTTGTCGAAGAACGTTACCGACTGGCCCAGCGTCCAGCGATGCAGCCGCGACAGGACGAGGTTGTTGATGTTCGGCGCCAGCGCGAGGGACTGCATCGCGGTGTTCGCACCGAAGGCGGCGGGCCGCACCACGACGAAGAACAGCGCGACGCCGCCCAGCAGAAGCACGTTGTCGACAAAGACGCGATCCGGCGCGCTGCTCTGCGCCGCGTCGATCACGACGCCAAGCATCATCGCCGTCATCACCTCGAACGTGCCCGCAAGCATCGACACGACGGCCGCCAGACCGATCGCGGGCCATGCCCCACTCAGCAACCAGCGCATGTAAGGCAACAGGGTTCTCGGCGGCGGCCCCTCGGCGGCGCGTTCCGCGTCGACGAGCCCCGCGAACCATCTGGCAAGACGATCCGGGATCATCCTTCCACCCTCGTGGAGTTCGGCGCCGATGACAAGCGCACGCAGGTGTGATGCGCGCCACGGGCCCGCTGCCGCCCGCTCACGCGGCCGGCAGCTCGATCGCGCGGGCTGCGGCGCCGTCGCGCGCGCCGTAATGCACCAGCACCTTCGCGGCCAGTTCGGCCCCCAGCCGCCCGGCCTCATAAACGGCCGCGCCGCGCGCGAGACCGCCGAGGAAGCCGCTGGCATAGGCGTCGCCGGCCCCGGTGCTGTCGACGACCCGCGGCACCGGCGCCGGCGCGACGTGGTGCCGTTCCGCGCCGTCGGCGACGTGCGAGCCTTTCTCGTGTTCAGTGACCGCGGCGACGGGCACCTGGCAAAGCGCCCATTCCAGCGCCGCCTCGGGCGTGGTCTGGCCGGCAAGCGCGCCGACCTCGAGCTGGTTACCGATCAGGATGTCGGCATGGCGCGCGATGAAGCTCAGCATCACGTCGCGATTGCGCTCGACGCAGCCGGGGTCGGACGGGGTCAGCGCGATGCGCGCCCCCGCCGCCTTGGCCAGCTGCGCGGCGGTTTCTATCACCGCCGCGCCAAGCGGCGCGTCCCAGAGATACCCCTCGACGAACAGGATATCGATCTCGCGCGGTTGCACGGCGGCGATGTCCGACGGGGCCAGCGAGGTCGCCGCCCCCAGATGGGTGCTCATCGTGCGCTCCCCGTCGGGCGTCACCAGGACCACGCAGCGCCCGGTCCCGAGGCTCGCGTCCTCGGCCGACGCCACGGGGGCGGCGATGCCCATGCCCGCCATCTCCTCGCGGAAGGTGCGCCCCAGTTCGTCGTCGGCCACCTTTCCGAGATAGGTGCCCTTCAGGCCGAGATCGGCCAGATGCGCGATGGAATTGGCGACCGATCCCCCGGACTGGCGCACTCCGGGGGCGACCTCGGCGAAGAGCGCGTGGGCCGCCTCGGCATCCACCAGATGCATCCCGCCCGGCGTCAGGCCGTGGCGTTCGATCACTTCGGGCTCGACCGAGGCCACCACGTCCACCAACGCGTTGCCCAGCCCCACGATATGCGGTGTCAGTTTGCTCATGTCGCTGCCCCCTCAATACCTGTAATGTTCTGGCTTGAACGGGCCTTCTTGTGTGACGCCGATATAGGCGGCCTGTTCGGTGGAGAGTTCGGTCAGCTTCACGCCGATCTTCTCCAGGTGCAGGCGGGCGACCTTCTCGTCGAGATGCTTGGGCAGGATGTAGACCTCGTTGCCGTACTGCTCGCCCTTGGTCCAGAGCTCGATCTGCGCCAGCACCTGGTTGGTGAAGCTCGCCGACATCACGAAGCTGGGGTGGCCGGTGGCGTTGCCCAGGTTCAGCAGCCGCCCCTCGGACAGCAGGATGATCCGCGCGCCCGAGGGCATCTCGATCATGTCCACCTGGTCCTTGATGTTGGTCCACTTGTGGTTCTTGAGGGAGGCCACCTGGATCTCGTTGTCGAAGTGCCCGATGTTGCCGACGATCGCCATGTCCTTCATCTCGCGCATGTGCTCGATGCGGATGACGTCCTTGTTGCCGGTGGTGGTGATGAAGATGTCGGCGGTGCCGATCACGTCTTCCAGAAGCACCACCTCGAACCCGTCCATCGCGGCCTGAAGGGCGCAGATCGGGTCGACCTCGGTCACCTTCACCCGCGCGCCGGCCCCGCGCAACGAGGCGGCCGAGCCCTTGCCCACGTCGCCATAGCCGCAGACGCAGGCGACCTTGCCGGCCATCATCGTGTCGGTGGCCCGCCGGATGCCGTCGACCAGGCTTTCCTTGCAGCCGTACTTGTTGTCGAATTTCGACTTGGTGACGCTGTCGTTGACGTTGATCGCCGGGAAGGGCAGCAGGCCCTTGTTCATCAGTTCGTAGAGACGGTGAACGCCGGTCGTGGTTTCCTCGCTGACGCCCTTGAGCATGTCGCGCTGTTTCGTGAACCAGCCGGGGCTTTCGGCCATCCGCTTGCGGATCTGGGCAAACAGCGCCTCTTCCTCTTCCGAGGTCGGCACCGCGATCAGGTCGTCCTCGCCGTTCTCGACCCGCGCGCCGAGCAGGATGTAGAGCGTGGCATCGCCCCCGTCGTCCAGGATCAGGTTGGCGCCGCCCTCGGCGAACTGGAAGATGCGGTCGCAATAGTCCCAGTACTCGGGCAGCGTCTCGCCCTTGACGGCGAAGACGGGAATGCCCGCCTCGGCGATCGCGGCCGCGGCATGATCCTGGGTCGAGAAGATGTTGCAGGACGCCCAGCGCACCTCGGCCCCCAGCGCCACCAGCGTCTCGATCAGAACCGCGGTCTGGACCGTCATGTGCAGGCTGCCGGCGATCCGCGCGCCCTTCAGGGGCTGCGCCGCGCCGAACTCCTCCCGGCACGCCATCAGACCCGGCATCTCCGTCTCCGCAATCTCAAGCTCCTTGCGGCCAAAACCCGCAAGCGAAAGGTCCTTGATGGCGTAGTCGCCGTCGATCTGTTCAGGCTTGTTCATATCGTATCCTCGTCTCGTTCCGTGTTCACTCGGCCGCGGCGGTGCCGCCGAAGCTGCGCGCCAACTCGTCGGCCAGGTCGGTCCTCTCCCAGGCGAAGCCGCCATCCTCCGCAGCGGCGCGACCGAAATGGCCATAGGCGGCGGTGCGGGTGTAGATCGGCTTCAAGAGGCCCAAATGCTCGCGGATGCCCCGCGGCGTCAGGCGCACCATCTCGCGCAGCCGCGCGGCCAGCGCGTCCTCGTTCACCCGGCCCGTGCCGAGCGTGTTGACGTAGATCGCCACCGGGTCCGGCACCCCGATCGCATAGGCCAGCTGAATCTGGCTTTTTTCGGCCAGCCCCGCGGCGACGACGTTCTTTGCAAGATAACGGGCCGCATAGGCGGCCGAGCGGTCCACCTTGGTCGGGTCCTTGCCGGAGAAGGCACCGCCGCCATGGGGCGCCGCGCCGCCATAGGTGTCGACGATGATCTTCCGGCCCGTCAGGCCCGCGTCGCCATCCGGGCCGCCGATCACGAACTTGCCGGTGGGGTTCACGATCAGCCGGTCCTCGGGCAGCACCCAGTCCTCAGGGAACACACGCTCGATATAGGGCCGCACCAGGGCGCGCACCTTGTCCTGCGTCACCTCCTCGGCATGCTGGGTGGAGACGACGACGGTATCGACGCCAACCGGCTTGCCGTCGCGATACATCAGCGTCACCTGGCTTTTCGCATCGGGGCCGAAATGGGTCTGACGGCCGGATTTCCGGTCCTCGGCCATGTGGCGCAGGATGCGGTGGGCGAACTGGATTGGCGCGGGCATCAGTTCGTCGGTCTCCGTGCAGGCATAGCCGAACATGATGCCCTGGTCGCCGGCGCCTTCCTCGCCCTTGTCGCCCTCGTCCACGCCCATGGCGATGTCGGCGGACTGCTCGTGCAGCAGGTTTTCCACGGCGCAGGTCTTCCACGAGAAGCCCTTCTGCTGGTAGCCGATATCCTTGATCGCCATGCGCGCGATCTCCTCGACATGCTGGCGCACGTCGTCGGGGCCGCGCACCTCGCCGGCGATGATCACCCGGTCTGTCGTGGCCAGCGTCTCGCAGGCGACGCGGGATTGCGGGTCGGCCTCCAGATAGGCGTCGAGCACGGCATCGGAGATGCGGTCGCATACCTTGTCGGAGTGGCCCTCGGATACGGATTCGCTGGTGAACAGCCAGGTCTTGTCGCTCATCTGTCTCCTCGTCGCGTTGTCTTCAGGATGGCGGGCGCCGCGCGCCCGCAGACGCCGCGCGGCCGGGTCGGGTCGCGACGGCGCAAAACGGCCCACCGCGCCTGGCGGCGCGGCAGGCGCATGCGGGATGGGCTTATGCCGGTTTGCGGAAGTGCTGGATGCCCCAGGCCAGATGGCCGGCATCGGCCGCCTTGACCCAGTTCTCAAGCCCCACGGCCATCTTGTCGAGATACTCGGCCGAGGCGCCCTCGTCGCGGAGCATCTGGTAATTGGCCAGAAGTTCCTCGCGCACACGGGCGTAGTGGGTACGCAGCTGCGCCACCATGTCCTCCTGTGCCACCGTCTCGAAACCGATCGCCTCGGCCGCCTGGCGGTAGGAGCGCGGGCTGCCCAGCGAGTTGAGCTGAAGACGGTCATAGACGGGCTGCAGCACGCCCTCGGGCACGTCGTCGGCCTGCATCGGGTCGGTAAAGATCAGGTGGCCGCCGGGTTTCAGCACGCGCCACGCTTCGGCCAGCGCCTTGTCGCGCTGGTCGGAATGCAGGAAGGCGTCCTGGCTCCAGACCGCGTCGAAGCTGGCATCCTCGGCCGGCACGTCCTCGTAGACGCCGTGACGAACGTCGATCCTGTCGCGCAGGCCCGCCTGCCGAACCTTGCCGAGATTGTACTCGTTCTGCGTCTCGGACAGGTTCAGGCAGACAGCCTTGCAGCCGGTCTTGCGCACGACCGTGCGCATCGCGCCGCCATAGCCCGAGCCCATGTCGAGCACGCGGGACTCGGCGGTCAGGTCGGGCAGCCGGTCCAGCATCGTGGCGATGGTGCGGTCGGACGCGGCGCGAATGTCGGACGTCTCGTCATAGAGGCCGATATGCAGATCCTCGCCGCCCCAGATCTTCGAGTAGAACGTGTCGGCGTCATCGCTGTCGTAGTAGTCCTCGGTGATATCGCGGATGTCTTCGCGGCCGTCGGGCGACACGCCGCCCCAGCGCACCAGATGCAGCGCCGATTTCTCGGCCACGTGTATGAAGAAGTCGGGCTCGTCCTCTGCATAGGTTTCCTGGAAGTCCCCATAGGTGCGGACCCGCTCGAACCCGGCCTCCGACAGCAGCCGCCGCATGTAGTTCTTGCGGATCGGGCACATGTTGAGCGTGAATTCCTCGCCGTCGGGGAAGCTGTAGACCATGCGGCACAGCCCTTCGTCGACGTGGGAGGGCTGGGCGGTGACCTTGTCGCCGCAGTAGTAATATCTGTGCTTGTTGGAATAGCCATGATCGATAATGGCGTCGTAGTTGCGCTGGTCGAGGATCAGGATCCCGTCATGCTTGAGCGCGGCGTAGAATTCGGCGAGCGCGCGGCGCCGATCGGATTCTTCGTAGAGATGGGTGAACGAGTTGCCAAGGCAGATGATCGCGTCGTACTTTCCGTGGATGTCCCGGTTTAGCCAGCGCCAGTCGGCCTGTGCGGTCTTCAGGATCAGCCCCCGCGCCTTGCCGTTCTCGAAGGCCTTGGCCACCATCGCCGCCGACCCGTCCGATGCAGTGACGTCGAAGCCCGCCTCGGTCAACCGCACCGAGTGGAATCCGGTGCCGCAGGCCACGTCGAGCACGCGTTCCTTGCCGCGGGCGCGCAGGATGTCGATGAAGAACTGCCCCTCGCTCTCGGCGCGGCCGCGCCAGTCGACCAATTCATCCCACTTGTCGACGAAGCTCGCGATGTACTCCTTCCTGTAGTGATCGGTGCGTCGGTCGACCAGCGGGTCGTCACTATAGGCTTGGTCGGTCATCGTCAGTTCGGCATTGCCGGCTTCGTAGTCGTTCATCGTCCTCTCCACTTCCTCGACACGGCCGCATGTCGGGGGACATGTGCCGTCACGCGGCCGTGCGCCCACCTCGTTCAAGGTGCAGCTTCGGCGCTCTCGTCTTCGTTCTTTGTGCCCGCGGCTCTGTCGGCGGTTGCGTCGCCTGGGCCATATCCACACTGCGGGCGGGTCCCGCGCGGACCTTCGGAATGCTTAGACAACGTGAGCATTCCGGCGCGTTGACCATTGAGATGCCAAGACGATGCGGGGAATTTCAATACATTTCAAGTGCTGTATGCGCAGCCTTCATCAAACTATTACTTTGAAGGATAAATTATCATGAGCGGCGGCAGGTGAGGCTGCATCGGAGCAGCCGAATCCGGCCCAGGTCCACGCCACAAGCTACGGTTGACGCGAGGGTCCCGCCCTGACCTGGCCCGAAGGTCCAAGTCGTCGACGGAGTCGATCAGGCGGCCGAGAACTGCGCGGACGGCTTGCCGATTCCGGTTTCGCGGATTTTGTGGCATTCTGACGATGCCCCGCCGGGAGTGTACCCGGTTGATCGGGGCACGGCATGGCGGAAAAGCCATCCTGAGCGGGAGGAGACCGGGATGCGGACAGGACTGATTGTAGCGGGGCTTGCCGCGAGCCTCGCGTCGACGGCGGCCGAGGCCGAGGCCGACGAGGTAGCGGAACTGGCCGCGGAGGGCCAGGCGCTGATGATGAGCTTCGGCGCCGCGCTCAAGAGCGCGCTGCTGGACGCGATCGAGGCCGGTGGCCCCGTGAACGCCATCGCCGTTTGCAATACGAAGGCGCCAGAGATCGCCGCGAAGTTGTCGACCGGGAGCTGGACGGTGGCCCGGTCAAGCCACCGCCTGCGCAACCCGGAGAATGCCCCTGACGCGTTCACCGCCGAGGCCGTCGAGGCATTCCTTGCGCGCGAGGCCGCGGGCGCGCCGGTCGAGGGGCTTTCCGCAACCGGGATTATCGATAAGAGTGGGCAGCGGGTCTTTCACATGGTCAAGGCCATTCCCACCGCCGAACTCTGCGTGACCTGCCACGGCGGAGACACGGTGAAGCCCCCGGTCGAGGCCAAGCTGGCCGAGCTATACCCGCAGGACCGGGCCCGCGGTTTCGCCGTGGGGGACATGCGCGGTGTCTTCACACTCAGAAAAATCCTGTCCGACTAGGACACGCTGGAGGTGGCGCGGCCGCGCGGCAAGCCCCTCGCGACCGCGCGCCGATCCCTTAACAGGCCGCTGAAATTCTCTTGCGGCCGGACGGATTTCCCTGACCCTCACCCGTGAGGCCGGCGTCGTCTGTTCTGTGTGCTTGGTCTCGGCCCTGCCTTTGGCGTCAGGCGGCCAGCAGCTTCGGCAGTCTGGCGAGGTTGCAGGCGGCCATGGTGAAGGTGAAGCGGGCGGCGACGCGGTCGAGGCCGCGGTATACGGTCTGGGCCATGCCGCCGACGGTCTTGGCCCAGCCGAAGGGCTCTTCGATCTTCTTGCGGCGCGTCTGGGACAGGGCGTAGCCGGGGTGGCGGGTGGTTCTGCCGTCGATGGCGGAGTGTCGGGCCTTCTGGGCGACATGCGGCGTGACGTGGGCCTGTCGCAGATCGGCGACGAAATCTGCGCTGTCGTAGCCCTTGTCGGCGCCCAGCGTGAGGCGGCGGGTCGAGCCGGGGGAATGGCGGTGGATCATGTCGAGCGCGGCGCGGCGTTCGGCATGGCCATCGGCGCGGGTCAGGTCGGCCTGGACGACGAAGCCATTGCGGTTTTCCATCAGCGCATGCCCCATGTAACAGAGCAGCGCGCCCGTCCCCTGCGACTTGCGGAACAGCCGCGCGTCGGGGTCGGTGATCGAGGCATGGGTGGCGTTGGAGCGCTTCTCGCCGCGGAAGTCGACTTCGGCGTTGCGGTGGCGGCGGCTGGGGCTGGGCATCGGGACGGTCTCGGCTTCGGGCTGGGCAGGGGCGGTGTCGGGGCTGGTATCCTGATCGGTGTCCCCCGGCGGGTCACCCGGCCCGTCCGCGCCGGGCGGGCTGCCCTCGGTCTTCGGCTGGAAGCTCTTCATGGAAGCCCAGGCCTTGATCAGCGTGCCGTCCACCGAGAAGTGCTCGTCTGACAGCAGCGGTGCGACCTCCCGGTGAGCCAGGATCGCGCCCATCACCTTGCGCGCCATGTCGGTGGTCAGCAGCCGGTCACGGTTCTTCGTGAAGACGGTGGGGACCCAGACCGCGTCGTCGATCCCCAGGCCCACGAACCAGCGGAACATGAGGTTGTAATCCATCTGCTCCATCAACTGCCGCTCCGAGCGTACCGAGAACAGGATCTGTAGAAGGCTCGCCCGGATCAGCCGCTCCGGCGGGATCGAGGGCCGGCCCTCCGGGGCGTAGAGCGTCTCGAACTCGGCATCGAGGCTGGCCAAAGCCTCGTTCACGACCCGCCGGATCTGCCGCAACGGATGCCGCGCCGGGATCCGCGCCTCGATGTCAACATAGCTGAACAGCGACCCGCTCGTCTCGTCCGCGCCCCGCATCCCAACCCCTCCGGCAACCGCCCAAGGGGTGAATCACGTCCCTCAACCGACGTCCAGAGCGAGGTTTTTCAGCAGCCTGTTAATGTACATCGGCATGTGGCCGCCTGGAAGTCGGTCATGCTTATACCCGGCTTTGGAACTCGCCCGTCACGGCGCCTATCGTGAAACGGGTGCTGGATCAGGCAGGCGCCCTGCTGAGGCAGGCTACGAGTTTCTGGCCCAGGGCTGAGCGGGAGATACTCCGTCTGCTCCGAGGGCGCAAAAACGGACTGGCCTTCCTGAGCAGTCGCTCATGCCGCGACTGGCCCGCGCATTACCGTGTTCGTGCGAGCCGTGCGCGGCCTACGGATACGCCGACCGCCGCAAATCCGGCCTATGTGGTTGATCTTATGGCGCACCCGATAGGATTCGAACCTATGGCCTCTGCCTTCGGAGGGCAGCGCTCTATCCAGCTGAGCTACGGGTGCCAATGCCGTGGGCGACCTATAGCGCGGGCGGACCGGTCCTGCAACGGGAAAGCCGCAGCACCGAAGCGCCAAAAGTGATCGCGCGCGGGCCCGCCTTATCCGAAAACGACGTCTTTCTGTCGCTTTCTGGCTTTTCGCGCGACGCTGCGCTAACAAGGCTGCGATCCGCAAAACACGAGAGGGACAGCATGGCGCCGCTCACCACCGCCGACCAGATTTCCGACATCGCCTTCGGTTTCATGGGCTCCAAGGCGCTGTTCGCGGCGCTTGGCGCGGGCGTGTTCACCGCGCTCGCCAACCGCCCGATGACACCGGCGGAGTTGGCCAAGACGGCGCCGCTGGACGCCGACCGGGCAGAGACGCTGCTGACCGCGCTGGCGGGCCTGGGACTCGTTACCAGCCAAAACGGGCGCTTCGCCAATTCGCCAGCCGCCGAGTCCTTTCTCGTGAAGGGCGCGAAATACGATTTCGGAGATTACCTTCGCCTTCAGGTCGGCCAGCAGATGTACGGGCTGCTGGACCAGATCGACGACGCGCTGACCGGCCGCTTGCCGCCCGAGGCGACGTCGTCCTATGCCGAGTGGTTCTCCGACCCAGAGGAGGCGCGGCTTTACTCCGCCTCGCAGCATGCGGGCTCCCTGGGACCGGCGCGCCAGCTGGTGAAGCTCGCGGACCTTTCGGGCGCGAAACGGATGCTTGACGTGGGCGGCGGCACCGGGGCCTTCGCAATCACTTTGGCGCAGGCCTTTCCCGATCTCCACGTGACAATCGTAGATTTTCCCAATGTCGCGGCGCTGGGTCAGGCCTATGTCGACGAGGCAGGGCTATCGGGTCGAATCACCTATATCGAAGGCAATGCGCTTGAGGCCGATTGGCCAATTGGGCAGGACGCAATCCTGATGTCCTACCTGTTCTCCGGCGTTCCGGGAGAGACCCATGACGGCCTTGTCGCACGTGCCTTTGGGCATCTTGCAGCGGGCGGGCAGCTGATGGTCCATGATTTCGTCGTCCGTGCGGACCGGACCGGACCCAAGCTGGCCGCGCTCTGGCAGTTGCAGCATACCGCCTTCACGCCGAAGGCCCGGTCGGTGGACGAAAGGTGGCTCGGCGACGCGCTGCGGGGCGCCGGGTTCGACGCGATAGAGATCACCGAGATGATCCCCGAAATGACGATGCTGGCCCGTGGTATGCGACCGGCCGTTTCGCGCTGATCGCGGCGCGGGCACCGCGCGCGATGACCGCCGTCAATGGCAGACGCGGCATGCAATCGCAGAACGAGCCGTCGGAGGACACTCAACCGGACTCGAGGCGAAAACGAAAGACGAAGGCCTCTCCCGGGCGCTTCATGACTTCCGTCGCAAGAGCCGGGAGGGCTATCTCACACTGATGCGCATCGATGTCGGTAGACTCCGCGAGCTCGAATGGCGCGCCGACAAGGAATTCGACGCGCTCGCGGAGGGCGTCCGGAAGGGCCTCGAAGGGACTGGCGCCGACATCGCCGAACGCCACATGATTTCGGGCCAGAGAAACGCCCGGATCGCGCGGAAGGCGGCCGAAGGGGTCATGGCCCACCAGCCCGAAGCCATGGGCGAGTTGAACTGCATCTGTCTTTTCTTCAACAGCGCCGCGGCGTCCAGCCATGGAAGCGACCCTGAAACCATCACGCCGGCAGGCGCCCCGCCACGGCGGAAGTGCGTTTCGATGCAGCGGGCTGCGTCGCTCACCCGATGGTAGACGCGCGCGGACAGGATACCGGCACAACAAAAAGCGCGGAGTTGACCTCGTGGTGCCGCTACGCGTTCATCCCTAGCTCCGAAAGGCTGTACTGCATCCGGTCGCAGGTCTTCCTGAACGGCCATTACCTGGCGTGGACTTGGGGCACCTCCTCCGGTGCCGCCGAGGGCCCGGGCACGGCCATCGTACGGGCGGTCGTGACGCTGCAGATTTACCAGCTTTCGGCGCCGGTGAAGACCGTCGAGCACACGGTCGTCGACGTGACGGGATCGGGCGGGTCGGACACGGAAAGCGGGTTCGCCTACGATCCTCGGTCGATGGCGGCCTGCCCAAGTCGGTGGTCCGGGAGAGCGGCCACGAGGCGGGGGGCTGGGTCAAGTGCACGATCTTCGCCGACGTCACGAACCATGGCCGGGCCTTGGTCGACATGCATACCAGGCCGCAATTCTATTTGCGCACCGATGCCGTACCGTGGGGGCCTGTCTTCTGCTTCCCGCGCCATGCGACGAGCCAGCAGGCCACGCCGCTCTCGCTGCCGATGGCGGCGTGACGTGAGCCGGGTGAACGCGAATGCGCCGCCGGGGGCGCCGGGCGCGTCACCGGGCCCTAGCTGAACAGGTCATGGCAGAGTTCCAGCGCGTCGACAAGCACGTCGACCTCGTCGCGCGTGTTGTACATTGCAAAGGAGGCGCGGCAGGTCGCCGAAAGACCCAGATGGTCCATCAGCGGCCCTGCGCAGTGGTGCCCGGCCCGGACCGCCACGCCCTTCTTGTCGAGCACAGTGGAGATGTCGTGGGCATGCGCCGGCCCGTCCAGGGTGAAGGAAAAAATCGCACCGCGGTTTTCGGCATGCCCCTGCACCTGCAGCCAATTGAGCCCCTTGAGCCGGTCCATCGCGTAAGAGCCGATCTCGGCCTCGTGGGCAGCGATGCTCGTCATCCCCACCCCCATCATGTAGTCGAGCGCAACCCCCAGCCCGATCTGCTGGACGATGCCCGGCGTGCCCGCCTCGAACTTCATCGGCGGGTCGTTGTAGGTGACGGTGTCCTTGTGCACCTCGCGGATCATGTCGCCGCCGCCCAGGAAGGGCCGCATCTCCGCCAGCCGCTCCTTGCGGATGTGGATCGCTCCCGAGGCAGAAGGGCCGTAGAGCTTGTGCCCCGTGATCGCGTAGAAATCGGCGCCGATCGCATCGACATCGACCGGCATGTGAACGGCGGCTTGCGAGCCATCCACCAGCACCGGCACGCCCTTATCGCGGGCGCCCCGCACAATCTCTGCGACATCGACAACTGTGCCCAGCACGTTCGACATGTGGGTGACAGCCACCAGTTTCGTGCGGGGTCCGATGGCGTCGATCATCGCCTGTGGGTCGAGGTTGCCCTGCCCGTCCACGTCGACCCATTTCAGCACTGCGCCCTGGCGTTCGCGCAGGAAATGCCAGGGCACGATATTGGCGTGGTGCTCCATCACTGACAGAACGATCTCGTCGCCCGGCTCCATCCGTGGCGCTGCCCAACCATAGGACACCAGATTGATGCCTTGCGTCGTGCCGGTGGTGTAGACGATCTCGTCCTCGTCTTGCGCGCCGAGAAAGCGCGCGATGGTTCCCCGCACCGCCTCGTATTTGTCGGTCGCGATGTTCGACAGCGTGTGCAGGCCGCGGTGGACGTTGGCGTATTCGTCGGCATAGGCGCGGGTCACAGCGTCGATTACCGCCCGCGGCTTCTGGGCGGAGGCCCCGTTATCGAGGTAAACGAGCGGCTTGCTATTCACCTCGCGGCCGAGGATCGGGAAATCCGCGCGGATGGTGTCAACGTCATACATCGGTCAGCGCTCCGCCCAGGGTTATGCCGAGGATGGACATCAGCAGGCTCATGCCGAAGACGATGGCGATCATCGACATCACGATACCGGCGAAGGTCTTGAGTGCCGAGTCGAAGCTGTGAAGAACCGCCACGAAGTGGCTGAGAAGCCAGAAGAACAGCCCGATCCCAAACAGCCCTATCAGCCCCGACACCGGCGGCAGCACAAGCAGAAAAAGGATCTGGACGGCCTGCAGCATCGCCATGATGACCTGAAGCCAGACCGTCAGCGCCAGCGCGCCGGCGAAGGCGCCGGTCCCGCCAAACCGACGGCCGATGATGTGAATCGCATACACCATCACCACCAGCAGCCCGCCCTGGATCACCGCGGCGAGCAACGGGTTCGCCTCGAAGATCGGCAAGAGCGGATCGATCGGCGTTGCCACTATGTAATTGCCAAGCTGCGTCAGCAATACGCTGACGGCGACCACGGCGACCAGTGCCTGCCAGAGCGTGCCTTCATCGAGATGCAGCGCCAGAACGCGGGTCGCCCCGTCGCGGGGGTCGGTGACGGTGTCGCGGGCGAGCGAAACGAGCGAGGGGCGCGGGTTGGGCATCTGGCGATATCTCGGTGTCTCAGGCATGAACGGGCGCTTCGGCCTCCTTGAGACACAACAGCCAGATCGCGAAGAACGCAACCACGAGGGCCGAGCCGAGCAGGTTCAGCACGACACCCGCACCAACGAACCCGGCCGCCAGCCCATAGGCCAGCACGGCCGGCGCCGTCGCCAGCAGCGCCCAGAACAGCGCCAGCCTTGCCCCGTAGAAGCTGCCCCGCCCACCCAGCATCTGCGCGAAGAGATGACTGAAAGCGGCTATTCCGTAAAAGAAAAGGGGCGCCAACGCCATCCATCCGAAAAGCGCGGCGCCCAGCCGCGCCTCCAGCGGCACCTCGGGGATAAGGTAAGCCTCGCGCGCCAGCCGCGGCCATTGCGCCATGAAGATGAGGAAGCAGGCAAGCATCAGATAGGCCAGGGCGCGGTCCTCACGCTTGCCCGCTTGCAATCGCCGGCGCATCGCTTCACGGGGACCGCGCCACGTTGCCAACAGTTCTTGGGTGAGGGCCATATGCTAGGTCCGATGCCGCGAGAGCCATTGCGCGAGGCGTTCGGTTATCTCCTCGCGGATCGCCTCTTCCTCAATCTCCTCGATCGCCTCGGCAAGGAAGGACAGCACCATCAGGTCCACCGCCTCGGCCCGCGGCACGCCGCGCGAACGCAGGTAGAAGAGCGCCGTCTCGTCGATCGCTCCGCTGGTCGAGCCGTGCGAACAGGCCACATCGTCGGCGTAGATTTCCAATTCCGGCTTGGCCAGGAACTGGCTGTCGTCGTCGAGGAGCAGCGATTGAGAGATCTGGTAGCCGTCGGTCTTCTGCGCTCCGGGCTGGACCAGGATCTTGCCTTGGAAGACGCCGGTCGCGCCGTTCTTCAGCACCTTCTTGAACACCTGTCGGCTTTCGCAATTCACCGCGTCATGGGTGATGAACACCGT
The DNA here is from genome assembly GCF_900142935.1 of Rhodovulum sp. ES.010. Classification (NCBI taxonomy): domain Bacteria; kingdom Pseudomonadati; phylum Pseudomonadota; class Alphaproteobacteria; order Rhodobacterales; family Paracoccaceae; genus Rhodovulum; species Rhodovulum sp. ES.010. The sequence goes on along the minus strand of NZ_FSRS01000001.1, from coordinate 653,324 downwards.
ATCGTCGTGGTGGAAATCGCCATCGCCGAGGCAGGCTCCCGCGACATGGGCGCTCGCGTCGTCGCCGGTCAGCTGGATCACGCATTCGTTGCGGGTCAGCGCGCCGTTCATCGTCAGCGTGCAGGATTTGAACAGGCTTTCCTCGCCCAGCCGCGCGAAGATGTGGGTCATGGCGCGGCGGTCGTGGTCGCGCCCCTGCACGCGCACGTGGTGAAACGCGCCGCGGTCGGCCACGTCGACCTCCATCACCTTGTTGAACCGCGCCGCCGCCGGCCCGGTTTCCAGCAGGGTCAGGTCGGCGCCCTCCTCGACCCGAATCACGTGGTGCAGGATCGCGTCGGACGTGGCCGATTCGTGCAGATAGACCAGGTTGACCGGCTTCTCGGCCTTGCCCGTGGCGCGGATCAGTACGCCCTCGGTCGCAAACGCCGTGTTGAGCGAGGCGAAGGGCCGTTCGACCGGCTCCTGCCCCTGCGCCTCGAGCGTGCCGTAGAGGTCAGCGGCCCAGTGGATGTCCAGCGCCTGCGCCTCGGACAGCCGGGTGATCTCGACCCCTCCCAGCGCCGGATCGTCCGACGCATCAGCATCGAACACGCCGTCGACGAAGACCAGCCGCACGCGGTCCATCCGGTCGAAGACCTGCGTCTTCTGCTTCGGGTGATGCGTCGACGGCAGCGGTTCCGGCGCGATCAGATCCGCCGGGTTGGTGAAGCGCCAGTATTCGTCGCGCCGCCCCGGCAGCCCCATCGCGCGCAGCCGCGCCAGCGCGCCCTGCCGAGCGGTCTGGGTCCAGCCGGGCGCCTCGGGCATCGAAAGCGTCTCGAGACGTTCCTCGGTCGCGGTCAGTTTCGCCTGCGGCAACGCCATCACGCGGCCTCCCCGGCGAGATCCGCATACCCGCTCTTCTCGACCTCCAGCGCCAGTTCGGCGCCGCCGGTCTTCACGATCCGGCCATTGACCATGATGTGCACCACATCGGGCACAATGTGGTCCAACAGCCGCTGGTAGTGGGTGATGACGAGGAAGCCGCGGTCGGCGCCGCGCATCGCGTTCACGCCATCGGCCACCAGCTTCATCGCGTCGACATCCAGCCCCGAATCGGTCTCGTCGAGGATACAGAGCTTCGGCTCCAGCATCGCCATCTGCAGGATCTCGTTGCGCTTCTTCTCGCCGCCGGAAAAGCCCATGTTGACCGGGCGCTTCAGCATGTCGGCGTCGATCTTGAGCTCTTTGGCCTTGGCGCGGATCTCCTTGAGGAAGCTCGCGGCGTCCATCTCCTCCTCGCCGCGTGCCTTGCGCTGCGCGTTTACGGCCGTCCGCAGGAAGGTCATGTTGCCGACGCCGGGGATTTCGACCGGGTACTGGAACGCCAGGAACAGACCGGCGGCGGCGCGCTCCTCGGGCTCCATCTCAAGGATGTCCTCGCCCAGCAACTCGGCACTGCCGTCGGTAATCTCATAGCCGTCTCGGCCCGCCAGCACGTAGGACAGCGTCGACTTGCCCGAGCCGTTCGGCCCCATTATCGCGTGCACCTTGCCCGCCTCGACGGTCAGGTCGACGCCTTTCAGGATTTCCTTGCCCTCTTCTTCAAGAGAGGCTTTCAGGTTCTTGATTTCCAGCATGTTCATCCCTCTTCAGGCAATCGTGACGGCGGTTCCGGAGGCGGAGACCATCAGCATGTTGTTGATGACTTCGTAGTCGAGATCGACGCCGACCACGGCATTGCCGCCGGCCGCCGCCGCGCGCTCTTCCAACTCGCGAAGCGCCGTGCTGCGCGCCTCGCCCAGCGACTGCTCATAGGCCGCCGACCGGCCGCCGATGATATCGGTGATCCCGGCGAAGATGTCGCGGAACACGTTGGCGCCGAGGATCGCCTCGCCGACGACCACCCCGTGATAGCCAGTAATGGTCTTGCCCTCGACGGTTGGGGTGGTCGTCACGATCATCGGTGTCTTCTCCCAGGGGTTCATTCTTGCACTCTCAGGTCTCGCGGATCAGGATCCCGCCGGAAGCACTGTGCCGCCGCCGAAGCCGACGATCATTCCCAGCAGCACCCCGAAGCGCCGCCCGGCATGCCGCCCCCGGAACGCCGCCCAGAGCACGCTTGCCAGCAGGCCGAGCACGACCAGCCCGCCGGCCGCGATAATCGCCGCCCCCGCCCAGCCGAACGCGGATGGCTCGCCTCCGAAAAGCGCACCGACCGGGGCTGACATCGTCGCCAGACCGACCAGCGCGCCGCCGACCACTCCGCCGAGATAATGCCAAGCGCGCGCCCGGTGACGCCCGACGCGGGCCGGCCCCTTGTCGGCCATCACCGCGTTGCGGTTCGGCGCCTCGCCGTCGCGGCGCGCCACCCGTTCGGGGTGCTTCTCGCGCATCAGCCGACGCTGCCTTCCAGGCTGATCGCGACAAGTTGCTGGGCTTCCATCGCGAATTCCATCGGCAGGGCCTGCAGCACCTCCTTGCAGAAGCCGTTCACCACCAGCGCGACCGCCTCTTCCTCGTCCATCCCGCGCGAACGGCAATAGAACAGCTGGTCGTCATCCACCTTGGAGGTGGTCGCCTCGTGTTCCACCCGGCTCGAATTGTTGCGCACCTCGATATAGGGCACCGTGTGCGCCCCGCATTCGCTGCCGATCAGCAGGCTGTCGCACTGGGTATAGTTGCGCGAATCCTTCGCCTTCGGGTGCATGGAAACCAACCCGCGATAGGTGTTCTGCGCGTGGCCCGCGGAAATCCCCTTCGACACGATCCGGGACCGCGTGTTCTTGCCCAGATGCACCATCTTGGTGCCGGTATCGGCCTGCTGCCAGTTGTTGGTTATGGCGATCGAGTAGAACTCGCCCTGGCTGTCATCGCCGCGCAGGATGCAGGAGGGGTATTTCCACGTCACCGCAGAGCCGGTTTCCACCTGAGTCCACATCACCTTGGACCGGTCACCCCGGCAATCGGCGCGCTTGGTGACGAAGTTGTAGATGCCCCCCCGGCCCTGCTCGTCGCCCGGGTACCAGTTCTGCACCGTGGAATACTTCACCTCGGCATCGTCCAGAGCCACGATCTCAACCACCGCGGCATGGAGCTGCGACTGGTCGCGCTGGGGCGCGGTACAGCCTTCGAGATAGCTGACGTAGGCGCCCTTGTCGGCGATGATCAGCGTGCGTTCGAATTGGCCGGTATTCTCGGCGTTGATCCGGAAATAGGTGGAAAGCTCCATCGGGCAGCGCACGCCGGGCGGCACGTAGACGAAAGAGCCGTCAGAGAAGACCGCCGAGTTCAGCGTTGCGTAGAAGTTGTCCGACTGCGGCACCACCGAGCCGAGATACT